>CAZVRI010000030.1:0-36720 GCA_964629855.1 uncultured Thermoleophilaceae bacterium
GCAGCGACTTCACGCTCGGGACGGTGGTGTCCATCGCCTCGGCGATCTGCTCGTAGGAGAGGGCGTCGATCTCACGCAGCAGCAGCGCCGAGCGCTGCGTCTCCGGCAGCAGGCCGACGTCGGCGACGATCTGGCGGAACTCCTCGCGGCGGTGGACGGTGTCGGCGGTCGAGGTGCCGTTGTCGCGCTCGAAGATGTCCATCGAGTCTTGGCCCGACGGCTTCGGCTTGCGCAGGTGGTTGAGGCAGCGGTTGCGCGCGATCCGGTAGAGCCAGGGGCGGGTGTTGATCGGCCGGTCGTCGGCGAGCAGCGCGTTGTAGGAGGCGGCGAAGACCTCCTGCAGGACGTCCTCGGCGTCCTCCTTCGAGCGCAGCATGTGCTGGCAGAAGGCCAGCAGGCGGCCCTGGTAGCGGTGAACGAGCGTCTCGAAGGCGGCCTGGTTGCCGCGCCGGGTCATCGCGACTAGCTGCTCATCGCTGCGCAGCTTCAGCAGCGGTGACCGCCCGGCCGTGCCGGCGAGTCCTTGGCTTGTTAGTGCGGAAGCCTCCACGCGTCACCCTGGGAGTACCCGTTCCCTGCCTTTGAGACACGGTAGCGGGACGTTTGTTGCGGTCAGGTTGAGCTTTGGATGCAGTGCCCGGGACGGGATTCGAACCCGCACGCTCGTTAGAGCCGCGCATTTTAAGTGCGCTGCCTGGACCAATTCGGCTACCCGGGCCAGACGATGGTAGACGTACGTTCGACGGGAACTGGTGGCTCTCATGGCCTCGTGGGGGGCGTCGATGCGAACACATGGGTTCGGATGAGCTGCTGGCTGCCCTGCTCGAGGAGATCGGGGTGCTGCAGCGCGCCCTGCTGCCGCCGGTTCCCGAACAGCTCGGCGCCGTGCGGACGTCGGTCGCCTACCGGCCGTCGGAGGGAATGGGCGCGGGAGGCGACTTCTACGACGCGCTGACGCTGCCGGGCAACCGGGCGGCGTTCATCCTCGGCGACGTCTCGGGCCACGGCCGCGAGGCCGTCGCGCAGACCGCCTTCATGCGCTTCACGCTGCGTGCCTATCTGGAGGCGGGCATGGCGCCGCGCGAGGCGCTCCAGGTCGCCGGACCGGTGATCAGCCACCACCTCGACGGCGGCGTCTTCGCGACCGCGGTGATCGCCGTCCACGACCCGGCGACCAGCTCGCTCGTCTACGCCTGCGCCGGGCACCCGCCGCCGCTGGTCGTCGGCCCGGAGCGGCCGGAGGCGATCCTCGCCGCGTCGTCGCCCCCGATCGGGCTCGACCTCAAGACCGGCCTGCGCCAGACGACGCTGCCGCTGCGGCCGGGCGCGGTGGTCTGCCTCTACACCGACGGCCTCGCCGAGGCGCGCAAGGCGACACGGATCCTTGGCCGGCCACGAATCGGCGACTTCGTCGAGCAGCTCGGCCCGACCGCGCCGGCCAGCGACCTGCTGGAGCGGGTCGCGGCCGAGGCGCGGATCGTGACCGACGACATGGCGGCGGTGCTGATCCGGCCGACCGGCGCGACCGGTGAGCCCGGCACCCGTCACGAGCAGCTCGAGGTCGATCCCGGCGACGCCGCCAGCGGGATCGGCGAGCAGTTCCTGGCCGCCTGCCACGTCGGCGAGGCGGAGCGGCCCTGGCTCGCCGCCGAGGCCGGCCGGATCTCCCGCGAGCACGGGACCGCCGTGCTCGACGTGGCGTTCGCGTCGCCGCGGCCGGTCGCCTCCGTCCTGCCAGGCAACGTCGTCAGCATCGGCGCGGCCGCCAGCCGGCCGCGGTCGATCGGCCACTGGCCGCCGCCGGCGCTGCGCCGCGCCGGCGAAGCGCCCTAGGCGGGGTCGGGGCCGACCTTGACGAGCATCTTGCCGATGTTGTCGCCGGACAGCAGGCCGTTGAAGGCGGCCGGCATGTTCTCGATCCCGTCGACGATCGTCTCGCGGTAGCGCAGTTCGCCGGAGCGGACCCAGGCGCCGACCTCGTCGATGAACTGGTGCATCAGGCCGAAGTGGTCGAGCACGATGAAGCCGCGGATCGTCAGGCGCAGCGGCAGCACGGCGAGGAAGTTGTCCGGTCCCGGCTGCGGCTTCTCCTCGTTGTACTGGGCGATCGCGCCGCAGAGGGCGATCTTGCCGTGCAACCGCATCCGCGCCAGCGCGGCCGACAGGTGATCGCCGCCGACGTTGTCGAAGTAGACGTCGATTCCCTTCGGGGCGTGCTCGCGCAGCGCGTCGGCGACCGGCGTCTCCTTGTAGTTGAAGGCGGCGTCGAAGCCGAGCTCGTCGGTCAGCCAAGCGACCTTCTCCGGCGAGCCGGCGCTGCCGATCACGCGGCAGCCGCGCAGTCGGGCGATCTGCCCGGCGGCGCTGCCGACGGCGCCGGCGGCGGCCGAGACGAAGACGGTCTGGCCCTCCTCGATCGGCGCGATGTCGGTCAGGCCGGCGTAGGCGGTCAGGCCGGGCATGCCGAGCACGCCGAGCGCCGTGGAGATCGGCGCGACCGCCGGGTCGGCGGGGTAGCCGCCGTTGACGACCGAGTGCTCGCGCCAGCCGGCCTGGTGCTGGATCCAGGCGCCCTCCTCGAACGGGCCGTCGTTGGAGGCAACGACCTGGCCGACAGCGCCGCCGTCCATCACCTTGCCGACCTCGAACGGCGGCAGGTACGACTTCACGTCACGCATTCGCCCGCGCATGTACGGGTCCACCGACAGGTAGCTGTTGCGGACCAGGACCTCGCCGGGGCCCGGCTCGGGGATCGCCGTTTCGACAATCTCGAAGTTGTCGTCGGTCGGCTCGCCGTCGGGTCGTGATGCGAGACGAATCTCGCGTGTGGTCGCGCTCATAAAGAGTGACCCTAAGGGCTAGCGCTTAGGATCGTTGGATGGGAGCTACAGAGCAGGAGACTGAGGCAAGGCTGCACGGAGGGAGGCTCATCGCGAAGCGCCTCAAGGCGCACGGCGTGACCAAGCTGTTCACCCTTTCCGGCGGACACATCTTCCCGATCTACGACGGCTGTCGTGAGGAGGGAATCGACATCGTCGACACCCGTCACGAGCAGTCGGCGGCGTTCGCGGCCGAGGGCTGGGCGAAGGCGACGCGCGAGCCGGGCGTCTGTGCGGTGACGGCCGGTCCGGGTGTCACCAATGCGATGAGCCCGATGGGCTCGGCGTTGATGAACCGTTCGCCGATGGTGGTGCTCGGTGGCCGTGCCCCGGCGCTGCGCTGGGGGATGGGCTCGCTCCAGGAGATCGACCACGTGCCGTTCGTCGAGCCGCTGGCGCGGCTCGCCAAGACGGCCGGTTCGACGGCGGAGATCCCGGCGCTGATGGACGAGTCGCTCGCGGCGGCCGCGGGCCCGCCCGGCGGCCCGACGTTCGTCGACTTCCCGATGGACTACGTCTTCATGGACGTCGACGTCGACGCGGACGGTCCGGCGTCGGAGGTCGACCCGCTGCTGGTCCCGGCGGCCGAGGGTGTCGAGGCGGCGGCCGAGCTGCTGCGCGGCGCCGAGCGGCCGGTGATCATGGCCGGCACCGGTCTCTACTGGGCCCATGGCGAGCACGCGCTGCGCGCGATCGCCGAGGAGCTGCGGATCCCCGTGTTCGTCAACGGGCTGGGCCGCGGCTGCATCCCCGCCGACCACGAGCTCGCCTTCTCGCGGGCGCGCGGACAGGGGCTCAAGGGCGCCGACGTCGCGCTGGTGATCGGCGTGCCGATGGACTTCCGGCTCGGCTTCGGCGACTCGTTCGGCGAGGACACGAAGATCGTCGCGATCGACTCGTGCGCGCCGGAGCGGGCGCATCCGCGCGAGGTCGCCGTCGACCTCGTCGGTGGTGTGCCGGCGACGCTCGACGCGCTGCGCGAGGCGGCGGCCGGCGGGCCGGACCGCTCCGGCTGGATCACGGCGCTGCAGGCGGGCGAGAACGAGAAGCGCGCTGCCGAGCAGGAGGAGCTCAACGACCCGCGCGCGCCGCTGCACCCGATGCGGCTCTACAACGAGCTGGCGCAGGTGCTCGACCGCGACGCGATCGTGATCGGCGACGGCGGCGACTTCGTCTCCTACGCCGGCCGCGTGATCGACACCTACGAGCCGGGCTGCTGGATGGACCCGGGCCCGTACGGCTGCCTCGGCGCCGGTCCCGGCTACGCGCTGGCGGCCAAGCTGGCGAACCCGGACCGCCAGGTCTGTCTGCTGCTCGGCGACGGCGCGTTCGGCTTCAGCGGGCTGGAGTTCGACACGCTCGTCCGTCACAACGTCCCGGTCGTTGCGGTGATGGGCAACAACGGCATCTGGGCGCTCGAGAAGCACCCGATGGAGTTCCTCTACGGCTACTCGGTCGCGGCGGACTTGCAGCCGGAGTGCCGCTACGACCAGGTTGTCGAGGCGCTCGGTGGGCACGGCGAGCTGGTGCGCGAGCCGGGCGAGCTGAAGCCGGCGCTGGAGCGGGCGTTCGCGAGCGGCAAGCCGGCGCTGGTCAACGTGCTGACCGACCCGTCGGTGGTCTACCCGCGCAGGTCGAACCTGGCCTGAGCCGTTCTGTGACGTAGCTCATAGATAGCCTGGCTAATCATTAGCTAGGCTATCGGAATGCCCTCAGCCCCGGTAGACGTCAAGCAGGACTCCGAGCGCGCCCGTTTCGACGACGCCTGGGAGCAGTTCGCCGCCGCCGTGCGGCACGCCCGTTCGCGTGCTGCCGACCAGTCCGGCGCGGGGCTGACGCCGTCGCAGTTCCGGCTGCTGGCCGCGCTCGAGGACGCGCCGTCGCTGACCGTCGGCGAGCTCGCGCGGGCGGCTGGTGTCTCGTCGCCGACCGCGACGAAGATGCTCGACGGGCTCGAGCAGGACGGGATCGTCAAGCGCGAGCGCGACGCCGAGGACCGACGCCGGATCGCGGTCTGCCCGACCGCCAAGGGCCGCCGCGAGCTCGCCAAGGCGGGCGCCCGTGTCGCCGGCGCGCGTGAGCAGATCTACGCGCAGCTGACCCCCGACGAGCGCGCCCAGGCCGAGCGGCTGCTGCCGCGGCTGGCGGAGGCGATCGAGCAGCTTTGACGACGCGCGACGACAACGGGCGGCTCCATCCGAACGTGACGTTGGCGGTGCTCGCCACCGCCGCGCTCGCCTACGCGATCTCGCAGACGATGGTCGCGCCGGCGCTGCCGGAGATCCAGCACGACCTCGGCGTCTCGACGACCCAGGTCACGTGGGTGCTGACCGTCTACCTGCTGACCGCCTCGATCGCGACGCCGATCGTCGGCCGGCTCGGCGACATGTACGGCAAGGAGCGGATGCTGAGCTTCACGCTCGCCGCGTTCGGCGCCGGCCTGCTCGTCTCGGCGCTGTCGCACTCGATCGAGCTGCTGGTGCTCGGCCGCGCGATCCAGGGGCTCGGCGGCGCGGTCTTCCCGCTCGCCTTCGGGATCATCCGCGACGAGTTTCCGCGCGAGAAGGTGGCGACCGCGATCGGCCTGATCAGCGCGACCTTCGGCATCGGCGGCGGCGCGGGTCTGGTGCTCAGCGGCGTGATCGTCGACCACCTCGCCTACGAGTGGATCTTCTGGCTGGCGTTCGTCGTGGTGGCCGGTGCGCTGGTCGCGACCAAGCTGTGGGTGCCGGAGTCGCCGGTCCGCGCGCAGGCCCGGATCGACTGGGGCGGGGCGGCGCTGCTGTCGCTTGGCCTGGCGTCGGTGCTGCTCGCGGTCAGCGAGGGCGAGTCGTGGGGCTGGCAGTCGGCGCAGACCGTCGGCGTGCTCGGCGGGGGAGTTCTCGTGCTCGCGATCTGGACCTGGTTCGAGACGCGCGTCGACCAGCCGCTGGTCGACATGCGGATGATGCGCCGGCGATCGGTCTGGACGACCAACCTGACCGCGCTGCTCGTCGGCTTCGGAATGTTCGGCTCGTTCATCCTCACGCCGCAGTTCGTCCAGACCCCCGAGGCCGCCGGCTACGGCTTCGGCGCCACTGTCACCCAGGCCGGGCTGTTCATGCTGCCCTCGACGGTCGTGATGCTGATCGCCGGCCCGGCGTCGGGCTGGATGAGCAACAGGGTCGGGTCGCGGGTGCCGGTGTTGCTCGGCACGCTTGCGGCGGCGGCCGGGTTCGCCTGGCTGGCGCTGTTCCACTCCGACCCGTGGCAGATCGTCTTCGGCGTGGCGCTGATGGGGCTCGGAATCGGCCTGTCGTTCGCGGCGATGGCGAACCTGATCGTCGAGGCAGTCGACCCGACCGAGACCGGTGTGGCGACCGGGATGAACACGATCATGCGGACGGTCGGCGGCTCGCTCGGCGGGCAGATCGCGGCGAGCATCGTGGCCGCGCACGTGGTGGCGGGGACGTCGTACCCGGCCGAGTCCGGCTTCACGCTGGCGTTCGCAATGTCGGCCGTTGGCCTGCTGCTGGCCTTCGGCGCCGCGCTGGCGATCCCGCGTGCGCGGCGGCGGGCGGCTGTGCCGGTTCCGGCTTAGGGCGTCCCTAGAAATAGAACCGCCCGCACAAGGCGGGCGGTTCCGACGACCCAGTCAGGACGGGCAGGGGTACATGTCTTGATTGGGTCTGACAGCCCGGACGGCGGGAGGCGCCGATACATGCGGCTACGCCCGGGCCTATGTACCGGGGTGACGGAGGTGCCAGCGGTCTTGCCGCATGACTCCTCCTCCCGGCTAGGCGCACTATACGCCGCAGCGGACAAACGACAAGTACAAAATTCTGGGCGTCTTTGTACCCAACTGGTCAGACCAGTCTAGAACCACTAATGGCTCTAGAACGCGGTTTCCAGGTGGTCTATGCCTATTGGATTAGGGTAGCGAGGGCGGCGCCGTCGAGGATGTCGGACTCGCTTACCTCGACATTCCGCACTCCAAAGAGGCGTAAGGCCTCAACGAGGATCGCGACGCCCGCGACGATCGTCGGCGCACGGTCCGCAAGCAGGCCGGTGACGGCGCGACGGCGCTCGAGCGGTAGCACGGCCAGCTGGGCCAGGATCCGCTCGGCCGTCGCGAGCTCGAGGTCGTAGCCGTCGACCTTCTCGGGGTCGTACGGGTCGAGCCTCTGGTCGATCGCGGCGAGCGAGGTGGGGGTGCCGGCGACGGCGATCACCTTGTCGACGCCCGTGCGGATCTCGGCCGGGACGGCGTCGACGATGATCTGGCAGGCCTCGTCGGCGAGCGCCTGGAGCTCGTCGTGGCGCGGCGGGTCGTGGGCGAGGTGGCGCTCGCTCTGGCGGACCGAGCCGAGCCGGGTCGAGACGTGGAAGGTCGGTGTGTGGCCGGGGTGGCCGGTGACGAACTCGGTGCTGCCGCCGCCGATGTCGATCACGAGCGTCTCGGCGCTGGCGGGCGCGCGTCCGGCGGTCGCGCCGAGGAAGGTCAGGCGGGCCTCCTCGTCGCCGGTGATCGTGCGGATGTCGAAGCCGGTCTCGTCGCGGACGCGGTCGGCGAACTCGGGGCCGTTGTCGGCGTCGCGCACGGCGCTGGTGGCGACGGCGATCCGTTTTTCGGCCCCCGCGGCGTCGGCGATCTCGCGGTAGTCGGTGAGCGCGGCGAGGACGCGATCGATCGCGGCCGGCTGGAGACGGCTGCTGCCGTCGACGCCTTCGCCGAGGCGCGTGACGGTCGTGAGGCGTTCGATCTGGGTCAACTGCCCGCTGGCCGCCACGTCGGCGACCAGCAGGCGGGTTGAGTTCGTGCCTAGATCTGCGACAGCGAGTCGCATAGCCCCAGGTTTACTTTGTCGGCAGCTCGCACAGCTTCTGCGCGTTGTCGGCGCAGAGCGAGTAGAGGGTGCCCTCCTCCATCAGGTGGCGGGCCGTGATCGCCGTCGGGACCCCGGTGCCGGGGCCCGCCGTGACGATGTACAGCGAACCGTTCTGCCAGTCGGTCAGTCCGCCGAGCGCGGCCGCTGCTCCCGCCGTGGCGCCTGCCGCGGCACCCTCGCGCTCTCCGCTGGCCGTGCCGGCCTTCTTGCCCTGCTCGAAGCCAACGCGCCTGCCGACGCGCGCACCGGCCTTGAGGCCCTCGCGGTCGCCGCGGATCCGGCCGCGGGCAGCACCGACGACACGGCCGGCGTTGTAGATCTTGCGGTAGGCGGGCTGGCCGGCCTTGTACTTGGCGGCCTCCTCAGACTTGCCCTGGGCGATGCCGTCCTGCTTGCCAGAGTCGGACCCCTTGCTGTGGCCGAGCGCGTACCCGCCGCCCGCACCGATCACCAGGGCGATCAGCCCAGTCGCGACCAGGGCCCCCGTACCGAACCCGGAGCCGCTTCCGCCCCGTTCCGATCCTGCCTCAACACCATCGCTCACGTCTACTCCTCTCAGATTTCCACTGCCAGAGCCCTATTTCGGGTGTTGTGCGGCAGTCCTTTAGGCGCGGCTTGGTGGTCGGCTGGCTAGCGGGCCTCGCATAGCCGCTCTGAATGCGGTCTTGCCGCGCATTGCCTGGCGTTCCCGGCTTGCTAGGCTCTACAGAGCGACGCGGGGTGGAGCAGCCAGGTAGCTCGTCGGGCTCATAACCCGAAGGTCGCGGGTTCGAATCCCGCCCCCGCTATGGCCTCATTAGCAACTAGGTCGTCCAGGTTGCTCGCATCTCCGAAGGCGCATGAGTGCCCATCGCTATGAGGCCTGGTTCGGGTCAATTTCGCTGGCGATCGGCATCAGCCAGTAGCTTCCAGGCCAGGAGGGCATCGAACGCGGCGCACGCGTCGCCGATGTTATGGGGCGCCGCGGCTTCGGTGCCAGGACTCGATTTCGGCCATACCTCCGGCGCATGTGCCCCGTCGTGATAGGCCGGGGGAGCTTTGTCGATCCACCGGGGCTGGCGCGGGCCAGGAGGCACGCAAGCTATCGGCTCGTCAAGGTAGGGTCGGAGACTGTGGCTTACGCAACTGACGGCTATCGGTCCGAAGTCCTCCCGCTGCTCATCAGAGACAGCGTCCGATGAGGGCATGTCGCGCTTCCAAGATCTCGCAGAGCCGTTGAAGTTTGCCTACTGGGTTCGTCGCGAGACGTTCTGCGAGGGCGAGTCCACCTACGACACGCGCCTTGAAGCGGAACTCGAAGACGGACAGACACTGTGGTTGGTGCCGCCGGATCAGGAAGATGTGGATCAAGACCGTGACTACATCTGGCGCATCCAGTCGGTCGACCCCGACACGCACGTGCTGGTCAACTCGAAGGAAGCTACGACACAGGAGATCGTCGGTCTCGTCCCTCGTCATTGGGAACACTGGGTTGTGCGCGAGACTCAAATCGCGCTTGGTTTTCTCGATGAGGATTTCGTCGTCCAGATTGAGGTTGAGGACGTCAGAATCGCCCGAGAGATGCGTGTGGCGCGCACGCGCTTGGCCGAGGAACTGGCGCTCGCGGCCGTAGCTGTACAGAGCAATGCCGCTGGCGACGAGGAGCGCGACTCAGCGTGGAAGGTTAGGGGCGTTTCTGGGATGCTCGGCGTGCACCTGCTTTGGACGATCTACGGCGACCATGCCGACGCGCGCGAGCCCACCGGGTTTCGCGAGCTTCGTAGACTCATCGCTCCTCGGCCAGGAACAGCTGTTTGGACCTTGGAGCGACGCTATCCCGAGACGTCCGAGGACGCTCCACCTGACATCACGCACGAGGTTGCTTCTCACCAGGTATACGCATACGTGCCTGAAGAGCTTCGCGATTGGGTCCGCGAACAGACTCAGCTGGCTCTCGATGAGTGCGATTCCTTGTTGAAACGCGCGATGGACTCGCCTGGTGACGATCGCTTTGGGCGGGTGCGGGAGCTTGCAGGGGCAGCTCAGACCCTGCACGATTCTCTACGCCGCTGCACCTAGCTCTGCTCGACGCCTTCGTAGTCGTCGTCGGCATCCGCACGGATGCCAATTCAAGATGAGGCAGTCCAGCAGGCCACATTTCCATCCAAGGCGGTAGGCAGCCTGCGGGCGGCGTAACGGTGGCCCGTGGTTCAGCCTCGGACCCTTGCGATGCGACGCGCTCATGCCGAACCGTGTCTCTTGTCGAAGCCCTAGACTGTGGCCGCGCATGTCATCCACAGAGTTTCTTGATTACCTGGCCAAAGTCCAGCATGGCATGCACCAGTCGGCCCAGTGGGAGCACAGCGTGCTGCTTCTTGTTCGGCCGGCGGTCGGCGAAGCCGCAGTCGTCCACGTTGATGAGGCTGGTCGAGTCTGGGCGGGTAGCACCCGTGTAGCACGGCAGATCGAGCGTCTGCGTCGATCAGCGGCCGCCGTTACGTCCGCCGAAGAGGAAGACATATCCGACTTGGTCGCGGCTTTCGACCCAGCGCCCGATGTGCGGGTTGATGTACGTCAGCTCGTCGGCTTCCATGCACAGAGAGCCGGACAGGGTTCGGAGGCCGCCATCGCGCTGTTCTTGGTGCGCGATGCTGGTGCTCAAGTCTCGATGACAGCTAGGTGGAAGGGCGGCGAGACGGCCTTCATCGAGGAGCCGTTGGGCTACACGGACGCTCTGATTGCCGATGCCGGTGGCTATGCCACCGAGCCATGGCTCGACACGCGTGGAGTAAAAGGGCCACTCCGCCTCAGTCGTGCTCGCTCCACGGGGGAGCACAGGCGAGGCCCATCGGCACTTCTACGCTATCTCCGAGTCGAGCTGCCAGAGGACGTCTCAATGATCGAGCCATTCGATGATTGGCTTGCCCAACTGGACGCGCCGGTGCAAGCTTGCGCATGGGCGTGGGCCCGACTCGCCGCAGGCCTAAGAGCAGCGCCTGATCAGTTCCGTGAGGAGGACTCGGCCGCACGGTTTGTGGATCTCATGGACGCCCTGGCTAGCGATCAAGCGGATTACTTGCCCGACATGGAGGGTCAGGATCCAAGCGGCAATCCGCTCCCCGACATAGTCGGTGCGCAGCTCGGCGGCATTTGGGAAGACCTAACTGAAGTGGACGAGGGCAGCGCTCCGACGCCACGGCTGGAGGAGCTCATCAATGCGGCGGTGGGCACGGCCCAGATGTTTAGCCGTGCCTCGCCGCGTTGGGGGTTGGCGTACGATACCTCTGTAGGGCAAGTGGCAATGATCGGCATCGGTCGGATGTATGACGACTTGCCTTCGTCGGCGGTGCTTTTACCGCTGGTCATTGAGCTCCAAAGGCTCTGGTGGCTAGCCGAATGCGTTTACCGCAAGGGGGTTGTGCTTTCGGGCTCGCATGCTCCTGCGTTGCCAGCCGACGAGATGGAGTGTGTCCGACTGCTATGCCGTATGGCCGCTAACCAGCCGACGCTCGCCGCTGGTGCCGCGCTCCAACGCCAGATCCCCTTACGCGCGGACCGCTGGATGAGCCTCACTGACCGTTCTCGCCGCGCGATCGAAGAGCTCGACCTTCCCGATGATCCCAACCTGGTTGAGCGCCTAGCCGACGACATCATCACCGGCCGGCACTTCGCGCTCGACCATCTGGCAATCGTCGAAGTTGACGATATGAACATCGATCGCATCATCCTCGCTCCCGAGGAACGAGCTGATGACGATGCAACCCTCAGCGTGTTTGGCCTAGTGGAGCACCGGTCGGGGGTCTTCGCAGTGACTTGCATTGTCCCGGACAAGACAGTCGAGCAGTCGCCGTTCCGGCCACCACAAGACTTGATTCCTCCTGCGCTGACGTTCGCCCCCGCGTTTATGGGGCAGATGCCGAGTGGCGGTGCATCGTCGCTCGAGCTCATGATGCTGGCCGCGTGGCGTGACCTCGTGGTTGTTGAGGTTCGCGAACAGGAATACGAGATGGAAGTAATCCGCAAGGCCAAAGGTAAGGCACGCAGAGCCCACACCGTGGAGGTGGTGCGCTACCTGCCGCTTAGGGGTGGCATCGACGAAGATGGACGCGCGGCGGATGAGGCCGAGCAAGTTCCGGCGCGCGTGGGGAAGGCCTGGAGCGCGATCAACCTGCTCCGGACGCGGTACCCGGATGTGCCTAGCGGTGCCTAGCTTGTGGCGACGCACTGATAGGGCTATCGGGCCACAGTGCCGGTCGGAGTGCGGTCTCGCTGTGCCCTAGGGCGCGACCAGTTGATCCGGCCCGTCGTGGGCTCGGCTGCCGACCGTGGCTAGAGGGCGACGAGTTCGCGTTCAGGCCTGCTCCGCGTGCCGAAGTCGAAGCCGAAAACGGCCTGGCCGTCAAGTGCTTGCGCGAGTCTTCGGATCGTCTCGATGCTGGTTCGATGCTGGCCGCTCTCGATGCGAGAGATGACCGATGAGGTGGTGTCCATCCGCTTTGCGAGGTCGCGTTGGGATAGGCCAAGCTTGGCGCGGCGCATGATGACCACGCGGGCGAGCTGCTCAAAGGGCTCGAGGCGCTCCGCTGAATCGCGATAGCTAGCGCTTTTTGAGCGCTTGTGCTCGACGCTGTCGGCAACGCTTGCGCCGATGGGGCTGTACTTGGCCATGTCGCCTTGCTCCTGCTCGATTCTGAGACGCATGTTAGCAATATTGCGAACGTCGTCTCTTGGCTAGGGCGCGTCGTGGCCAGCCGCTCGGGGAGGGCGACGCGGATCGGCGTCCATCCGCGCCCTGAAGTCTGCCCAGCGCTGGTGAGCGATCTCGATCTCGCGCTTCGGGATCTTGGCTGATCGCTTTATGAAGATGTGGAGCAGCACGATCAATCGGCTGGAGCGCCGGTAGAGGACGCGGTAGTGGTTTCGGCCGTAGTGGCAGCGCAACTCGCGTAGCTCGCCCTCGACCTGTGAGCTATGAGGGAACGGCAGATGAGGAATCTCGTCGCTCAGAAGGTTGAGGCGGTCGATCTGATTGTCGAGCGCGGCCTGCGTCTCAGTGTCGAGTTCGTCGATGAAGTCGCGGACCGGCTCCTGGCCGTCTGTGGCGCGGTAGTAGACAGCTCGCAGCGTTCCCATCAAACACCAGCATATAGGCTATGTGGGTCTCTAGTGTAGCGCCCGCAACTGCGCATCGCTAGCCGATCTCCGCGGTCCACTCGATAGGCACGACCGGGTTGCTATTGGGACCGGATCGTTCCCCCGCTATGGCCTTATGGGTGACCTGAAGCCGTTCGGGTTACCGACCCTCAAAGCGAGAGCACTAGACCGCTTCTAGGCCACTCCCCGGCCAATTCTGTTGCCTGGTCGAGTACTCGCACGATGGGGATTCGATCCTCGGTCTTTCGCTTGATCGCGCGGCGGATCTTCTGCTCGAGTACCGGCCAGAGCTCCTCAGCGAGGTCGACTTTCGATCGCCTTCCGATTAGACGGTCGAGGCTCTTTCGCCCGACACGCATCTGTTCAACGAGAGCTACTCGCTTGTCGAAATCGGGCTGTCGAGCGCGCATATCAAGGTTCGCCCAGGCTTGGGCTATCTGACGGACAGTGAAGTGCGCGAACTCGAAGTTGTCGCCGCGACTGTTCCACGTCGCGATGTGGGCGAGTCCGTCGAGCGTGTCACGCACGCCGGGCGTCCGGTGCTCGCGCGGCAGCGTGAGCTCGATGCGCTTCACCAGCTTCGCCCGCCGCTTCTCGCGATCCTCGGCGGAGGCCACGGGCCCCTCCGGATCTAGGATCTAGGACCACGAGGATTCGCGTGGGAGGCCGCGTCAGCCTCAAGTACCTGCCATTGCTCTCGGCCTCGGTGTATGGGGCGATCGCATACGCGACCAGGGGACCGAGATCCGTTCCTACGCCCTGAGCATCGTGAACGGCGATGAAGTCGGGGTCGGTACGAATGCCGAATAGGTTCATTACCCGGGGGAAGATCATCAGCTCCGTAGCGCCCTCGAGGGCCAGCACCAGCCGCGGGTGAGGCGAAAGCCCGAAGTCGGTGAGTAGGCGATCGAGCCCTCGTTGAGGCTTCAAGCGCGTGTCGAACTTCCCACCCCAGGTCGGGTGACCGACGTCGAGGGGTTTCGCCTGCCGCTTGCGGGCCAGTTCGTCGTGGTAGGCGAGGAGGAGCTCGGCGCCGACGCGGAGGTCGATCGCAAGGCGGGCATCCCCCTTTAGCGTGTCCCCATTTGCCGGGGTGGCCTGCGCGCACCACCTTGCCCCACTCTCCAAGTGGGTCGAGCCGGTCGGCTTCATCGAGCAGCCTTCCGCTCTCCTCCTTGATCCAGTCCGGCGTGACATCGAGCCAGGTGAGCATCTTGCGCACCCCAAGCCGCTTGCGCCAGGCGTCATAGCGACCGAACTCGTCGAGTGTCGACAGCGACAGCGTCCCCACCACCTTGCGATAGTAAATAGGCTCAAGCGCTGAAAGGGCAATCACGAGGTCACTCGTGGCCTCGGCGTGGTCAATGTGATTGCTCCACCAGCGGTCACGAACCGCCTGTCCGTTTCTCCCAAATCGAATGTGTGGAAGTGCGGTCTTGACGAGCGGCAAGAAGAGCAGTTGGTGGTGCGAGTAGAGGTAGATGCTGGTCGAGTACTCGATGTTGCTGGTCTTCCGCTGAAGGCGCCGACGCGCGATGAACGCCTCGGCTCTTGGGGCATGGAGTCGCCCGCCCTCTTTCAGTTGGAGCAAGTCTCGGCGCAGTGTGGGTTGCCACATCGCTTCTTGCCAGCCAAGAGTGTCATCGCGACGAGCTAGGCTCGCTATCAAACGCCCATCACGCTGAACCCGAAACAACGGCTCAAGGATCCGCAGGGGATGCAATGCTTCAAGGCTACCTTCGGTCAAATTCACCCTACGCCTCCGCGCCTCACGGATGAACTCGTTAGGCATTAGTGCCGGAAGCTGAGTGAACGTGTACGGCCACTCGAGTAGATCGATCGACGATCTCATCGGCTCTATAGTCGCCTTAGGGTCGGACCGCTACCGCCGTCGAAGCTGCTGGTAGCAAAGGTCGATGCCTAAGGCCCGTGATCACTGACCCCGCCGGCAAGGCGCGCCATTGCGCGTTGATGACGCTGGCCGCCGGCTTGTTCGGCGTGCCGAAGTCGAAGCCGAACACAGCCTGGCCGTCAAGTGCTTGCGCGAGTCGCCGGATCGTCGCGGTGCTGGTTCGCTGGTGGCCGCTCTCGATGCGGGAGATGACGAATGGGGTGGTGCCCATCTTCGTCGCGAGGTCGGGTTGGGTAGGCCAAGCTTGGCGCGGCAGAGCCAAGGGGCGAAGAGGTTGAGGCTACGCGCACTCGCTGGCGCGGTCGGCATTCGAAGCCCTAGCGTCGCAAGCTCCGACGTGGCATGGTCGATGTCGCGCCGGTCGCGTCTCCTGCTCCAAATCCAGGTGGCGTCCAGCCTGGTTGAAGCGCTCGTTCGGTCGAGCGTCTGCTGGTAAGGGTAGGGTCCCCCGCCATGTCAGTTACTGTCCCCGTGCCCGCGAGTCGCGTCGCGTCTCCCCTGCGCTGGGCTGGAGGTAAGCGGTGGCTTCTCCCCGTGATCGAAGATCTGCTCGAGGGTGTGGATATCGCGACCTACCATGAGCCCTTCCTCGGTGGCGCGTCCGTGTTCCTCGGCCTGCCGAAGCCCGACAAGGCCTATCTGCGCGACACCAACAAGGAGTTGATTGAGGCGTTCCGCGTTATCCGGGACGAACCAGATGCTTTGGCCGGTCGAGTCATTGAGTATAAGAATGACGAGGATACCTACTACAAAGTGCGGGCCTCGCGGCCAAAGGATAAGCTTGAGAGGGCGGCTCGGTTCATCTATCTGAACCACACGTCATACAACGGGATTTACCGGGTCAATCTGAAGGGGATTTACAATGTGCCCTTCGGTGGTCGCGCCTCGCCACAGATTCCGACGGCGAACCACCTTCGCGACATATCTGTGCGACTTAAGAGGGCGCGGCTGGACGTCGGCGACTTCGAAGGCGTGCTCAAGCGCGTGCGGACTGGCGACCTCGTCTTCCTCGACCCTCCCTACACGGTTGCACACAATCACAACGGGTTCGTGAAATACAACCAGCGCCTGTTCTCTTATGACGATCAGAAGCGGTTGAGTGGACTAGTAGATGAGATCAAGAGACGCCACGCCTTCTACATTCTCACGAACGCGGCGCATGAATCGATTGAGATTCTTTTCAACAAAGGAGATCGCCTGATGGAGACCAGTAGACGCAACTCCATTGGTGGTGCCAACGCCGCGCGTGGACGCGCGACCGAGTACCTGTTCACGAACCTTCCGCCCAACGCCTAATGCCCGCCGCCGGAGACTCGCCGTCACCGGGGCATGCGATCCGCGATCATCTGCTGCCGGTCAACCAGATCGCCGCGGAGACCCGCCGGCGCCTCGCTGGACATGAGTTCGAGACGATCTCTAAGGGAAAAGTCGAGGACTACGAGAGGGACGGATGGGTCGTCGACCGCGAGCTCAAGACCCGGACGAAGATGCGCCGTGAGAAGCGACCGGATCGCGCATTCGAAGATCGTGTTTGGGCGATGTGCGCTCGGCTTCGATTCACCCATCTGAACCGGGACAGTTCATTCAGACTGAAATATGGAAGCGCCTCAAACCAGAATCAACAGATCGACGTGTTCGCTGCTGATGATGAGGTAATTCTCGTCATAGAGTGCAAGTCGACGCAAGTGATTCGGGCCGGCCAGTTCAAGAGCGAGATTGAGGCTATCGCCGGGCAGCGCGAGGGAATCATTCGCCAGCTGCGCGCTGAGTACGGCACAAAGCACAAGGTAAAGTTCATTTTGGCGACCAACAACTACACGCTGTCCGATGGGGTAAAGGAGCGTCTCGCCGAGAGTCAAATTTTCCACTTTGACGAGGGCACTGTCGACTATTACCTGTCGCTCGCTGATCACCTCGGCGCGGCCGCACGCTACCAACTGCTCGGTGCCCTGTTCGCCAAGACAAAGATCCCGAACCTTGAGCCGACCGTCCCGGCAATCAAGGGATCAATGGGTCCGTATACGTACTACTCGTTCGCAATCGAGCCGAAGCGGCTGCTCAAGATGGCGTTCATTCTGCACCGCAATCACGCCAACAGTGAGCTCATGCCCACCTACCAGCGGCTAATCAGAAAGTCCAGACTAAAGAAGGTTTCAGCGTTCGTTGAGGAGGGTGGGGTGTTCCCCAACTCGCTCATTCTTAACATCGAGACGCCCTCGAAGAGTGGAAAGCTCAAGTTTGATCTTGCTGGAAAGTCGCCACTTCAGGCGAAGCTGGGTTTCCTTCATTTGCCGCAGACTTATCGGGCGGCATATGTCATCGACGGCCAGCATCGCTTGTATGGGTATGCGGGTTCCGACCGCGGTGACACCGACCTTGTGCCCGTTGTCGCGTTTGTCGATCTGCCGCAATCAGAGCAGGTCAAACTGTTCATGCAGATCAACGAGAACCAGCAAGCGGTTCCTAAGAATCTGCGTAACACCCTCAACGCCGACTTGCTGTGGGAGTCAAAGGATTACACCGAGCGTGCTCGCGCGCTTCGCCTGAAGATTGCGCAGGATCTCGGTGACCAGAAGCGATCACCCCTTTACGGGCGAGTGATCGTGGGCGAGAACCAGCGGACGAGTGTCAGATGCATAACGATCGAGGCGCTTGGTAACGGGCTCATGCGTGGCAATTTCATTGGTACGTTTACAAAGACGGGAGCGAAGGCCCAGGGGACGTTCTATGGCGGGGATAACCGGGCTACGGCGAGGAAACTGACCCCGTTTCTTGAGGCTGCGTTCGAGTACCTACGCGATGGCCTGTCAACCCAGTGGCAGCTTGGTGGGGCCGAGGGCGGATTCGTATTCTTAAACAATGGCGTCGAGGCGTTCATCCGGCTTCTCAGCGATATGGTCGATCACGTCAAAGAGAATGATCATGTCGACCCCTTAACGACCGCTCCCCTAGACGTTCTTGACGCATGCCTGTACCTGCTCGATCCACTCATTGAGCATCTCGACACGCGGTCCGACGAGGAGGGGCTCGAGTACCGCCGGATGTATGGTACGGGCGGTGTAGCGCGGTACTACCGGTTGCTCCAGCAGGCTGTCCAACAAGCGCGCCCAGAGTTTGACCCACCGGAGCTTGCGGAGTGGCTCAAGGCGCAGGACAAGAAGTTCTTGGCGGAGGCGACGGAGATCGTTCGTGACGTTGAGGACTACCTCAAAGAGGACATCAGAACTCGTTTGGAGGACGAGTTTGGGAGCGACTGGCAGAAAAGTGGTCTGCCTCGAAAGCTCTACCTTGAGCGTGGCAAAGTCGCGTTTGAGAAGAACGCGGATCTCGAGGAGGACAAGCAGGTCGACCTGTGGGACTGCATGTACCTCATCGACTATGAGGTGATCCTTACCCAGAACCACAAGCTGTGGGAGCACCGGTTCGAGAAGCGCTACACCCGGCCGGGTGACGAGAGTGCGCAGGGCGGCTGGAAGAAGCGGGCTTCATGGCTCGTTCAGCTGAACACGATCCGTAACAACGTTTCTCACCCGAATTCGCAGGGGGTCAGCGACGAGGACTACGCCTTTCTGTGCGACTTGCGTGACTGGCTCCTCACTGGCAAGGTCGACAACGAACTCTAAGTTCGGGGCGGCTCGAAGGTAGGGCGCGTGTGCCGAGCGCTCGGCGGCCGGCGGGCTGGCGGCCGTATCCGTCAAGCTAATGTGCGCAGATGGGGCATGCGCGCGGGGGACGCTTGCCGGCGTCAAGACCGCCTGCGAAGCGCGGCTTCGGTCCATCGACGCGCTCGCACGCGGAGGCACGCACGCGGCTCTCCCCGCCCCAGCGCTTCATTGTGCGCAGCGACGGGCTGTTCGAGTCGGACTCGGCAGCCTTGATGCCGACGGGCGGCGCTTCCTCCGCCATCTCGGGGGAACGTCCGAGGGGAGTTCACGGCGTGGTGCGTTTCGGCTTCACGGACGCGCTGGGGCGGACAAGTACGACGAGCGCCTCGGCCGCGCACGGCTTCCCCATACAGATGCCGGCGATCCGCAAGGCCAGCGAACGATCAGGTGGCAGGGTGAGAATCGCCCGTTGGGTCCTCCAACGCGACCGCCGCCGGTCGTGCGCTGAAGCGCCGTGTCGAGCTGACCGTGCTCTACTGACCTAGGCCGGCTCGATCCTGTGCCGCCGAACAACCAGCACCACGATCAGCACGATCTGCAGCAGGATGATCAGGCCCATTCCGAAGTAGACCTTGGGGTCGGGTTGGCCGGCGAGGCTGGAGAAGAGGCTGAAGTCCCAGAGGCCGTGGACGAACATCGGGAGGAAGATCACGCTGCCGGCGCGTAGGGCTGCTTGGGCGATCGCTTGGGGGCCCCTCGGTGATTCCTCGGTGAACCCGACGAACACGGCGAGTAGAAGCAGGCAGAGCACGAGGTCGAGGGGCTGGTCGGCTAGGCGCCCGTAGTTGGTGCTGACCAGCGCGACGGCGATCACAGCCACGTGAGCGTCCGACCGTCCTTTCCGTCGCTCATGTCGGCACCCTACGTGCTGACTGCTAGCTCGATCGATAGCCCGGCGATCGACGGCAGTAGGCATGTCCGTAGTCCTCCCTACGCTGCGCGGGTGATTGCCGATCCGCGGACACCTTCGCCGGTTGACGCGCCGCGCGTTGCCTATCTGATCACCTCGTACACCCTCCCGGAGCAGGTCTTGCGGCTGGCGGAGACTCTTCGCCGTGGCAGTCCGCGGGCGCTGATCGCACTGCATCACGACGACCGACGGTGTGCCGTCGACGTGGCGGCGCTGGATGCGCTCGGGGTGCGCCGGGTGGAGCCGCCGTCGCCGGTGGAGTGGGGAGAGTCGTCGCAGCTGGAGATGGTCCTGCGATGTCTGGAGTGGCTGCTCGAGTGCAGCGACTTCGACTGGGTCGTACTGCTCTCGGGCCAGGACTACCCGATCCGGCCGCTCGCGGACATCGAACGCGCGCTCGCGGCGAGTAGCTTCGATGGCTTCATCGAGGCCACGCCCGTCGAGCCTCCGGCGTTGAGCCGGCTGGGGCCGGTCGATGAGTTCGCGTCGCGCTACTTCTACCGGTGGCGGAAGCTGCCGCCGGGTGCGCGAGGACGCACGCTGCTCGCAATTGCTGCGCGCGCCCGCCCTCTGCTTTCCGTGCGCAGCATGCCGAGCGGCACATGGGTCGGTGTGCGTGCGTTCCGGACTCCGTTCCGGCCTGGTTTCGAGTGCCACCGCGGGTCGGACTGGTTCACCCTTTCGCGCCGTGCCGTCGATGCCGTCGTTGCGCTACTCCGCGCGAAGCCGGAAATCCTCGACCACTACCGTCAAACCCTCATACCGACGGAGTCGCTCGTGCAGACCGTGCTCGCCAGCGACCCGGCGTTACGGATCTCGGGCGACTACCGGCGGTTCACCGTCTGGCGCCCCGGAGACGCGCGACCGCGCGTGCTTGGCTGCGACGACCTCCCGGACATGCTGGCGTCGGGCACTGACTTCGCGCGCAAGTTCGACCAGACGGTGGACAGCGCCGTCCTGGACGAGATCGACCGGCGCGTGCACACGTTGTCGAGCGACGTCTGAGCGACGAACCCGTGCATTGGCGCACAGTTCCCGATCATGAGCACGGTTGGCGTTAGCATCGCCGACCAATCGTCTCGTCGCGGGTAGGTGAGGGCAGCGCGAGCTGTGCGACGGGGTGACTGAGATCAAGCGAGGGAGGGTTCCGTCATGGCGCAGCCATTAGGGTGGCGTTCGCAGTTCAAGACCGCATTTTTCGTGGTGTCAATCGTTTGCATGACCTGGCCCGCCGCCGGCGCTGCCGCAACGACTGTGACCGGCGATAATGAGTCCAACGCCCCGCTTGAGATCGCTCCGGACGGGACAGACCCGAAGCTTCACGGGATCTCCGTCTACTTCGGACAGCCGATCTACGCGATCCAGCGGATGCCGGTGACGAAGCGCGTCGCGCGCATAACCCTCGGTGATTTGCAGCGCGGCTGCAGCTCCGGATCCCCAGGCGCCCGTCTTCGGGTGCTCGAGTCGTCAACCGGGAGGCGAATCGACGCCGGCCAAGTCGCGCAGTCGACGGACTCTCCGCGCTTCTCGACCGCCGGGCCTGCGCGTGTGACGTGGAACATCCCGCCGACAACCTTCCATGCGGGCCGTGCCTACTTCTTCACGCTCTACAACGAGTCGGGCGGGTGCCAATCCTCGGCTAGCGTAACGACATGGGCGCGGACCGGGACGCAGGTCAATGGCGGTCCCGGACCGTGCGACCAGTACAGCCAGGAGTATGCCGGCCAGTACCTGCGCCACTGGCATCAGTTTGGCGCTTCCGACTGGTCGTGCGGCACGTATCAGGCACCCAGCTTCGACAGCTTCCTGCCCGACGGTTGGCTGCTCTACCGCCGCACGACGGATGCCGATCCCATGGTCCAGGTCCGCCGCCCGGACGGGACCGTCCAGAGTTCTCAGTGCTACTACGGAACCCTGCCGGTCTACTGGAAGCCCCACCCGACGCTGAGCGGATACAGCCTCTATGCCTGCCGCTTTGACCAGTTCTCGGCACCTGGAGTTGACGTCGCGGAGGGTTGGCACTACGTGCTCGAGCCGGAGGCGCCGGGTACGAACTACGCCCAGCGCGAGATGTATGTCAAGCTCGAGACGATCGACTACGGCACACTGCTCACCAAGTACGCCCCAGTGGTCAAGTTCGACTCCGAGAGTGAGTACTGGAACGCGTCGCCCCAGACGATGACCGACTGGGACGAGAACGATCTGGTCTTCAACCAGATCTCGGATCCCTGCTCGGCCTTCGGCCGCTTCGAGCACGGCGGCCCGAATGAGTGGGGCCTGACCACCCTGGTCGCCGAGACCGACGTCTATCCAGGCACGACGTGCGTTCCCGCTGAGGCTGATCACATCGACGCCGACGGCGACGACAAGGAGGCGGCGGACTCGTATCGCTACGGCCCGCTCGACAACCGGGTCTACGGCAGGATCGCACACGACTCCAACGGAGATATCTGGTTGCAGTACTGGCTCTTCTACTACTACAACTCTCAGAGCGTGCTCGGCATCGGTACACATCAGGGCGACTGGGAGATGGTCCAGTACCGCCTCGACGCCACGGGGAACCCCGACGTCGCCACCTACTCGCAACACGGCGACTCGGACGCCGAGTCCTGCTCTTGGAGCAAGGTCGAGAAGTACGACGTTGAGGTTGGAGGCGTGGTCACTCGCGTGGCACCGATCGTTTACGTGGCGGCTGGGTCTCAGGCGTCGTACTTCGTGCCAGGAAGCCACGTCCGGCCCAGCCTGCCCAACGACGAGGCAGATGGACTCGGCGAGCTGCGCAATACGGAGCCAGGGTTCGAGTCGATTGCAGGGCCTCCGCAGTGGGCGCGCTGGCCGGGCCAGTGGGGGGAGGACGCCGCGAGCCCGCGAAGTCCCGGCTGGCAGGGCACAAGATGGAACCAGCCACTGGCATTTGACGCGGGAGCGGGACCGTGCAGCAACCCGGACGGAACGCCGAGATAGACCGAGGGCGACCCCGGTCCGACCAGTCGTCCGCCAGCGCGGCGGGACTGGCGGTGGCCGTGGTCGTCGCCGGGGTGCTCTATGGCTACTCCGTAACGCTGCTCGACCTGCCTGAGCAGATCGAGTTGCTCCTGGCCGCCGGCGTTGTGATCGGGCTAGCGGTCGGGCGTTGGCCGGCGGTCGCCGCAGCGGCGCCGGTGGCGATCGCCATTTGGTTCGGGGCGGACGGCGGTGGACAGGATGCAGAGGCAGCGACGCTGCTGGTCTACCTCCCGGCGGCGGCGGTGAGCGTAGCGGTCGGTGTTGCTCTGCGGCTCTCGGTGGCCCGGCTCCGTCGGCCATCGCAATGAGCCCGACCGCTTGGATAGTCCTGTCCGTTGCAATCGTGAGTGTCCTCGGCGGGTGCGGGGACGACGAGGCCTCCGTGCGGACGGAGCCCGAGGCGCGCCTGCAGGAAACGTCGCCTCTGCCGGATCGCGCGACGGGCGGTTCGACGGTCGAGGGGGGCGCCAACTCGCAGGGCGATCCCGGGGCGCGCACGGTTCCCACGTCTGATGGGACGCCTGCCGTAATCCTGCCCGCACGACCGACCGCGATGTCGGTTCGCGGAGGGGCGGGATGCGTAGCGCAGGGAACGATCGGCCTCCCGCCGCGGCCGGGTCTGAGGGCGCGGCTGGTGGGCCGTACGGTTGGCGTCAACTACACGGTTGGATCCGCTCCCGCACGGTGCAGGCCGAAGTATCTCCGTCTCACGCTCAACGTCAGCGCTGACGGGCAAACCGACGCCCGGACCTACCGGGTCGACGCCGCGGGCAGCGGTCACCGTCGGATGGCCATACCGGAGTACTTCGCAGCCACGCCCGATGTGGTCCGCGCGAGCACCGTGACGCGCGATGGCAGAAGAAGCCCAGTCGTGTCGGTCCGCATCCGCGGGTCGCTGGGCAGCGACTGAGCCTCACGCACCCCTTTTACACTGCGGTTGGTTGGGGTGGAGGTTGAGCCGGGTGGCACCGATAGTTGTTCTGGATACTGGCGATAGAGTCGCCCGATGTTGCTCTGGTGGCGGGCGCGGCGGATGGTGAGGCCGATCGTGGAGGAGGAGAGGGCCGACGCGGAGCGGATCGAGCGCGGTACGGAGGAGTGGTGGCGGTGGTGGCGGCTGACCGGTGAGCATGAGCTGCGGTGCATCCTGATGACGGCATGGGATCCGATCGGGGTCGGGGATGCTCCTGAGGCTTGGGATGAGTACGACAGCTACGTCTCGGGGGTCGGCCGCCGCCTGCAGGAGGCCAGCGATCGCGACATGGCGGCTGGGTCGGTGGCCGAGTATCTCGACCACGTCGAGCGTGACTTCATGGGGGACTGGACGCCGGAGCGCGGGCGGGCCAACGGGTATCTGGCCGACTCGCTGGTCGCCTGGCACGAGTGGTCGTTCCTGCGGGATGGGCGTCCGCCTCGGGAGTGGATCGACGACGACTGACGTGTCCGTTGGCGGGCCCCTGTCAAGGACCGCACTCAGGGCGAGCCGCCTACGATGAAGGGCATGGAGGTGGCCGAGCTCGCGGGGACCGTTACCTTCGCGGTGTCGGGAGTCTTCGCCGTCGTCGCCGCTCGCCTCGACTGGTTCGGTGTGATCGTGGTCGGGATTGTCACGGCGGTTGGTGGCGGGACGATTCGAGATGTGATCCTTGGCGCCACGCCGGTGTTCTGGCTCGAGGAGCTTGGCTTTCTGGCCGCTGCGACGCTCGGCGCGGTGGTGGCGATCCCGCTCGCCCGGCAGCTGGCGACCGGTCCGGTGCGCCGCTTCGAGCAGGTGCTTCAGTTCGCCGACGCCGCCGGTCTCGCGCTGTTCGCGGTGGTCGGCGCTCAGACCGCGCTCGATCTCGGGTTCGACGCAACCGTGGCGGTTGTCGCGGCGGTGGTCACCGGTGTCGGCGGAGGGGTCATCCGCGACGTGCTGGCAGACCGGACACCGCTGATCCTCACCGGCGAGATCTACGCGACCGCCGCGCTCGCCGGCTCGCTGGTCTACGTCGTGCTCGTCGAGCTGATCTCGCTCGAGGAGTGGGTCGCGGGGCTTCTTGGAGCGCTTGTAGTCTTCGGACTGAGGGCGCTCGGCATCCACAAGCAGTGGTTGGTGCCGTCGCTGGAGCCCAGGTCGGGGGACGGCCGCTGAGCGAACGCTGGTTGGGGACGCTGGGGCCGCCGGCGCCGTGTTTGCCGGTGTCATGGCGGGGCATGCCGAAGGGTGCGAGCCCACGACGAGGGACCCATCGACATGTGCACAGGAATCAGGTTCTCAGACGGCAACGGCCATCTCTACCTCGCACGCAACCTCGACTGGACGAGCGGCTACGGGGAGCGGGTCGTACTGACGCCCACCGGATACGCCACCAGGTCGCCGTTCGGTGCGGTGGCCGGCATCCGGCACGCCGTCATCGGCATGGGCATCGTCGAGGAGGACACGCCGCTCTACTTCGACTGCGGCAACGACGCGGGCCTCGCCGTCGCGGGCCTCAACTTCCCGGGGTATGCGCAGTACGCACCGGAGCCGGTCGAGGGGGCGACGAACGTCGCCGCTTTCGAGTTCCCCCTCTGGGTGGCCTCGCAGTTCGCCAGCGTCGACGAGGTCGAGGCCGCGCTCGGTGACGTCGTCATCGTCGACAGACCGATCAACGAGAGGTACCCGAGCTCGCTGCTGCACTGGATCATCGGCGATTCCACCCGCGCCGTGGTGGTTGAGTACACCAGCGACGGGATGCACGTCTTCGACGACGACGTCGACGTCCTCGCGAACCAGCCCGGATTCGCCTGGCACCACGAGAACCTGCGCAACTACCTCAACGCGGAGCCCGACTTTCCCGAGGACACCGTGGTCGGCAGGGCGCACCTGGCCCCGTTCGGCTCGGGCTCGCACATGCGAGGGATCCCGGGCGACTACTACTCGCCGTCCCGGTTCGTGCGTGCGGCCTACGTCAACGCGCACTACCCGGAGAAGGACAGTGAGGAGGAGAACGTCAGCCGCGCGTTCCACATCCTGCAGCAGGTCGCGATGGTCGACGGCGCCGCGGCCATGAGCTCGGGCGAGTTCGAGAAGACCATCTACACCGGGCTCTTCTCGTCCCGGACGGGGACGTACTACTGGAACACCTACGACGCCCCGGGGATCCGCAGCGTCGCGATGGCCGACCACCCGACCGACGGGACGGAGCTCGCCGTCGTCTAGGGCGCAGGGCGCGTTCGGCGACCGTTGTCGCCGGCAGCGCCCGGCCGCACCAGCTCGTCCGCGAGCCGCTGCGCCTCGGATACCGGGTCGCCGCCGAGGTGGCGTGTTCCGAGGCGCTTGGAGAGGGCGGGGTCGGCGCCGGGGCCGGCGAGGGCCAGGGGGGCCTCTTGGGCGAGTTGCTCGAGGTCGGCTGCGCAGGCTTCGAAGCGTTGGGGCACGGCTGCGCTGACGACTAGGACGTCAGAGGCCAGGTCGCGGGCGGCGTCGGCGGCGGTGGCGATCGGGGTGTCGGCGCCGAGGTAGGTGATCCGCAGGCCGCGGGCGCGCAGCGCGAGGCCGAAGACCAGCAGCGGCAGGTCGTGCAGCTCACCCGGCGCGCAGGCGAGGACGGCGCGCGGGCCGGTGCCGCGGTCCCAGCCGCTCGCGAGGGCGAGGAGCCGCCCGCGCAGCACGTTGGAGGCGAAGTGCTCCTGGGCGATCGAGGCCTCTCCGCGCTCCCAGCGTGCGCCGAGCTCGGCGAGGTAGGGGAGGACGAGCTCGCTCAGGAGCGCGTCGGTGGTGAGCGAGCTCACGGCCTGGTCGAGGACGGCGTTCGCGGCCGCGTCGTCGAAGCGGTCGAGGGCGGCGCGCAGATCGGCGAGCGCCGCCGGGGCGAGCTGTGTCTCGGCGCCTGAGGGCGCCGGCTCTGCGACTGCGAGCGCCGCGGCCTGGGCCGCCGAGAGGCCCGCGGCGAGGTGCGCCTGCATCGCCCGCAGCCGCGCCAGGTCGGCGTCGGAGTAGAGGCGGTAGCCGCCGTCGGAGCGCGTCGGCTCGAGCAGCGCGTAGCGGCGCTCCCACGCGCGCAGGAGCTCGGGTGCCACGCCGATCCGGCGGCTCAGCTCGCCGATGCGCATGTAGCCGGCCATGGGGCGCAGTCTAGAACCTTGAACAAACACTTGACAACCCGCCCGGCGTTCCCTAGCCTGGCCTCAACACTGTACAAACCCTCTACAAAGGGAAGGAATCTAGGAGGAGCAATCCCATGCGAAATATCCTCATCACTCTCACCCTCATGGCGTTCGTCGCGGCGGGCGTGGCGGTCCCCGCGAGCGCGGGTCAAGCGACCAAGAAGGCGAACATCGTCGAGACGGCACAGGGCGCCGGGCAGTTCAAGACGCTCGTCAAGCTCGTCAAGAAGGCCGGCCTGGCGAAGACCCTGTCGGGCCGCGGGCCCTACACGGTGTTCGCTCCCACCGACGCCGCGTTCGCGAAGGTGCCAAAGAGCACCCTCGACAGCCTGCTGAGCGACCGCGCCGAGCTGCGCTCGGTGCTGCTCTACCACGTGGTGTCCGGCCGGGTCCCTGCCCGCAAGGTCACCAAGCTGCGCTCGGCCGAGACGCTCAACGGCGCGCGGGTGCGCATCCGCGTCAGCGACGGCAAGGTGTTCGTCAACCGGGCGAAGGTCGTGACCCCCGACGTCAAGACGTCCAACGGCGTGATCCACGTCGTCAATCGCGTCCTCATCCCGCCGACCGACTGACCCCCGGGCTCCCGAACTCCCGCGGCCTCGCGCCGCGGGAGTCGGTCCGGGTCGGGAATGACGTCCCAGCGCCGACCAGGGCCGGCTGGCGCGAGCCGCGCCCCCCGCCTCTAGCTGTAAGCCTGGGATTTCTCGGCTCGGCCGCCGAGGACCATCGGGTGGCGCGGTGGGCCTTCGATGATCGTGTCGCGATCGACCTGGAGGTCCGGTCCGACGTGGATCAGCTCGCCGGACCGGATCTCGTCCCAGCCGGGCTCGTCGCTGATTCGCTCGCTGGCGATGACGACGATTGGGGCGTTGGAGCCGTCGTCGGAGTGGACCCGCAGTGTGCCTGCCGTGTCTTGGTGGTGGAGGGGCGCGTCGCCGCCGGCGCCGCCGGGGTCGCGCTGGAGCAGGTGCAGCGGGTTGTGCTCGGGGTAGCGGAAGGCCCAGATGTGGCCGATCTCGCTGAGGATGAAGTTGAGGCTGTAGAGCTCGTAGTCCGCGACGATCTGCTGGACCGCGGCGACGATTCCGGCGCGGACGTCACCGTCGGCTGCGCGGATCGCCAGGGTGATCGCGGCGAAGAGCCGCTCCGAGTCGGTGTCGCCCATCACCATCGCGCGATTCGCTCCGAGCTGCGCCTCCAGCCGGTCGAGGTCGCCGACGACGCCGTTGTGGGCGAAGAGGCGGCCGTCGAGGTTGAAGGGGTGGGTGTTGAGCAGCGAGGTGGCGCCGGTGTCGGCGTAGCGCAGATGGACCAGCATCTCGCATGCCTCCAAGCGCCGCGCGACGTGACGGTAGGCGCGGTCCTCCGACGCCTTGACTGGGTTACGGATCAGGACCAGTCCGTCGTTGGCGGTCAGGGCGGCCATCCCGTAGCCGTCGGCGTTGACCTCGCTCTGGTGGGCGAGCGAGTCTGGCGCGTCTAGGAGCCAGAAGTCGGCGGCGACGTCCCGTTTTCCAGCGTGGAGGGCGAAGAGTCGACACACAGTGGCAACGGTACAGTCAGCCACCCGCGCCGAAGCGGCCGCTCATCTCGGTGCGGGAGCGGACGCCGAGCTTGCGGTAGGCGCTGCGCAGGTGGTGCTCGACCGTGCGCGGCGACATGTGCAGGGCGACGGCGGCCTCGCGGTTGGTCGCGCCACCCGCAACGAGCACGCAGACGTCGCGCTCCCGTGCCGTGAGCGCGTCTTCGTCGGGCGAGCGCTCACGCCTCCGAGCGCCGGCCGCGCGCAGCTCGCTGGCCGCGCGCGCGGCCCAGTGCTCCGCGCCGAGCGCCGCGAACGTCGCGTGGGCGGCGTCGAGCAGCGGGCGGGCGTCAGCCCGCCGGCGGGCGCGTCGCAGCCGCTCGCCGGCGCACAGCTGAGTTCGGGCGAGCTCGAACGGCTGGGCCAGCCGCGCGTGGGCGGCGAGCGCGGCCGCGACGTGCTCGTCCAGGCGGTCGTCGCTCTCGAGCAGCAGGCGGCAGCGCGCGGTCGCCGCCTCCGCCCAGGCGCCCCCGGTCGCGGCGGCGCCGGCCGCGAGCTCATCGGTCACCGTGGCGGCGTCGGTGGAGCGGCCAACGCGCAGGTACGCCTCGACGAGGTCCGCGTGCGTGTAGAGGAAGGAGGGGTCGCGCGAGCCGAACCGCCGCAGCTGCTCGTGCGCGTTCTCGAGGTGGACGACGGCCTTTGCCGGGTCGCCGGCGCCGAGCGCGAGGAACCCGAGCGCCTGCTCGGCACACGCCAACGTCGAGGTCAGGTCCAGCCGCAGCGCGAGCGTCCGCGCCTGCTCGGCGTACCGGACGCACACCTCGGCATCGCCTCGGTTGGCGGCGACGAATGCGGCCGTGGTCAGCGTGACGGAGTGCAGGAAGCTCCCGACGGCATCCTCGCCGAGCGCGACCGCCTCGTCCGACAGTCGCGCAGCCTCGCCGAGCGAGCCCCGGCGCAGGCGCAGGCTCGCCAAGACGGCAAGCGGAAACGCGCGAGCGACGACCGCTCCGCGCTCGCGACAGGTCTCGACGAGCCACACGAGCAGCCGCTCGGCGTCCTCGTAGTCCTCCATCCACAGATGGGCGAGGGCGGCGACACTCAGGATCTCGTGGCCGGGGCCGGTCGGGTCAAGCGCTCGCAGGGCCT
The DNA here is from genome assembly GCA_964629855.1 of uncultured Thermoleophilaceae bacterium. Classification (GTDB taxonomy): domain Bacteria; phylum Actinomycetota; class Thermoleophilia; order Solirubrobacterales; family Thermoleophilaceae; genus JAAYBF01. Next base: position 29,179 of record CAZVRI010000030.1, read on the forward strand.
CGTGGCGGCCGCGCAGCAGCGTGCGCGCGCGGGCGTGCTGGCCGAGCGTCGCCAGCGCCGAGGCGTGCAGCACGGCGGGGATCAGCTCGGCCTCGGGCGGCGCGAGCGCCAGCGCTCGCTCGGCCAGGGCGGCAAGGCGGTCCATCGACCCGTGTGCGACGAGCGCCACTCCCGCCTGGGTCAGCAGGGTGGCGGCACGCGCCGGGTCGCGTTCGGCCACCCGGCTCGCCTCGTCCTCGAGCAGCGCGAACGCCGCCATCGGGCTTCCGCGCTGCTGCATGGCCATGCCGCGCAGCAGCTGCACGTCGGCTCGCAGCTCGGGTCCGTCGGCGTCGGCGAGGGCCGAGTCGAGCAGTGCCATGGCCCGCGCGGGGCCGCCGGCCGTGATTGCCATCGCCGACGCCGCGACGCGGCGCCCGACGCCGCGCGTGCGGTCGGGGCTGAGCTCGGCGGCCCGCGCGAGCGCGCTCGCCGCGGTCGCTGGTGCGCCGCGCTGGGCGGCGTCGTAGCCGAGCAGCTCCAGCTCCGCCGCCAGTGTCTCGTCGGGCGCCTGGGCGGCGGCGGCCAGGTGCCACGCCCGCTGCGGCCCATGCACCGCCGCTGCGAGCGCTCGATGGGCAGCCCGCCGAGCGCTCGGCGTCGCGGCGCGACTCACCGCGGTGCGTACGACTGGATGGACGAATGAGAGCCCGGGCGCGTCCACGACGATCAGGCCCGCGTCCTCGGCTGGCGCGAGGACGTCGAGGTCGCCGAGTGCGGAGCGCAGCGGCGCGGTGGCGCCGTCGGCGCTCAGCGCCGCGAGCAGCAGCGCCTCGCGCGTCGCGGGCGGGAGCGCGGTCACGCGCCGTGCATAGGCGACCTCCAGCCGCGTGCCGACGGGCAGGGCGGCGGGCAGCGGCGAGGCGCCCTCGCGCTCGGCCGCGCTGAGCTGCGCTGGGGCCTCGGTCAGCGCGAGCGCGTTGCCGCCGACGGCGTCGACGAGCGCCTCGGCGACCACGGCGGCGACGCCCGCCCGGCGTGCCAGCGCCAGCGCGTCCGCGCGGCTCAGCTCGTCGATCGTCAGCACCGGCACGCCGGGCCACGGTTCGAACGACTCGTCGCGCTGCGACCAGACGACGATCGCCGCGATGCCGATGTCCTCTGCCCGGCGGGCGACGAAGGCGATCGCCTGCCGCGACGAGGGGTCTAGCCACTGCGCGTCGTCGACGCGCAGCAGCAGCGGCTCGTGCGCCGCGGCGGCGGCTAGGAGCTCCACCGCGGCGTGCAGTACCCGCGCGCTGTCGGCGACGGTCGTCGGCTCGAGCGCCAGGGCGACACGGAGCGCGGCGCGAGCGGTCGGCGACAGTGCGTCGTCGTATGCGAGCAGCGGCTCGAGCAGCGCGGCGAGCCCCGTCCACGGCAGGGCGACGTCGCTCTCCGCGGCGGTCGCGTCGATCGTACGCACGCCGGCCGGGTCGACGGCGCGCAGCAGCGCCGTCTTGCCGACGCCCGGGGCCCCGACGACCGCTATCGCCGCTCCGCGTCGCGAGTGGGCCGCGGCCGCAATCTCGTCCAGGCGCGCGAGCTCCTCGGTGCGCCCGAGCAGTGAGATCGCGTCCCGCTGGGTCGTGGCCACGCCAGCATGCTACGCCGCAGGTTCCGTGGTTTGACGGATGCGGACTCCGCGTCCACGGCCTACGTTGAGGGGCGATGCGTCCCGGGCTGATCGCGATCCTTCTGCTGCTTGCGCTGGCTCCGCCCGCGAGCGCCAGCTCGATCGCCTACGTCGACGGTGGTGACGTCTGGCTGTCAGCGCTCGACGGCAAACAGAAGGTGCGCCTCGCGGCTCCGACGGCCAACGGCGCGGGGACGATCGACAAGTGGCTCGCCGTCGCGGCCTCGGACGGCGGACGTATCGTCGCCGCGCGCAACGAGCCCGGGAAGATCGCGCGCTTCTCGTGGTTCAAGGCGTGGGAGCCGAACGGCAGCTCCACGGTCGAGGGGCCTCTCAACGCGCCCAACGGCTGGACGCTCTACGTCTACCCGCTCGGATTCGACGTCACCGCCGACGGCCGCCACATGGTCTACGGCTACTCGAACAGCGGCTTGTGCTGCCCGATCCCCTACGGGCAGGGCACTTACGTCCGGCCGGTGACCAACAGCCCGCTGGATCCGATCGCGATCCCGGGCGAGCACCCGACGCTGTTCGGCAGCCGGGTGGTGGCTCAGAGCGGGACGACGGTCCAGGTGCAGAGCCCGGCCACCACGTATGGGACCGACTTCACGCCATGGATGGACATTTCGGCGACAGGGCTCGACCTGCGCCGCACCGACGTCTCGGCGGATGGCCGGCTCGCCGCGCTCGAGCTGGAGCAGTGGGACGGCGGCTCGCAGACGATCGGCAAGATCGCCGTGGTGTCGACTCAGGGCGTCGATCAGCCGCCCACCTTCGCTGTCGACTGCTTCCTCCCGACGAGCGGGGTCGCCAAGGACGTCTCGCTGTCGCCCGATGCCACGCGCATCGCCTGGACCGACGAGCAGGGCCTCAAGGTCGCGGGTACGCCGACGACGGCCGCCGACCCGTGCGTGCTCAGCGCGCCGCCGGTCGTGATCTCGCCGACCGCCAGCCAGGGAGCGATCGGCGGGGCGGACGTCGCGGCGTTCCTGCCCGCTGCGGGCCAGTCGCCGGCTCCGTCGCCGACTCGTGCCTTGGCGCCAGTGATGACGGTGCCGAGACGGATCACGGCCAAGGCGCTCGCCAGCGCCAAGGGGGTGCCGATCAAGGTCAGGGTGAAGCGTGCTGGCAGGGTGAAGGTGAGCGCGAGCGTGTCGGCGAAGACCCTCGGACGAAAGGGCGCGCGCATCGTCGTCGCCACCGGATCGGCAATGGCGCGGCGCGCCGGGACGGTGACCGTAAAGCTGCGGCTGACGACTGCCGCCCGCAAGCGCCGCAACCGCTTGAAGGGTGCACGGACGATCCTGCGCGTGACCCACCGTGGTCTCACCACGACCAAGCGCGTGACGCTGCGATGAGTTGATGCGCCGCTGGCAGTCTTCTCAGGTATGACAAGCGCGACGCTGTTCTACGCCATGCAGGTTTCGCTCGACGGCTACATGGAGGCGCCGGGCCATGACATCGGCTGGACCGAGCCCGATGCCGAGCTCCACGCCTACATGAACGAGATGGAGAGCTCGGCTCAGCTGAGCCTCTACGGCCGCAGGCTCTACGAGTTGATGGAGTCCTACTGGCCGACCGCCGATCAGGTCCCCGGCGCCACCGCCGAGGTCGTCGAGTTCGCGCGCGTCTGGCGGGAGTCGCCGAAGGTCGTCTTCTCCAACACGTTGGAGAGCGTCACCGGCAACGCCCGCCTCGTCAGAGGCGAAGCGGCCGAGGAGGTAGCCAGGATCAAGCGCGAGACCGAGGGCACGATCAATGTCGGCGGCGCGCACCTGGCCGCGTCGCTCCTGCGCGCCGGGCTGCTCGACGAGCTGGAGGCGCTCGTGTACCCGATTGTCCTCGGCGCCGGCACGCCGCTGCTGCCGGAGCTCGAGGACCGGGTCAAGCTCCGGCACGTCGCCACGCGCACGTTCGAGTCGGGCGTCGTCAGCGTGCGCTACCGCGTCGACGTGGCGTCGAGGCGGTCGAGCAGCTCGACCGCGGCGCGGGTGTAGTCGCTGATCCAGCGGTCGTGGATGCGCTTGATCGGCAGTGGCGCGAGCGCGAGGTGGCGTTCGCGGCCGATCTTGCGGCCGGTCACGAGCGATGCGTTCTCCAGCACACGCAGGTGCTGCAGGACGGTGGTGCGGTCGAGGTCGTCGAACAGCGCGCAGAGGGCGCCCGTCGTGAGCGAAGAGTCCTTCAGCGCGTCGAGCATCCGGCGCCGGATCGGTGAGGCCAGGGCCTTGAAGACCAGGTCGTCGTCCGCGGCCTTGTCGCTCTGCGAGGACATGTGGTAAAAATACAACATGACTGCGGACGCCCAACTCGACAAGCTCTCCTTCACCGTCTCTGGCCGCGTCGCCCGGCCTTGCGCCGAGGTCTATGAGGCGGTCGCCGATCCCGACCAGCTCTCCAAGTACTTCACCACCGGCGGCGCGCGCGGGCGCCTCGAGCCGGGTGCCGAGGTCACCTGGGACTTCCACGACTTCCCCGGAGCGTTCCCGGTCCAGGTGATCGAGGCCGACCCGCCGCGCCGAATCGTCATCGAGTGGGAGGGCGAGGCGGCCAGCGGCGAGCGCGGCACGACCACGACCACCTTCGAGTTCGAGCCCATCGACGGCGACACCCGCACCCTCGTGACCATCACCGAGTCGGCCTGGCAGCCCACGCCGGACGGCGCCAAGAATGCATTCGGCAACTGCGCGGGCTGGACCGGCATGCTCGCCGCGATGAAGGCATGGGTCGAGCACGGCATCAACCTCCGCGACGGCTTCTACAAGTAACCGGCTGAGGCCGCCGCGTCTGTCAGGGCCTCAGGCCGGCTCGACCGGCGTCAGCGCCGCGATTTCGCCGGTTGGCACGTCGATCAGGGCGCCGGTGCGGCAGTCCTCGAGCAGGGCGTGGCCGTCGCCGCCGAGCTGCTCGACTCTGAAGAGGTCGCTGTCGGAGTGGAGGTAGTCGCCCACCTTCACCCCGCGGATCCGGCGCCGAGATGCGACCGTCTGGGGGGTCTCCGCTGTCGCTCGTCGCATGTAGGACGGCTACCCGCGCCGCCGGCTCCAAAACGCCGGCGGCGAGTGAGGTCGGGGGCGATCGTCAGGGGGTGAACGACCCGATCAGTCGCCGTAGGCCTTCCGCGAACAGCTCCTCGTCGCGCTCGGGGTCGCGGGTGGAGAGGTCGAAGACGCCGTCGAGCGCGGTGCGGACCGGGGCGCTGGAGAGGTTGGCCTCGCGCTCGCCGGGAGTGGATGAGAACGGGGCGATGACGCCGAGCTCGTCGTGGGCGATCTGGCGGGTGGCGGCGAAGACGATGCCGCCGAAGGTGAAGCTCGCATAGGCGTGGAAGGCGGCCACGGCCTCGTCGGGCGACAGGCCGAGCTGTTCGAGCACGCTGGCGACGAGAGCGACGATGTTGGCGATCGCCGGGCTGTCGCCGGGCGTCGCCGACGCGTATGGCGCGATCCGGTAGTGGCGCATGAACGCGCGCCGCGATGCGATCGCCGCCGTGATGAGCAGGTCCTCCGGCGCGGTCTCGAACGGGTCGCCGAGCAGCTCGACGACGTCCCCCGTCGCCTCCTCCCAGACCAGCACGACGCCGGCCTGGTAGATCGCCGCGCGCGACGGGAAGTGGTGGTAGATCGCTGCCGGTGTCGCGCCGAGCGCGTCGGCGAGGTGGCGGATGCTCGGCGCCGTCGAGCCGGCGTCGAACTGGCGTAGCGCCTCCGCGGCGATCTCCTCCCGGGTCAGGGGCGTGTCCCGGTTGTGGGCGAGGCGGGTCATCGCGTCACCGTACTCCGAGCGCCGGCCCGCCCGCCTCGGATCGAGGCGGGCGGGGAACGGCGCGGATTCGCTACGGCGCGGTGAACGGCACGATCGCCGCCTGGCCGCTGCGGTTGCCCTCGCTGCTGATCGCGAACAGCACTGCGTACAGCTGCTTGGTGCGGTAGATGTCCGACATCGCCTTGACGTAGGCGTCCGAGAGGGTCGTCTCGGTACCGGTCGAGGTCACGCGGACTACCGACTTGTCGAGGTTGGTGGTTACGGACGAGACCACGAGCTCGTAGCCGGCAATGCCGTCAGGCAGGCCGGTCGCGCCGACGCCCTTCCAGCTCGCCTTCCAGCCACCCGCGACCCTGTTGATCCCGAACTCGGTCGGGGTCGCCGGCCGCGTGCCGCTCGGCACGTCGCCACCCTGCGGCGGCGCGAGCTGGGCGGGCGTGTAGGCCTGCCAGTTATCGGTGCAGTTGATCCACATCTGCACGTCAGTACGGCTGGTCTCGAACAGGTAGCCCCACTGGTCGACGTCCCAGTTGTGCCAGCCGACCAACGGCCCGGCCTCGGCCCCGGCGAAGTGCTGCTGGTAGCCGGGGAACGTGGTGAAGCGGGCGCTGTTGTTCGACCGCCAGTAGTTGACGATGTTGTTGAAGTGGACGGTGTAGTTGATGTCGGGGATGGTGATGTCGGTAGTGCCCGAGTTGAGGTTGTGCGGGTACTCCGGCGGGCACTGGATGCGGCCGTTGTAGCCGACCGACGCCACGATCTTCTTGTCGTTGACGAGCTCCATCTTCGGCGTGCAGACGACGGTCAGCGCGGTCGTCACCTGGGTGATCCCGCCGCTGTCGCCGCCGAACGCCTTTTGCGAGCAGGGGTTGTCGCCGCCCATGTTGCGGTAGGGCTCGGTGACGAACGATCCGATCGTGCCGTTGACGACCTTCGGGGAGCTGTCGGCGCCGATGCTCGCGACCGCCCGCCAGAAGTAGCGGGTCTTGCCGCGCAGGCCCTTGATGTTCGCGGCGAACTGCCACGGCCGGTCGCCGGCGAGAACCTGCGGCGGCAGCGCCTCGGTCTTCGTGCCGAGATCACGCGTGGTGCCGTACTCGAACCAGACCGAGCGCACGTCGCCCGGCGTGGTGCGGGCGTAGCCGACCAGCCGCGCCGCACCGACGTCGATGAAGTCAGCCCGGTTGCTGACGACCGGCGACGTCCAGGTCCAGCCGACCGAAGACGTCGGCGGCATGTCGGTCGGCTCCTCGTAGGGGCCGGCCGTGCGGTAGGAGGCGGCACCGAGCTGCGGCGCGCGGCGACGCTCGAGGCAGCGGGGAGCGGCCTTGCCTGTCACCTTGACGCGGATGCGCTTCTTGCCGCGGCGCAGGCCGGGGCGGCCGCCGTCGTTGATCGCCTTCCAGCCCTTGACCTTGCGGTTGGTCAGGCAGCGCGCGATCACCTTGCGCGCGCCGGGACACTTCACGCCTCGGCGCTTGACGACCGTAACGTTCGTCCAGGCCGTGCCGGTGCCGCCCGTGAGGGTGGCGCAGCGCTTGGCGGCGGCGGTTTCGGCCTCGGCCGCGGTGGCTCCGGCCGGCGCGGCGGCGCCGGCGAGGGCGCTGGCCGCGACGAGCGCCGCTATGGCGCGCATGGCGGAGCGCCGGCGTCGCGGCACCCTCTCGATCTCACTCCGATGCATTGACTTCGATCTCCTTACCTAACAGTGTTCGGCAGTCTTACCTTCTACTGTTCGGTATCGAGTCGAAATCCTTTAGAACGGCTCAGCGCCGGTAGACGAGATGCGTGACGTACGGCGTGGTGCGGCTCGACACCGGCGCCAGTCCGAAGTCGTCGACGCCGTCGAAGACGCGCTCGCCGCCGCCCGCCACGAACGGGGCGACGTGCAGCCGCAGCTCGTCGATCAGCCCGGCGGCGAGGTACTGGTTGAGGGTGCTGGGGCCGCCGGCGATCGAGACCCTCTTGTCGCCGGCGGCGGCGCGAGCCTGCTCTAGCGCGGACTCGATTCCGTCGGTGACGAAGTGGAAGGTGGTGCCGCCCTCCATCTCGACGCTCGGACGGGGGCGGTGGCCGAGGACGAAGACCGGTGCGTGGTAGACCGGGTTCGGCCCCCACCAGCC
>CAZVRI010000031.1:0-36323 GCA_964629855.1 uncultured Thermoleophilaceae bacterium
TCGTCGTCGTCCATCGCCGGCAGGTCGTCGTGGATCAGCGAGTAGGTGTGGATCATCTCGAGCGCGCCGGCGAGCGGCAGCAGCTCCTCGGGGTCGCGTCCGAGCGTCTCGCCGGTCGCCAGCGCGAGCACGGGACGGATCCGCTTGCCGCCGGCGAGCAGCGAGTAGCGCATCGCCTCAGCGAGCCGGTCGGTGCCAGGGCCGTCGCTGAGGTCGAGCGCCTCGAGGTACTTGTCGACGCGCTGCTGGAGGTCAGTCGGGTAGACGGCCGTCACAACAGGCGCTCTTGGCCGCTCGACGGCGCGTCGCGCTCCGCCTCGCGCCCGGCACGGTCGAGCTCCTTGCCGATCTCCGTGGCGATCTCGGCGCAGCGGTCGACCAGCTCGGCGGCGCGCTTGGTGTCAACGTCCGGGGCGCGCAGCTCGCGCGCCGCCTGCTCCAGCTCGCGCACAGCGGCGTCCAGCTCGGCGCTCACTTCGACGCCACCTCTTCGCGCTGGACAGCGCCGAGGATGCCGTTGACGAAGCCGGGTGCGTCGGCGCCGCAGAGTTCCTTGGCCGTTTCGACGGCCTCGTCGATCGCCACCTCGGCCGGGATGTCGGAGCGATGCAGCAGCTCGTAGAGCGCGACGCGCAGGATCGACCGCTCGAGCGGCGCGATCCGGTCGAGCGTCCAGCCGGTCGCATGACGCTCGATCAGTGCGTCGAGCTGCTCGCGTTCGCCGTCGACGCCGGCCACGAGCTCGCGACTGAACGCCGTCGCCTCGCGCGGCAGCAGAGTCTCGAGCGGCCGACCGGTCAGATCAGCCTGGTAGAGGGCGACGGTGGCCGCGCGACGCTGATCGGTCCGCCGCATCGCCGCCCTAGGCGCGCGAGACGTAGTCGCCGGAGCGGGTGTCGACGCGCACGCGGTCGCCGACGTTGACGAACAGCGGCACGCGGATCGTCGCCCCCGACTCGAGCGTCGCCGGCTTGTCGCCACCGCCCGAGACGGTGTCACCCTTGAGCCCCGGCTCGGTCTCGGTGACCTCGAGCTCGACGGCGCTCGCCACCTGGACGTCGGACGGCTGCTCGTCTACGTAGAGCACGTCGACCTCCTGGTTGTCGACGACCCACTTGAGCGAGTCCTTGAGCTGATCCTCGGGGATCGGCAGCTGCTCGTAGGTCTGCGAGTCCATGAAGTGCGCGTCGGTGCCGTCCGAGTAGAGGTACTGCATCTTGCGCGTCTCGGTCCGGATCGGCCGGAACTTCTCGCCGGCGCGGAACGTGCGGTCGATGGCTGCACCGTCGCTGAGGCGCTTCAGCTTCGTGCGAACGAAGGCCCCGCCCTTACCGGGCTTGACGTGCTGGAACTCCACGACCTTGAAGACGACGCCGTCGACGTCGATATGCGTGCCGTTCTTAAATTGATTCGTCGAGATCACGGCCGTCGAAGATATCGATTCACAGCTTCAGGTCGTCAGGTAGACGGCCCTCGTCGTCCAGCTTCTCCAGGTGGGCGCGCAGGCTGAGCGCCGCGACCGGGCGCAGCTCGGCCGGCGCGTCGGCCCAGGCGCGGTCGAGCAGCTCGTCGGTATCGCGGGCGCCGGCGTCGAGGGCTTCGAGCAGCAGGCGCTCGCGTTCGAGGCGGTGGGCGATGTACTCGTCTAGCTTGGCGGCGGGGTCCCAGACGTAGGGGCCGTGGCCGGGACAGAGGACGTCGAGGCCGAACGAGCGGATGTGGCGCAGCGAGTCGAGGTAGGCCGACAGCGAGCCCTCGCCGGGCATGATGAAGACGCTGCCGGTGCCCATCACGAGGTCGCCGGCGAAGCAGGCGCCGCCGAGCAGCAGGCAGACGTGGTCGGGCGCGTGACCGGGCGTCAGGACCGCCTCGAACGGACCGACCGGGCCGTCCTTGTCCGGCAGGATCACCGCGACGCCGCCAGCGAGCTCGGCCAGCCGCTCGGCGCCGTCGGAGTGGTCCGGGTGGGTGTGGGTCAGCAGGACGCCGTCGAGCCGTCCGCCGGCGGCGGCCAGCACAGCCCCGAGGTGGCCTTCGTGCGCGGGCCCCGGATCGATCGCCCAGCCGGCCGCGACGTAGGTGTTGGTCCCGTCGAGCGTCATCGGCGACGGGTTCGGGGCGCGGACACGCACGACCCCTTCGGGATGGCGCTCGGCGTCCATCCGTCCATTCTCCCAGGCGACAATCGCTCCCCGCGATCTTTGGACGCCGGGCGAATGGCTTTCGGCCGCGCGCCGGCCACCATCGAGGAGGTGCGAGACCCCGATCGGATCAAGCGCTATACGCTCGTTCCACGCTCACCCGCGGGCGCAAAGCCGGACGGCGTCAAGCGCTTCACCCTCGCCCGCGTCGGCGCCTCCCCCCGCTCCGCCCTCGGCGCCGACCGCCTGGAGCGGATGGAGCAGATCGCCGACGCCGAGCGCGAGCCTTCTAACGGCGGCGATCCAACGAGCGACCCGAGCCGATGCAAGCCGGACGATCAGGCTGCGGAGTGATGAGGAGAGTCGATCAGGCCATCTGACCGCAGCGAAGTCAGCAGCTTGGGAGCGGGCTCGTTGTCGGTTAGCCAGTCAGCGATCGCAGATCGCTGCTTAGCGAGCGGCAACCCTCCGATTCCGAGTTTTCCGATCAACTGAATAGAGCTGTACGGACGCCATTCAGGATGGTCGCTGATCCCGTAGAGGTCATCGTTGAACCTGCTCATCCCAACACCACCCTTCCCCGAAGCATGGGCACAGCATCGAACGGCTGAACATGACTATATACATCGATCGTCGTCCGGTTACCGAGCAACAGCTCCCCCTGACGTCGTAGGGCGTGATCGCCGACGCCGGCTACCCAAAGAGCCTGGGTTCCGGGTGGCACGTTGAGCTCGAGCAACACACCCCGGTGCCCAGTGAACTCGCCTGCGGCAACGCCGTGAAACAGGGTGGTCGCACAGAAGCCGGGAAGGCTGATTCTCAAGCCAACTAGGCGGGCGGGACTGGAGAACCCCAGGCTGATCTCGGTGTCTCGCAAGCCACGAAACACGCGCAATGGGAATGGCAGACGGCCGCTCTGGATTGCAAGCTCCAGGTGGTTTCGCAAGTCGATCGCTTGCGGTTGGCTGGCCGCCTCAGCGTCGCGACCACGGACGAGGTTCTGAACAAGTTCGTAAGTCCGATCCGTCTGCTGCCAAGCTCGAACACTCGCGAGGATGGCGGGATCGAGGTCGCGCTGATGGGCGAAGGCTTGATCCAAGCGGGCGATCAGCTCATGCTCGGCACCGGTTGTCTTGTCGCCTCCCGCCATCGGCGGGCGACGCTAGGCGGGCTAGAGGCACAGCTGGCCTAGCTTCAGCGACAGCTTTGCAACGGCCGCGTGACAGAGTTGTCAAGCGAGGCGGAGCTGACCGTCGTCGGGCGGTGGGCCGGGGTCTTGGCCGAGGAGGGCGCGGAAGCGGCGGGCGGCGCTGGGGGCGTCGTCGTCGCGGTTGTTGTTGAAGAGGACGTGAACCTCGGCGGCCTGGTCGGCGAGGGTGTGGGCGCGGCCGGCGACCTCTTCGAGCTCCTGCTCGCCGTAGACCCAGCCGAAGCGCTCGGCGACGGTCTTGCCGGTCAGGTAGCCGTGCGTGTCGCGGCCGTGGAGGCGGACGTAGGCGAGGTCGTCGCGGGTGACGGCGTCGACGGCCGGCATGATCGAGAAGTGGTCGCCGGGCGGGGCGTCGACGCAGACGAAGGCGACGCCGTGCTCGGAGCACCAGGCGAGCGTCTCGGACAGCTGCTCGCCCTCGACCCAGTGGCGGTTGCGCAACTCCAGCGCCAGCTTGCGTGGCGAGACTGCGGCGACCAGCGGCTCCAGCTCCGCGAGCCGATTCGGACCCGGCGGCTCGTCGCGCTCGCGCGACGGCTTGAACGCGGGCGTCGTCTGGAGCAGCAGCGCGCCGAGCTTGCCGGCGCTCTCCAGCGGCTCGATCGCGTCGAGCAGCTCCTCGACGAGCGCGAGCTCCAACCCTTCCTCGAGCACGACCCGCCCGCGCGGCGTCGTCCGCGCCCGCTCGCGCAAACTCGGCGGCAGCGAGTCGAGGCTGGCGCTGTGCCGCGACAGCAGGCGGTGCAACTTGACGTCGAAGGTGAACCCGTCCGGGGTCACGTCGACCCAGCGCCGCACGGTGTCGCGCTCCGGAACCGCGTAGAAGCTCGCGTTCAGCTCGACCGCCTCGAACCGCTCCGCGTACCAGCCGAGCCGCTGCCCGGCCGGCATCTTCGGCGGATACCAGTCCTTGATGAAGCCGGGATCCGCCCAGCTCGATGTCCCCACGAGGATGCGACCGGCCATGAGCGCAAGCTACCCGCGGCGTCCCCAACGATGCCCCGCCGGGGCGACGGCGCGCAGCTCGCTCTCGATGTTCTCGTCCTCCAAGGGCTGGCGCGGACGGCGGTCGTCGAGGTTGAGCACCTCGGCCTTCGGCAGGTCAGCGCGCTCAAGCCGCCGGATGTCGTGCACCAGGACGTTGGTCACTCCCTCCCGGTGCTCAACTCGCCCGTCGGCCACGACCAGCGGCTCGCCGCGCACCACCATCCGGCACTCGTCGTGGACCGCCGGCGGCACGATCAGGTTGATCGTCCCCAGCTCGTCCTCCAGCAGCATGAACGTCACACCCTTGGCTGTCTCAGGTCGCTGTCGCGCCACCACCAGCCCAGCCACCCGCACCTGCGCCCCATGCCCCGCCCGCTCCAGCTCCCCACTGGAGATCGTCGCCTCCGGCAGCGCCGGCCGCATCAGCTCCATCGGATGCTCCCGCAACGTCACCCCCGTCGACCCATAGTCCGCCAACAACCGCTCCCAGGCCGTCAACGCCCGCAACTCCGGCCCCCCATGCCCCTCCAACGGCAGCGCCAGCTGATCCCCTACTGCTCCAAGGGAGACAGCCGGCGCGGCTACTCCGAGATTCCACAGAGCCGTTCTGCGCCGCTCCTCCTCCGGCCCCTCCACCAACGCGTCACAAGCCCCCGCCCACGCCAACCGCCCCAACGTCTCCTTCCCCGCACCCGACCGGCCAGCCAGATCGCTCACCGACCGCCACCCGCCACCCCGCTCCCCCACCAACGCCCGAACCTCCCGCTCCACCACTCCATTGACGTAGCCCAATCCAATCCGCACCCCCAGCGTGCCCGCGGGCAGCCACTCGACGGAGCACTCCACACCACTGCGCTCCACACACGGAGGCAACACCACCAGCCCCCTCCGCTGCGCCTCATGCACCAACGCGTCCGGCGGGTAGAACCCCATCGGCTGCTCGTTCAGCAACGCACACAGGAACTCCGCCCCGTAGTGCACCCGCAGCCAGGTCGACTGGTAGGCCAGCAACCCGAAGGCAGCCGAGTGCGCCTTCGGAAACCCGAACCCCGAGAACCCCACGATCTGCGAGTAGACCCGCTCAGCCACAACCCGCTCGACCCCCTTCGCCACCGCTCCCTCGACGAACTTCTCCTCATAGCTGCGCATCAGCTCCTCTGACCGCCGCCGGCTCATCGCCCGCCGCAGCCCCTCGGCGTCGCCGGCGGAGAACCCGGCAAACGCCATCGCCACCTCGATCACCTGGTCTTGGAAGACGATCGCGCCGAGCGTGTCGCGCAGCACCGGCTCGAGCGACGGGTGCTCATAGGGCACCTCGTAGTCAGGGTCCTCGCGCAGCGCCCGCCGCCGCTCGATGTAGGGGTGGACGGCGCCGCCGAGGATCGGGCCCGGACGGACGATCGCGACCTGGACGGTGAGGTCGTCGAGGTTCTCGGGCCGCGTCCGCTTGAGCATCTGCATCTGGGCGCGGCTCTCGATCTGGAAGACGCCCATCGTGTCGGCCGCCTGGATCTCGGCGTAGACGGCCTTGTCGGCGAGGTCGATCCGTGACAGGTCGATCCGCTCGCCGCGCATGCGGGCGATCGTCTCGACGCAGCGCTCGACGGCCGACAGCATCCCGAGGCCGAGCAGGTCGACCTTCAGGAAGCCCGCGTCGTTGCAGGAGTCCTTGTCCCACTGGACCATCTGACGCCCCTCCATGGCCGCCGGCTGGATCGGACAGAGGTCGGTCAGCGGCTCGGTCGATACGACCATCCCGCCGGGATGCTGAGACATGTGACGCGGCAGCTTGCGGGCGTCGCGGACGAGACCGATCAGCGCCTGCCAGCGCGGGTTGGCGGCGTCGATCGCGCGCGCTTGCGCAACGTCGGGCGCGATGTCGTTGCCGGAGCGCCAGGGGTCGACGGTGCGCGCGATCCGCTCGACCTCGGCGGGCGGTAGGCCGAGCGTCTTGGCGAAGTCGCGCACGGCCGAGGGCGCCTGGTAGGTCGGGAACGAGGCGACGAGCGCGGAGTGCTTGTCTCCATAGCGCTCGTGGACGCGCGGGATCAGCTTCTCCCGGATGTCGCGCGGGAAGTCGAGGTCGATGTCGGGCATCGCCTGGAGGTCGTCGTTGAGGAAGCGGCCGAGGTGGAGGTCCTGCTGGACCGGGTCGATGTGCGAGAGGCCGGTCAGGTAGCAGACGAGCGACGAGACGCTGGAGCCGCGCCCGCGGCCGGGCGGCAGCAGCGCTCTCGCGGTGTCGGGGCCACGGACCTCCGCCGCGACCTCGCGGGCCAATTCGAGCATGTCGCGGTGGAGCAGGAAGAAGCCGGACAGGCCGAGCTTGCGGATCACGGCAAGCTCCTCGTCGAGCCGCGGGTCGGCGGCGGCCCGCTCGTCGCGGCGCGGATAGCGCTCGTCCATCCGTGCCTGGCAGATCTCAGCCAGCTCGCGGTCGGCCTCGGGATCACCCTGGCGTGGGTAGGCGTAGCCGAGGTCGCGGCGGAGGTCGAACTCGATCCGCTCGGCGATTAGCAGCGTCTCGGCGACCGCGTCCTGATGGTCAGCGAAGCGCGCCGCCATCTTCGCGGGGGCATCGAGGACGTGCGAGCGGTTGCCGCGCCGCTGGGCCTCGCACTCGTCGAGCGTGCGGCCGAGCCGGACCGCGACGAGCGCGTCCTGGAGCGCGGCGCGCGTCTTGTCGTGGGCGTGGACGTTGCCGGTCGCGACGCACGGCACGCCGATCCGCTCGGCGAGCTCTGAGAGCAGGCGGTTGCGCCGGCGGTCGTGGCGGGCGAACGGCCGTTGCAGCTCGATCCGCAGGCTGTCGGGACCGAATATCGCGAGCAGCCGCCGCGCGGCACGGGCGGCATCGGCGTGACGACCATCTTCGACGGCGCGCGCGACGGCGCCATGGCCGGCGCAGCCGGAGAGGCAGATCAGCCCGGCGGCGTGCTGCTCGAGGTCGGCGTAGGTGGTCGACGGCGGCAACGGCTCGCGGCCGGGATGTGGACGCGTGTCGGCATGCGCCTCGGTGATCAGCCGGCAGAGGTTGGAGTAGCCCGCACGCGTCTCGCAGAGCAGCGTCAGGTGGCTGCCGTCCTCCAGCGTCAGCTCGGCGCCGGTGATCGGCCGCAGGTCCTCGAGCGGCCCGCCGAAACGGGTCGTCTCGGCCAGCTCCATCGCCCCGTGCAGCCCGTCGTGGTCGGTCAGCGCGAGCGCGCCGTACCCAAGCCCCTCCGCCGCCACCGCCAGCTCATCCGGCAGCGACGCCCCGTCGAGGAACGAATACGCCGAGTGACAGTGCAGCTCCACATAGACCGACACGAACACATGTTCGCATCAGTTCCGTAACAATTCCAGCGCCGCGCGGCGCGGCGGGGCGCTCAGCCACGCTGGGTGTGCCAGGCGCGGGTGTTCAGGTCGCGGAAGACGACGGTGTTGCGGCCGTTCTCGAGCACGAGCTCGAAGTAGCGGCGGCGCAGCGGCTCGTCGGTCCACCAGCGGTCCTCGACGACCCAGTCCTCGCGGACCGCCTCGACGCGCAGGCGGCCGACGCTGATCGGCCGGCCGTCGAGACCAACCTCGACGCGCGCGGGACGCGGCGCCCCCAGCCGGCGGGTCCTGGCAGTCGCCGACCGACTCACGAGTCCGAGTAGGGCGCCAGGACCGCGCGGCGCTCCGGTACCCGCGATCCCGGGTCGACGTCGAGCACGCGCAGCGCGGCGCCCTCCCCCGCCGCCTGGCGCGCCTGATGGATCGCCTCGGCGAGCCGGCCGCGGCGCTCCGCCTCGCCGCCGTCGAGCATCCGCGTCTGCTCGCGCGCCGGCGGCCCGAATGCCTCGACCTCGAGCGCCAGCGACTCGGCCGGAGCGGGCAGCTCCCCGAGCCGGGGCGTCAGGACGGTGCGCAGCCGCTCGGGCTCGGCGCTGGCGTGGCGCAGCGTGACCTCGGTCCGCCAGGTGCCGCCGGCGACGAAGCGCGCCGACAGCGCGACCGCGCGCAGTGCCCGCCCGCGCCGCTCGCGACGCGCCAGCATCCGCGCGATCAGCAGCTCCAGCGTCCGCTCGAGCTGTTGCCCCGAGACCCCCTCGGGCAGCTCGACGCGCTCGGTGACGGGCTCCGGCGGGCGCCGTGGCCGCAGCGGCAGGTCGCGGCCGTGCGCCAGCTCGCGCGCCAGCAGCCCGGGATGCCCGAACCGCTCGACCAGCGCCGGCGCCGACAGGGACGCGAGCTCGCCGAGCGTCCGGATCCCGAGCCGCTCGAGCACCTCCGGGATCCCCTCGAGCTCTGTTCGCTCGCGCAGCAGTCCGACCGGCAGCGGCTTCAGGAACCGCTCGAGCCGGCGCGCGTCGACGGCCATCGTCTGCCGCCGCTGCGACGTCTCGGAGGCCGCGCACCAGGCGGCGAAGCGGCTCGGCGCGACGCCGAGCCGCGCCCGGCCGAGCTTGTCGCGCGCGGCCCGCAGCACGCCGTCGAGGCCGCCACCGTGGATACCGCGCAGGCCGCCGGCGTCGAAGAACGCGACCCCGGCCCGCGCCGACTCCGGCGCGCCGCCGATCGACTCGATCCGCCCGAGCACGACCTCCCACAGCCCACGCACGCCCTCCGGATCGGGCGGCACCAGCCTCAGCTCCGGGCAGCGCGACAGCGCCTCCCCGACCCGCATCCCCGCGGCAACGCCAAACGTCTCGGCACGCGGCGAGACCTCACCGATCACCTGCTCGCGCCCCGGCTCCGGCCCAAGCACCACCGCCTCCTCGGCCAGCACCCGCCGATCCCCCAACGCCGCAAGCAGCGAAAAGCGCGGAATCAGAACACAAACAACCATACGAACAGATGTTCGCATACGTTCAAGACACCATCCCCTAGGATCAGGGCCGGATGACCCAGCGCACACGCTCCGGCACCTCTCTGCGCACCCGCGTCTTCCTGGTCAACGCCTTCGTCTTCGTCGTCGCCGGCGCTCTGCTGGTGCTGACCCCGGCGACGATCAGCGTGCCGACAGACCTCAGCGAGACGCTCGTGCTCGCGATCGGCCTCACCGCCACGGTGCTGCTGAACCTGCTCGTGGTCGGACGCACCTTCGCCCCGCTGAGCCGGCTGATCGAGGCGATGGAGCGGTTCGAGCCGTTGAACGCCGACTACCGCGTCCCGGTCTACGGCAACGAGCGCGAGATCGTCCAGCTGACGAAGGCCTTCAACGACATGCTCGACCGGATCGAGAGCGAGCGGCGCGAGAGCGTCCAGCGCTCGCTCGGCGCCCAGGAGCGTGAGCGCCAGCGCGTCGCCCAGGAGCTGCACGACGAGATCGGCCAGAGCCTGACCGCGCTGCTGCTGCAGATCGAGGGGCTCGAGCGTTCGGCCGCCGACGAGGATCGCGACGAGCTCGCCGAGTTGCGCCAGGCGACGCGCGACACGCTCAACCAGGTTCGTGGCGTCGCCCAGCGGCTGCGCCCGGAGGTGCTCGACGACCTCGGCCTCGGCAAGGCGATCTCGGCGCTCTGCGAACGGCTCGGCGAGCAGAGCGGAATCGCGATCGGCTGCGACATCGACCCCGAGCTGCCGCAACTGGCACCGGAGGCCGAGCTGGTCACCTACCGCGTCGCCCAGGAGGCGCTGACGAACACGCTGCGCCACTCCGGCGCACAGCGCGCCGCCGTCACGCTCGAGCAGGACGGCGAGGACGTGCTGCTGACCGTCGCCGACGACGGCCGCGGCCTCGGCGACTCGGATCCCGGGGCCGGCATCCAGGGAATGCGCGAGCGGGCACTGCTGATCGGCGCCCGCTTCCGGATCGATCCGGGCGAGGAGTCCGGCGCCGTCGTACGGCTGCGCGTCGACGGCCGGCCGTGGACCGTTCATCCGCCTGGGCATACTGGGACGGCGATGACCGAGAGCCGACAAGGATGATCCGCCTGCTCGTAGTCGACGACCACGCCGCCGTCCGCGCCGGGCTGTTCGGCCTGCTGCGCCGCGAGCCGGGACTGGTGCCGCTCGCCGCCTGCGGCAGCGTCGGCGAGGCGCTGCGCGAGGCGCGCAACCTCGAGCCGCAGGTCGCGCTGATCGACTACCAGCTGCCCGACGGCGACGGACTGACGCTCTGCCGCGAGCTGAAGCTGCTGCCCAACCCGCCGCGGGTCGTGATCTACTCGGCCTTCGCCCGCCCGGCGCTGGCCGTCGCGGCGACACTGGCCGGCGCCGACGGGCTGGTCGACAAGGGCGTCGAGGTTGACGACCTCTTCAACGCGATCCGCGCGGTCGGACGCGGCGAGCAGGCGCTGCCGCCGCTCGAGCCGGAGATGATCACGCGCTGCACTGCGCGGCTCGACCCCGACGACGTCTCGATCTTCGGGATGTTGATGAGCGGAACCTCGATCGCCGACACGGCCTCCGTGCTCAGCGCCGACGAGCAGCAGATCGAGGACCGCCTACGCAGGATGCTCAGCGACCTGCTGGCGGAGTCGCCGACGACGCGCGACAGCGCGTCCCCGCCCGGCTAGTCGCCGCGCCTGCCGTCCTCGCCGCCGGCCTCGGCGACCCAACCCGCGAGCGCGGCGAAGAAGTCCGAGCGGGTGACGATCCCCTGGACGCGCCGCTGCTGGTCGAGCACCGGGACGATCAGCACGCGGTGGTGCAGGAACGTCTCGGCGAGCTGAGCGTGCGAGTAGTCGTCGCTGACGTCGATGTGGTCGACGTTCATGTAGCGCGCGACGCCCTCCTCGAGGCAGCCGGCGCGCCGCTCGATCTCGGCATCAAGCGACTGCGGCACGAAGCCGGCGTACTTGAGCTCGCCGAGGTAGCCGGGGAACAGCGCCGCGATGAACTCGCGCTCGCCGAAGATGCCGTAGAGGACGCCCGCGTCGTCGGTCACCGGCAGCGCCGGGACGCCGGTCGCGAGGATCTTCCAGATCGCGTCGGATACTGGCTCGGTGAGACCGAGGATCGGCACTTCGCGCAGCAGGCCGTTGGCGTTCATCAGATGTACCTCACATACAGGTAGCCGGTGACCATGACCATCGAAAAGAGAGTGACGGGAACGCCGACCTTGAGGAACTCGACGAACCCGATCCGGCGGCCGGAGCGCTCGACCATGCCTGCCGCCGCGACGTTCGCCGCAGCCGCGACGAGCGTCATGTTGCCGCCGAAGCAGGCGCCGAGCGCGAGCGCCCACCAGTAGGCGTCGTCGCCGGAGTCGCCGGCGATCTGCTCGACGACCGGGATCATCGTCGCGGTCAGCGGGATGTTGTCGACGAGCCCGCCGACGATCGCCGCGACCCAGGTGATGCCGAGCAGCTCGGCGGTGCGGTCGCCGCCGGTCGCCGAGATGATCGCCTGCGCCAGCTCGTCGACGGCGCCGCTGTGCTCGAGCGCGCCGACCATCACGAACAGACCGGCGAAGAAGAACAGCGTCGGCCACTCGATCCCGGACAGCGTCTCGTCGAGCTTCTGTCGCGACACCAGCAACATGATCGTCGCGGCGGCGAGCGCGACCGTCGCCGGCTCGACGCCGAGCGGCTTGTGGACGAAGAAGGCGAAGATCGTCAGCAGCAGCAGCGGCCCGAGACGGCGCAGCTCGTCCGGGTTCTCGATCGAGCGGCGCGCGTTGAGGTCCATCACGCGGTCGCGCGACGCCTCGGGGATCTGCAGCTTGCGGCGAAAGGCGAGGTAGAGCAGCCCCACCACCAGGATCACCGTCAGGTAGGCGATCGGCGCCATGTTGAAGAGGAACTCGTTGAACGAGAGGCCGGTCGCGGCCCCGATCATGATGTTCGGCGGATCGCCGATCAGCGTCGCGGCGCCGCCGATGTTGCAGGCCATGACCTCGATCAGGATCAGCGGGATCGGGTCGATGTCGAACGCGTCGGCGAGCAGGAAGGTGATCGGGACGATCAGCAGGATCGTCGTGAGGTTGTCGAGGAACGCCGACAGCACCGCGGTCGCGAGCGCCAGCGACACGACGAGGATGAACGGCCGCCCTTTCGAGAGCTGACCGGCGCGGATCGCGATGTAGGTGTAGACGCCGGTCGTCTCGGTCAGCTTTACGACGATCATCATCCCGGCGAGCAGGCCGAGGGTGGTGAAGTCGACCGCGTCGATCGCCTGCGTCTGGTCCAGCGTCTGGGTCAGCACGACGAGCGTCGCGCCGAGCAGCGCGATCTTCGTACGGTCGACGCGCTCGCTCGCGATCAGGGCGAGCGCGCCGACAAAAATCCCGATTGCGAGAACCATCGCAACCAAGCTACGAACGCGCGGGCGAGTAGGGAATGGGAGACAACCCCCATTCCGAACTGGTGACAAAGGCCATAGTTTGACCTCATGGGCCGGTTCTCCCTGCTGACCAGGATCTTCGCCTCGAACGCCATCGTCGTCGGCGCGGCGGCGCTGATCCTGATCGTCTCGCCCGCCAGCGTCAGCGCCGAGGCACAGCTGAAGGAGGTCGTCGTGATCGTCGGCGGCTTCGTCGCGATCCTGCTGATCGACCTCGCGCTGCTGCGCCGCGCGTTCGCGCCGCTCGCGCGGCTGACGACGGCGATGCGCAACGTCGAGCCACTGCAACCGGGAGACCGCGTCCCGGCCTACGGCGTCGACGCCGAGATCGTCGAGTTGACCGACACCTTCAACGAGATGCTCGACCGGATCGAGCACGAGCGACTCACCAGCGTCCGCCGCTCGCTCGAGGCCCAGGAGAACGAGCGGACGCGGGTCGCGCAGGAGCTGCACGACGAGGTCGGCCAGAGCCTCACCGCGATCACGCTGCAGCTCGGCAGGCTGACCCGGCTCGCGCCGCCGGAGATCGCCGGCGAGCTCGCCGAGGCGCGCGAGACGACCCGTGCCACGATGCACGAGGTGCGCGCGATATCCAAGCGGCTGCGCCCTGAGGCGCTCGACAACCTCGGGCTCGCGAGCGCGATCGCCGTGCTCGCCGACCGTGTCTCGAGCCAGACCGGCCGTTCGATCGAGCGCCGGATCGAGAGCGGCCTGCCGGAGGTCGACCCGGAGATCGAGATCGTCGTCTACCGAGTCGCCCAGGAGGCGCTGACCAACGCGGTGCGCCACTCGGGCGCCAAGCGGATCTCGATCGGGCTGGCCGCCACCGGCGACGCGCTCTCGCTGTCGGTGATCGACGACGGCGGCGGCATCGGCGGTGCCGACCCCGGCGCCGGGATCCTCGGGATGCGCGAGCGCGCGCTGATGGTCGGCGCCGAGCTGGCGATCGAGAGCGGGCCGGGTGGCGGAACGGCGGTCCGGCTGCGCGTGCCGACTTCGATGGAGCCGCTGTGACCACCCCGCTGGTCGCACGCATCCTGCTCGCCGACGACCACGCGGTCGTGCGGCGCGGGCTGCGCCTGGTACTCGAGATGGAGCCCGACCTGCGCGTCGTCGCGGAGGCCGGCGACGGCGCCGAGGCGGTCGAGCGCGCCACCCAGGGTGACGTCGACCTCGTCGTGATGGACGTGTCGATGCCGCGGATGACCGGCATCCAGGCGGCCGCGCAGATCACCAAGCGCTCCCCCGGGACACGCGTGCTGATGCTCTCGATGCACGACGACGAGCGCTACTTCTTCGAGGCGCTGGCGGCCGGAGCGTCCGGCTACGTGCTCAAGAGCAGCGCCGACCAGGACCTCGTCGAGGCGTGCCGCGCGACGCTGCGCGGAGAGCCGTTCGTCTACCCAGATGCCGTCCGGGCGCTGATCCGCGACCACCTCGAGCGCGCCATCGACGGCGACGAGTCGCGTGCCGACCCGCTCTCGCCGCGCGAGTCCGAGGTCGTCAAGCTGATTGCCGAGGGCCACAGCGGCCGTGAGATCGCCGAGCTGCTGACGATCAGCGAGAAGACCGTCGAGCGCCACCGCTCGAACATCCTCGAGAAGCTGGGGATGCGCGACCGGGTCGAGCTGACGCGCTACGCGATCCGCCGCGGTCTCGTCGAGCCGTGAGCTAGCCGACCTCGGTCAGCGCCTTGGTGAAGCTGGTCAGCACGCGCGGACCGTCGTCAGTGACGATCGCCAGGTCCTCGATCCGGACGCCGAGCTCACCGGGCAGGTAGACGCCCGGCTCGACCGTTACGACGTTGTTCGCGACCAGCGTGCCCTCGGACCCCTTGCCCAGCCGCGGGCCCTCGTGGACCTCGAGGCCGACGCCGTGCCCGAGGCCGTGGCCGAAGCGGTCGCCGTAGCCGCCGGCGGCGATGATCTCGCGCGCTACGCCGTCGACGGCGGCGCATCCGGCCCCGGGAGCGACCGCCGCCAGCGACTCCTCTTGGGCGCGCAGCACCAGCTCGTAGACCTCGCGCTCGCGCTCGCCGACCGGCCCGGTCGCCAGTGTCCGCGTGCAGTCGGAGCAGTAGCCGTCGAGCTGTGCCCCCCAGTCGATAGTGACCAGGACGCCCGCGGGGATCTGGACGTCGCGCGGCTCGGCGTGCGGCAGCGCGCCGTGCGGCCCGGCGGCGACGATCGACGGGAACGAGGGGCTCTCGGCGCCCGCTGTGCGCATCGCCTGCTCCAGATCGAGCGCGACGGCGCGCTCGGTCCGGCCCGCCAGCCCGCGCTCGATCGTCTTCACGAAGGCGGCGTCGCCCAGCTCCGACGCCGCCGCGATCCGCTGCAGCTCGCCGTCGTCCTTGACCTCGCGCAGCTGCTCGACCAGCCCACCGGCCTCGACGAGCTCAGCGCCGCTGGCGGCCTTCTCGACCAGCCGCGTGTGCGCCTTGACCGTCACGAGCGACTCGTCGAAGCCAGCGCGGCCGCGCGGCAAGCGGCCCGCCAACTCGCCGAGCAGATCGCGCCCGGCGCGGACGATCTCGAAGCTGTCGCCGATCTGCTCGGCTGCCTGCTCGGTGTAGCGGAAGTCCGTCAGGAAGACGCGCTCGTCGGGAGTTACGAGGCAGGCGCCATTGGTCCCGGTGAAGCCGCTCAGCCAGCGCACCCCGACGCGGTCGGTGACCAGCAGCGCAGCGAGGTCGCTCTCGCGCAGCCGCTCGACGACGCGATCGGCGCGTGCCGCGCTCACTCGCCCAGCTCGCGGCGCAGGATCTCGAGCGCCTCGCGGTAGCCCTCGGCGCCCTTGCCCTGCACACGGCCGACGCAGAGGTCGCGGATCACCGAGATGGCACGCCAGTCGTCGCGGCTGTCGACCTCCGAGATGTGGATCTCGACCGCCGGCAGGCCGCAGACCTCGAGCGCGTCCCGGATCGCATAGGAGTAGTGCGTCCAGGCGCCGGGGTTGAGGACGAGGCCGTCGGCGCGGTCGCGCGCGGCGTGGAGGTGCTCGCAGAACTCACCCTCGTGGTTGGTCTGCCAGAACGTGACGTCGAAGCCGAGGTCGTCGGCGAAGCCCTTGATCGTCGTCTCCAGCTGAGGCAGCGTGAAGGTTCCGTAGATCGCCGGGTCGCGCTTGCCGAGCTGGTCGAGGTTGACGCCGTGCAGGACAGTGACGCGGTGCTTCTTCACGCCTTGAACCTAGCGTCAGGCATGGATCTCATCGACGGCGGCGCGCAGATCGGCCGGCGTGACGTCGTGGCCGGGCGTGACCTCGCCGGGCGACTGGACCAGGACGAAGGGAACGCGGCCACCCTCGCGCTTCTTGTCGCGCTCGGTCAGGGCGACGACCTCGTCGACGGTCGTGCCATCGAACGCCGCTGGCAGCCCATGGTCGGCGAGCAGGCGCGCGACCTCCTCGCGCAGCGCGTCCTGCCCCGACAGGCGCAGCGCGGCCAGCAGGCCGATGCCGACCGCCTCGCCGTGGCGGTAGCGCGAGTACGCGGTCGCCGACTCGATCGCGTGGGCGACCGTATGGCCGAGGTTGAGCACCTGGCGGCGGCCGCCGTCGCGCTCGTCCTCGGCGACGACCGCGAGCTTGGTGCGCAGGCAGCCGAGGATCGTCTCGTCGTCGACGTCTCCCCCGCGTCGCACGCGCGCCCACAGCGGCCCGCCGGCGATCAAGGCGGTCTTGACGACCTCGGCGTAGCCGGCGGCTAGCTCCTCGGCGGGCAGCGTCTCGAGCACGGCCGGATCGCAGATCACGGCGGCCGGCTGGAGGTAGACGCCGGCGTAGTTCTTGCCCTCCGGCAGGTCGACGCCCGTCTTGCCGCCATAAGCCGAGTCGACCTGGGCGACGAGCGTCGTCGGCACCTGAACGTGGCGGGCACCGCGCTGGTAGATCGCGGCGCAGAAGCCGGCCAGGTCGCCGACCACGCCGCCGCCGAGCGCGACGACGAGATCGCCACGCTCCGCTCCGGCGGTGGCCAGGTCGCGCAGGACGAGCTCGGCGGTCGTGAGCGTCTTGTGCCGCTCGCCGGCCGGGATCGCGACCGTGTGGTCGCCCCCGACGGCGTGGTGGGCGGCGACCTGCTCGTCGGTGACGACGAACCGGCGCCCGTCGGCCGGATAGGCGAAGCCGGCGGCCACCAGGCCGCGGCCGAAGAAGACCGGGTAGTTGCCGGAGGCCGTCTCAGCCCAGATCAGCCGGATGTCCTCGATTCCGTCGGCGCGCGCCTCGCGCAGCGCGTTCAGCGCCGGCAGGGCGCGGCGGGCGACGTCGCGGCCGTTGGGCGGCAGCAGCGCGTCGGCGACCGACTCGTAGACCGCGCGGCGCTCGGCGTAGAGCTGCTCGAAGCGGTCGCGGTCGCGGGCCAGCGGCCGTCCCTTGCCGGCGGCACGGCGCCAGGCATCTTCGGCACGGACGTCGAGATGGATGACGGTGTGGGCACGCAGCGCGTCGCGGACGCGCTCGGAGCCGAGCGCCCCACCACCGAGCGCCACGACCTCGGCGTCGTCGCGGTCGAGCAGCGCAAGAATCGTCTGCTCCTCGCGCTCGCGGAACGCCGCCTCGCCCTGGCGGTCGAAGAACGACTCGATCGGCTCGCCGAGCGCCGCCTCGAGCTCCTTGTCGGAGTCGAGCGCCTCAACGCCGAGCTCGGCCGCGAGCTTGCGCGCGCCGCTCGACTTGCCGGCCCCCATGAAGCCGACCAGGACCAGCGCACCGCCGCCGCGCGATCCGCGCGGGGCCCCCCCCTGTGTGCTCAGCGCCTCCACCCGATGCGCTCCTCGTAGGCGCGCAGGGCGGCGACGGCGTCGTCGACGTGATCGCCGCCGAACTTGTCCTTGTAGGCATCGGCGAGCACGAGCGCGACCATCGCCTCAGCGACGACCGCGGCGGCCGGCACCGTGCAGGAGTCGGTCCGCTCGCGCAGCGCGGCGGCAGGCTCCTTCGTCTCGATGTCGACCGAGCGCAGCGGCTTTGTCAGCGTCGGCAGTGGCTTCATCGCGCCACGCACGACGACCGTGTCGCCGTTGGTCATGCCACCCTCGATGCCGCCGGCGCGGTTGGTCTCGCGCTCGAAGCCGTGCTCCTCGCCGTAGAAGATCTCGTCATGGGCCTTCGAACCGACGCGGCCGGCGAGGTCGAAGCCGTCGCCGATCCCCACGCCCTTCATCGCCTGGATCGACATGATCGCCTGCGCGAGGCGGCCGTCGAGCCGCGTCTCCCACGAGACGTGCGAGCCGATCCCCGGAGTGACGCCGAACGCGACGACGTCGTAGATGCCGCCAAGCGACTCGTTCGCCTTGCGCGCGACGTTGATCTCCTCGATCATCGCGGCGGTCGCATCGTCGTCGAGGCAGCGGACCGGCGACTCGTCGACGGCGGCGAACGACGCGGCCGTCAGGTCGTCGCGCAGCGGCGCGGTGACCGCGCCGATCTGCAAGACGTGGCTGCGGATCTCGACGCCGAAGGCGCGCAGGTAGACCTTCGCGAGCGCTCCGGCGGCGACGCGCGCCGTGGTCTCCCGCGCGCTGGCCCGCTCGAGCACGTTGCGGACGTCGCTGAAGTGGAACTTCTGCACGCCGGCGAGGTCGGCGTGGCCCGGGCGCGGCAGGTGCACCTCGGGCACGTCGGCCTCGACCGGCCACGGGTTCATCCGCTCTTCCCAGTTCTTGTAGTCGCGGTTGGCGATCCGCAACGAGACCGGGCTGCCGAGCGTGCGGCCATGCCTAATCCCGGACGTGACCTCGGCGCGATCTTTCTCGATCTTCATCCGCCCGCCGCGCCCATGGCCCAGCTGGCGTCGCGCCAGATCGCCGTCGATGTCCTCCGGCGTCAGCTCGATGCCGGCCGGCAGCCCCTCCACCACGGCGGTAAGGCCTGGGCCGTGGGACTCGCCGGCGGTGGTGAAGCGGATCGACATGCGGCCAGACACCCTACCGGGGGAGCGAGGCGCTCGCGAGGGTCAGGGGCCGTCGGGCGTGGTCGGCCGTGAGGCCGGATAGCCGGCTGGAGGCAGCGGGCCCCAGGCCGGCATGCCGTCGCCGTCGTAGTAGCCGAACGGCGGATGCTCGTGGCAGCGCGCGGACTGGAACGGCTTGCACGGGTTGAACGGATTGACGTAGGCCCAGGGGTTGCTGGCGTCCGGGAAGCCCATGATCGCGTCGGCGACCCAGTCGTTGGAGCGGCGGATCTCGAACTGGTTGCTCAGCCCGTCGTGATCCTGGTCGTCGGCCCCGTCGAGGATGCCGTCGCCGTCGATGTCGGGATCGACGTGGGCGTTGCGCGCCGGTATGTCCTCGTTGTCGAGGAAGTTGCCGAACTCCGCCGGGTACTTCGACTCCTTGGGGTCCTCGTAGGCCTTCACCCACCAGCTCTCGACGAAGCGGCCGCGCAGCTCGTCCCAGTTGCCGAGGCCGTCACCGTCCGCGTCGCGCTCGCCGTCGGACAGCTCGCCGTCCTCGTCCTGGTCGAGGACCCAGTCGAGCAGTGGATCGGCGGGAGCCGGCGGCGCCGGGTCGAGCGACTTCTGCAGGCCGTCGCTGTAGACCATGCGCTGGCCGGGATCGAGCGGGAAGGTCGCCGTCGGTCGGCCCGAGCGCCGGACGTTGTCGGCGGCGTAGTCGCGCCACAGCAGGTACTCGCTCTCCAGCGGCAGGCCGTCACCGTCGTAGTCGAACTCGGCGTCGCCGGGATCGAGTGGATTCGGGTATGGCCGCTTGCCGGGATACGGCAGCGGCGGGGTCGCCGGATAGTGGTTGAGGTCGATCGCCGCCTGGACCTCGTAGCCGTCCTCGACACCGTCGCGATCGGTGTCGCGCAGACACGGGTCGGTCCCCAGGCTGAGCTCGAGCGAGTTGGGCAGCAGGTCGCCGTCGTGGTCGGAGCTGCTCCGGCAGACGGGCGGCTTCTCGCCCGGTCCCCCTGGACCCGACTCGGCGCCGTAGCCGACTACCACCGGCGAGAGCCTCCGCGGCGTGAAGGCGCTGAACTTGCCCGCCAGGACGCGCAGCTTGATCCGCGTCGGGCGCTGCTTGCCGGAGTTCACCGTGAGCAGCCGCGCGACGCTTCCCGGAATCTTGACGACGAGCTTGCGCGCGCTGGCCACGCGTGGCTTCGCGAACGCCGTTCGGCCGCCGGCTCCCTTGAAGATGACGGTGTTCGAGCCCTTCTTCGCCTTGAACCCCTTGCCGCGGATCGTCAGCTGATCGCCGACCTCGACACGCATCGGCGTGACGCGGGTGATCTTCGGCTTGGCTGCCTGCGTGCGCTTGGCGGCGACGGCCGGGGCAGCGGCGGGCGTCAGCGTGACGGTGGCGGCCACGGTGGCGATGAGTAGCGATCGAACGGTGCGCATCTCGACTCCTATCGGCCGCTGGTCTTGGGGCTTGAGCCCGCCGTCTTGGGGCTCAAGCTTGTGGCGGGCACCGTGGTCTCTGTGTCGGTCACGGCGATCAGATCGGCCAGCGCCGGGAGCTGGAAGCGCCGCACGGCCTCTCCGTCTCCCACCGAGGCGCGTGCGCTGAGGTCGCTGGTGGACGCCGAGGCATCCACCTTGACGCGCCGGATCTCGTTGACTCGAAGCCGGTACGAGTCGCCCTCCTCGGTCGAGAACGCGTGCTCGGAGCCTGGTCCGACGTGGACGTAGACGCAGTTCGCCGCACGCGGCACGCAGCGGCCCTCGCCGGCGGTCTTCAGCGTCGAGTCGACCAGGAAGACCGCGTTGCCACCGCCGCCGGACGTACCCATGAAGATCAGGACCGGCGCGCTCTGGTTGGGCAGCATGTCGAGCTTGCGCAAGCCGCGGATCTCGCGCCGCTTGTCGCCGTTCCAGAAGGTGACGTCGGCGACGTACTGGTACTCGGTCGTCTCGGTGCGCGTCACGGGAGGCGGAGCGACCTCGACCGGAGAGCTGGGACCGGTCGACGGCGCGCCGCCGCCCTCGGTCTTCGGCCCGCCGTCGGTCGGACCGGCCAGCGACGCCGTCGCGGTCGCTCCGGCGCCGGCGCTCTTGGCGATCGCGGACGGCGGCGCGAATGGATCGTTCTCGGCGAACTCGTCGAGCGACGATCCGGCCGGAGTCGACCCGGCGGCGTCGTCGTCGAGCGCGATGCTGAGCTGCCCCTTGGTCTCGGTCGGGGGCGCCACCGGCACGGTCGCCGCCGTCTGGGGCGCCGACTTGGTCAGCAGAAGCGGGATGGCGACGATCGCGAGCACCAGGACGAGCGCGATCGGCCAGAGGCGCTTCTCGCGCAGGTCGTGCCAGGTGTTGTCGAGGACGTCTCTCATGTCAGGGCCCCGCGGTCGGCGTCGAGTTGGCCAGTGGCACCGCGCCACCGTCGGTGGAGGCCGGCGTCACGGCCGGGCCGCTCGGGGTCGCCCCGGCGGTCGCTCCCTCCAGCTTCGGAGCCAGGTAGGCAGTCGCGGTGATGGTCGCGCGGATCCGCGGGAAGATGTCCGGCTCGCTCTTGAAGGCGATCCCGTCGACCGTCAGCAGCCGGCCCCTAACGTCGAGGCGCTGGCCGTCGAGCGCGACGTAGCGCTTGATGCGATGGAAGAAGTCGGAGAGGTCGAGGAAGTTGCCGGTGAACTCAAGCTCCAGCCCGACGGTGTCAAGCCCGGGCACCGCCGCGGATGGGCCACCCCCGGCGGTCTCGCCAGCCGCTCCGCCGCCGACGGGCAGCGAGCCCTCCTTGGCGGCCTCCGAGGTCTGCGTATCGGCGGGATCCACGCCCGACTGCTCGGCGGCCGCGCTCGAATCGTTGGCGCTCGTGACCGCATTGCCAGCTCCCTCCGCCGCTGTACCGGGCGCGCTTTGTGCCGGGGCGCCGCCAGCCGTCGCGGGGTTGGAGCCGCTGCTGTCGGAGCCTGGAGGCGGCGTCGCCGCCACCGGCGCGGCCTCGCGCTCCTGGGTGGTGATGCGGATGAACTTGATGTGGGTGCCGCGCGCCGCGTCCTCGAGCTGCACGAGCACGGTCGGCATGTCGACGTTGGTTGGGACCGCCTTGCCGAGCTTCACCAACTCCGCGTAGTCGGCGGCGAAGCTCGTGCGTGCGCCGGCGAGGCTCGCCGCGCGCGCCTCGGCGTCGTCGCGACGCTGCTCCTGCACGACGAGGTTCTCCTGCGCAGTGGCGGCCTCCTCGCGCTTCGGAGCGAGCAGCAGGAACCAGTAGACACCGAACAGGACCAGCGGCACCAGGAGAAGCAGGATCTTGCGATCGCGATCGGTGATGCTCACGACCCACCTCCCAGCGAAGCCGGCACCTTGAGCTGGCCATCCGGCGCCTCCGTCGGCGCCGCGGCCGCGAAGCTAA
Organism: uncultured Thermoleophilaceae bacterium; assembly: GCA_964629855.1. Classification (GTDB taxonomy): domain Bacteria; phylum Actinomycetota; class Thermoleophilia; order Solirubrobacterales; family Thermoleophilaceae; genus JAAYBF01. The sequence continues at coordinate 21,900 of CAZVRI010000031.1, forward strand.
CCGTGACGTCGAACTTGTAGTAGCTGCCGCAGCTGTCGACCGTCGGCTCGGCGCGCGAGTCCTCCTGCGTCGACTCCGTCAACGTCACGTCCTCGACACGGTGCATGCGGTTCAGGCGCAGCATCAGGTCAGCCACGTCGGACTGGGTCGGAACGCAGCCGCTGAGAGTGGCGCTGGGGCCGCTGCTCGCGGCGGCTGCGTCAGCTGTGCCGCCGTCGCCGCTCATCGATGCGTCGGCGCTCAGCAACCAGCCGCCGTCCGGCAGGACGCGGGCCAGCTCGAGCATCAGGCGCTCCCAGTCGAACCGCCCGGCGGCGAGCTGCCGCACGGACGCTACCCGGGTCGCCTTGACCTGGGCGAAATTGCCGAAGGCACCGAGGCTGGAGATCTGCGCCTCCAGACGATCGGCCTCGGCACCGGCGGCAGCGGCCGCCTCAGTTCGCGAGGTCACCTGGTTGGAGACCGCGACGTAGAGACCGGTCATCGCCAGCAGGATCGCAAGCACACCCAGTACGACATAGGAGCTCTTGCCGTCGCTCGTCGGCTTGCGCCGGCGCTGCGACTCAGGAAGTAGGTTGACCGGCTTCACGCCACGCCTCCCAGCGCAAGGCCAGCCGCGACGGTGTAGCGGTGCGGATCGTCGTCGCCGGGCACAGCCGCGGAGTCGAACGCGCCGAGCGGCTGCGATGCAGCAACGGGAATGGCGAGCCGTTCGCTGATGTCGGCGATCAGCGCGCCGTCGCGCGCCCCTTCGCCGGACACGACGACGTCGCCGACCGCGAGCGCCGCCGGCTGGGCCATGTAGTAGTCGATCGACATCCTGATCTCGTCGGCGAGCCGTGCGCTGGCCCCATCCGCGTCATAAGGCGTCGAGAGAGAGCGGGTGAACAGGCACGAAGAGCCGAGCGCGATCGCGAGGTTCGATACACCGCCGAGATGGCAGAAGACGCGCGCCGCCTGTGCCGGAGCCAGCTCGTCGGTCGCCGCCGATCCCGAGTCGGATCCCGCGTCGGCGAGCATCCGCACGAGAGCGAAGGCGTCGAGGTCGATTCCGTCGGCCTTCAGCCCAGCGTCCTTGGTGGCGGCGAGGTACTCCTCGATCATCGAGCGGCGGGCCGCGACGACGACGACCTGCATCCGCTCGCCGCCCTCCTCCGAAGTGGTGTAGCCGGCGATCTGGTGGTCGAGGATCGCCTCCTCGAGCGGCATCGCGATCGCCTCCGCCGCCTGGAACCGCAGCGCGGCGTCGCGCTCGGCGTCGTTGTCGATGCGCGGCAGGTCGAGCACGCGAACGACGATCTGCTGGTTGGAGACGCCGAGCAGAACGCGACGCGGCAGCTTGTTGGCCGCGACGAACTCCTTCAGCGCCTCCGTAAGCGCCGCACGATCGGCGACCTCGCCGTCAGCGAGCACGCCCGCCGGCAGGTCGGCGCTCGCGACCGAGAGCAGCTTGCCGTCGCGCACCTGGGCGGCCGCGAGGAAGCGGCCGTCGATATCGAGGCCCACGGTGCCGCCGTCGGTGTTCTTGCGTAGTAGAGAGATAGCCACAGAGAGATAGGTCGGGTAGGTCCCTCCCTCTATCGGCAGCGTGGCGCGCGGCTTGAGCGTTGGGCGAGCGCTAGAGGAAACGGTCGGCGTAGAGCGAGATCAGCTCGTTGCCGGCCAGCACCCCGACGAACCCGCCCAAGGCGAGGAACGGGGCGAACGGGACCCCCGTCTTGCGTGCGTCGCGACCTTCCCGCACGACGATCGCGATTCCGACGATCGAGCCGACGAGAAACGCCACGGCAAGCGCCGGGATCACCGACAGCCCGAGGAAGAGTCCCATCGTGCCGGCTAGCTTCACGTCCCCCATGCCCATTCCCGCCGGGTATGCGAGCGCCGCCAGCAGCAGGAAGAGGAAGGCGCCAGCCCCCGACCCGAGCGCCTCGGGCAGGAAGCCCGGGTCGACGACCGCCCACGCGGCGACGGCCCAGACCGCGGCCGGAGCGAGCAGCTTGTTCGGGACGATCCGGTGCTCGAGATCGATCGCCGCCACCGCGATCATCAGCGCGGTGAACGGCAGCTCCAGCCACAACTCGGCGTCGACGCCGGCAATCGCCGCGACCACGGCGAAGGCCACACCTGTCAGGGCCTCGATCAGCGGATAGCGCGCGCCGATCGACGTTCCGCAGTGCCGGCAGCGTCCGCGCAGGACCAGCCAGGAGAGAACCGGCACGTTGTCGTACGCGGCGATCTGCGTTCCACAGCCGACGCAGCGCGATCTTGGTCGCGATAGCGACTCGCCACGCGGCAAGCGGTAGATGACGACGTTGAGGAAGCTGCCGACGAGCAGGCCCAGGACCGCGAGGAAGGCGATGGCGAGGGCGTCTGGCATCGGCGGGACAAGCTACCCGGCGCGGCGGCGGACGAGGCTCGAACGCGTGTGGACCTCAGCAGCCGGAGTGGACGTTGCCCGACACGGTCGGAGCGCTCTGGCACTCCCGCCAAGCGCTGCGTTGGAACAGCGTCAGCGTGTCCTGGGGCGTCTGGGTGTTCGGCGTCAGGCCACTGATCCCGTTCGTCGGGAAGTAGAAGTCGCTGGCGTTCTTGAACTCGACCCGCTTGGCGTTGATCGCGCCGTAGAACTTCATGCTGTTCTTGAACTCGACCGACGCCAGCGGCGCGTGGATCAGCGCGTGGAACTCGCTCGAGTTGTTGATGTCGACCGCCGGGTTGCCGTTGACGTCGCCGCCGTAGACGTAGATCTGCACCTGAGCGTTGGACTCGTCGGCCATCAGCTTGAACGAGTTCTTGACCGTGAAGGTCCCGGTGCCGCTGCGACAGCCCGACCCCGACCGCGTCGGCGAGTCGATGAAGATCCGCACCTTGGCGCCGGTCGCGATGTAGAACTCGGTCGAGTTGTTCATGTAGAGCTTGCAGAAGTTGTAGTCGCCGCCCTTCAGGGTGACCTTGCCGTTGTTGAACTCGGCCTCGCGGTAGGTGGCGTTGTAGGTGACCTGGGCGCCGTTGGAGAGCGTCCAGCTGTTCGGGCCGTTGACGTTCACGGTCGCGGTGTTGCCGATGTCGACCGGCGCGAGCACCCAGGGCCCCTGCGCGGCGGTGCGGTAGACGACCGCCGGGCTGCTGGTGCTCGGCCCGATGCGCGAGTTGTTGTGCAGGATCGGCGCCGGCGCTCCCGGCCCGAGGGTCGCGGTCCCCGTGATGAAGCTCGCGTTCTTCAACTCGACCTGACCGTTCGACGCGACGCTCGAATAGAACTTGCCCGAGTTCTTGATGCTCACGCCGTCGAGGCCGATGATCCCGCCAACCGGGAAGAGACTCGTCCCGCCGCTCTCCTCGCTCGTGCCGGTGAAGAGAGCCAGCCGCGCCTGGACTCGCCGGGTCTCGCCGAACGCGGTCCCGGTCGCCGTGATGCAGCGCGACCGCAGCGTCAGGTCCTGCGCGTCGGCGTCGAACTCGATCGGGAATCCGGCGCACTTCCCGCCCGGCAGCAGCTGGTTGTAGTTGCTCTCGTTGAGCTCGGGGGTCACCTGATAGCTCCAGGTCGCCCCACTGGTGAGCGTGCCCTGAGAGACGCAGCTGCCGTTGGCGAGCTTGGTCTCGACGCTCGCGACACAGCTCAGCGCCTCCCCTCCCAACGGCACGAGGTTGTTGATCCGGTAGGTGGCCACGTCGAGCCCCGCCTCGGCTGACTGGAAGGCGCCGCGAGCACTGCGATCGGTGTTGGACGACTCGTTGAACGTAGACGACGCCGAGAACGCGACCGTCGACAGGATCAGCAACGCGCCGAGCGCACCGATCGCGACGATCATCGCGACGCCGTCCTGCTCGTGGCGCAGCCGCCGCAGCATGGTCTCGAGGGTGTTCATCAGTCCTCCTCGGTCGTGACGAGCGTCAACGCCGATTGGTGGTTGTTGTGGTCGTAGAGCAGGACGACGTCGTCGCCGGAGCTGCTGGCCAGCCAGAGGCGCAGGCCGATCCGCCGACCGGCCGCCACCTCATACGACTGCGACAGCCCGAGGTAGACGTCGAGCGACAGCGGCTGCGCGGAGCCGGGCCAGCGGTAGCGCCTAGTGAAGCGCCCGATCTGGGTCGGCTGGTTGGCGACCACAACCGGGTTGTTGATCGTGCTCGGCACGCTGTAGATCGCGACGCAGACGTCGACGTCGTGATCGGCGCCGCTCCAGCTCTGGCTGTAGAGCCGCAGCGTGCCGCGCCCGTTGACCTTCACGGAGTGGGCAAGCGCCGGACTGACCCAGTAGGCGCCCTTGAGGTCGTCGGTCGTGGTCGGCGTCTGGTTGCACAACACCGAGTCCCGAACCAGTGGGCGCCCGGCGGCGACGGTCGGGGTGACGTCCGTCGCGAAGCTGACCAGCGGCGGAACTGGATCGTCGGCCTCGAGCAGCGGCAGTCCGGTCTCGACCATCAGGTCGGGGACCGGACAGCCGTTCGAGTTGCTCGCCGTGCACGACGCCGGGATGCGCACCGTCTTGTGCAGCTTCCGCTGGGCCGGGTCCGCGGGGATCGCCTGACGGACGTTGCCCAAGTTCGCGGGGGTGTTCGTCAGGTAGAAACGGAGGTCCTCGCCCTCGGCCTCCTTGCTGCAGAGCTCCAGTGAGGACCCGGCCTCGTTCTGACAGAGCGTCTGCGGCTTGCCGTCGTTGTTCGCGGCACGCGCGGGGTCGATGACCGTGGTCGAGGTCCAGACGGGGTCGAGCTTGTTGCCGAGCCCGTCCGCCCGCACGACGACCGTGACGCGCCGGTAGCTGTCGCCGTCGTCCTCGCAGTCGACGGCGCTCGCGCACGCCGGCTCCGGGGTGTCGGTAACGAAGCGCCAGATCGTGTAGCCGAAGCGATCCTCGTCGCCCTTCGAGATCACCTGCCGCATCGGGACCTCCCCGCTCGCGCTGACGACGAGCGGCTCGCTCGCGGACGGGTTGGCGCGGTTCCACTTGAAGTTCGCGCCCGCGATCCGCGACGTCGGGTCGATCGCGTCACCGGACGGGGCGAGGACACCCCCGGTGGGATGGGCCACCTGCTCGTACGGCAGCGAGCGAACGGCCTCGATCTCGCGCTGCGCGCGGTCGATCGCGGCCGTCTTGAGCTCCGACTGGTCCGTCGACGCGCGTGAGAAGTCGAAGCTCGCGGCGACAGCCAGGATGCCGCCCGTCAGAATCAGCAGCGCCACCATCAGCTCGACCAGCGTGAAGCCGGCCTCCGCGGACAGGCGCCGCTGAATGCCGACGCGTACCGGGCCCACCGTCAGTTCACCCCGCCGACGTTGCGGACGTACAGGCCGTCCTCAAGGACGACGCTGTTCTGGTAGCCCCCGGCGCCGCGCTCCCCCGCCGCCGGCACCTCGATCCGGATCGTCACATAGCTCGGTCGAACGGCGGCGGCGGTGACCCCGACGCTGCGGTCCGGGCTCTCGTCGAAGTCGAAGACGGCGCGCGCGGCGGGCGTCGAGGCGCCACCGTTGAGCACCCTTGCGACGACGGTCCGCCCGGCGGCGGGCAGGCTGCTGCCGACCGGCGCCTCACGCCTGACACAGCGGGCCGGATCCCCGCCACAGGTGTAGTCAACGGTCAGATTCGCGTAGTCGGGCCCCGCCGTCGACGGGTTGTCCCGCAGCAGGTTGACGCGGAACTGCACCGAATTGGGCGTCCAGCCCACGATCCGGTAGGCCTGGCGCAGCTCGCGCACGATCCCGTTGAGTCCGCTCTGGGCCTCCCCGATCGCCGTCGCGCGCTCGGTGTCCTTGGGAACGACCCGCGCGCTGGTGTCGAGCACGGCGAGGATCCCGGTCACGACCAGCCCCATGACGAGCACCGTCACGAGCATCTCGACCAGCGTCATTCCTCGCTCGTCTCGCGCGGAATCGTAGATGGCGGTAGCGGCCACGGAACCGATATCGGCAGAACCCGCCGAAAAGCTGAATCGCTAGCTAGTTGTCGTCTGGAATCTCCCTCCAGGTGTTCTGCACGACGCCGGCGGTGCCCGTGGTGCGGATGTTGTCGAAGGCGTTTGGATTGAACTCGATGTTCAGGCCGCTCGAGCCCGACAGGATGCCGCCCGGCCCATCGACAATCACCCCGCCCTTGATCAGCGACGTCCCCTGGGTCGTCACTACGGCCCCACTTGAGCACCAGCCGCCGCTCGAGTTGACGTTCGGCACGTAGACAAGGCCGTAGAACTCGATGTTCCCGCCGAAGCTGAGGCTGCCGCACTCCATGATCAGCAGGCCGGGCTTCGCGGCCGTGTTGCAGCACTTCGAGGCGCCCGGTGCCGCCGGAGCGCTGTTGTTGTAAGAGCAGTTGCCGCTCGCGATGACAACGACCTGACCGTTGGGGTTGCTCGGGCAACTCGTGTAATAGGTGCCGCTCGCCCGGGCCTGATCCTCGAGCGCGCGCAACTCGTCCGGAAGCACGCCGGGCGTGCTTGGGTAGTTGAGCTGGTAGGCCCCGGCGGGCTCGAGCTGCCCCTTGCCAGGCTGGTAGTCGAGGCAGGTCGTCGACTGCGGCGGCAGCGCACAGCGGACGCCGACGCCGAGCGAACCGGTGGCGTTGACGATCACCTTGCGGCCGTTGTTCGACGTCCGGAACCACCCGCCCGCGATCGCGAAGCGCGGAAAGTCGATCGGCCTGAACTCGACGCTGATCAACGCGACGATCTCACGCTCACGGCCACGCGCCGTCGCCTTGGCGCGCACCCACAGCTGCTGATCGCCATTGGCGTCGTAGCGCGGCGCCGACTGGACCGTCGTCGCGTCGTAGAACGTTCCGCTCGGGTTGTCGCGGACCTCAGTGGCCCAGGTCGCGCCGGCGTAGTCGCTCTGCACCGCTGCGTCGTAGCTGCGGACGATCTGCTCGTCGTCGGGACACAGCGCCGCGGTTGAGCTGGGCCCGCATGCCGCGGGGAACTGACTCGTGGCGCTGCCTGTGCCAAGCCGCGCCAGCACGAAGGTCTGGGCGTTGAGGACGCCCTCGGCGAGGTTGAACGTCGACTCGTGGCGCCGCTCCTTCATCACGACGTCGGTCTGCGTGTCGACGGTCGACAGCGCGGCCGACCCCAGCGCCATCATCAGCGCGAGCATCGTGACCGCGATCACGAGCACGTTTCCCCGCTCCTCGCGCAGACGGGCGCGCATCAGCAGGTCACCCCCACGCCGGCGAGGCAGACCGACTGGGTCGGGGCCGTGTCGGTCAGCCCGGCGGGGTCGCGCACGACCAGCGAGAGCTGGCGCGTTCCCGGTGCCGGCGGCGTGTAGTTGAAGACGATCCCGGTGCCGACGCAGCCGGTCTGGGGCACCTCCGCGGGCAGCGGCTGGCAGAGGTTCCCGGCCTGAGCCTGGTCGTACCAGTAGTACTCGAGCGCCTTGCCCTCGGGGTCCGCGGAGGCGGAGCCGTTGAGGATCACTGCCGAAGCGCCGATCGTCGCCGTGAACGACGCCGACGGGCCCCGATTCTGGTTGCGCAGGAACACGGCGGTCTGCAGGGAGGTCTCGATCGGCTTGGCGGCAGGATCGACGTCGACCCAGAGCGTCGCGCCGATCTCCGTGATCGCCGTCAACGTCGCCGCGTTGTAGGCGAACACGGGCCGCGCGCCGTTGACCACGTGCTCCACCGCTGCCCGCTGCGACCCCCACGCGACGTCGGGGCAGCTGGACGAGGGCAGGCTGAACGGCGCGAACTGAACCTGGCGCCAGAGCCGGCGGGTCGCGGTCTGGAGGCAGTAGCGCACACGACGCGTCGCCGAGCTGCTGACCGACTGGAAGACCACGTCAGACAGGTCGGCGCGCACCACGGCCTCCGGCAGCTCGTCCGTCGGACTGGCAAGGTTGCGCAACTCGCGCGCCAGTCCGTCGAGACCTACCCGCACCTGGTCCTGCGCGTCGTTCTGACGCTGGCTGGAGCCGGTCGTCTGCTCGAACTGCGAGAACGTCGAGAAGGTCGCCCCCATGACGATCACGGTCAGCGCGAGCACGACGAGCAGCTCGACCAGCGTTACGCCGTCCTCGGCCACGAGCGCGCTCATCGCCACTCCACCTCGTTGCTGAGAGCAGACTCGCCGAACAGGTTGTCGACCGCGCTGACTCGGTAGGTGTGCGCGCCGCCGGCAGTCGCGTCGATGAAGACGAGCGGCTTGCCGGCGACCTTGAACAGGACGTCGAGCCGGTCGCCGTAGCTGCCGCCGTCGCGGTATACGCGGTAGAAGGCGACGCCGTCCGGGTCGCTCGACTCGTTCCAGGTGAGCACCGGCACGCCGGCCGGCGCCAGCTCGCCGTCGATGTCGTTGCATCCGGAATAGCCGCCGGTGCAGACGGTCAGCCCGGTCGGCGTCGAAGGTGGACCGGTGTTCGCCGACTCCGGCGCCACAGTGAGGGTCGCGCTGCTGTCCCCCTCGCGCGGGCCGCCGCCAGGCGCGGTGTCGACTCCAACCACTCGGTAGTAGAGCGTGACAGCGGACGGCGGGCCGTCGTCGACGCACTCGGTCGGCTGTCCCTTGGTCGTCTCGCAGACCAGCGTGCCGATCGCTCCGGCGCTGGTTCCGCGGTAGACGCGGTAGAGGTCGACGTCGCACTCCTGATTCGCCTGCCATTGGAGATCGACACGCGGGCCGTTGAGGTTGCGACCGCCGCTGAAGTGCGTCGGCGGGAAGGGGATCCGCCGGTTCAGCTTGATCGTCAGCGCCCTCGTCGCGCCGGCTCGGCCCTTGGCATCGAACGCCTCGGCCTGGACGACATAGGCACAGTCGACGAACTGCGGCGCGTTGACGGATCCGAGCGGCCAGCTGAAGCTCCAGCTCGTCCCGCTGCCCGACGCCTCGCCGAGGCGTGCGCCGTCGACCGACCATGTGACACTCGCCGGAACGGCGGAGGTCACGAGGCGGTAGCTCGCGCTGGTGGTCGAGCCGCTCGTGATCTCAGTCGTCGCCGGACTGTCCGGCGTCAGCGACGTGACCGACGGTCCGAGCCCGCCGACGGGGTTGGTGACGACACCGGTCTGGACGAGCGAGTCGCCGGTCGCACCCGGCACGGCCCAGGACAGGCTCACGCCGATGCGCCGGTAATCGTCCGCGTTGCGATCGACGGCGGTCTGCCCCGGTCCCAGCACGTCGGAGTTGGAGCAGTGAGCGATGTCGCCGTCCGCGTCGCCGAGGCTGTCGACGGGGTCGTCAACCATGCAGACGGTCGGCGTCAGCGTGTAGACGAAGCCACGGCTGACGATCTGATGCCCCGGCATCGCCGGCCGCGCGTCAGACAGTCCGGGACGGCCGGCCAACTCGGCGAGGATCTGGTCGGCGCTGAGCTCGCGGTACGGAACACCGCGCGCGATCTCGAGCGCGCTGCGCGCGAGTGCCGTGGCCCCCTCACGCGCCTTCGTCTTGGAGGTCATCGCGTTGCCGGTGTCGATCATCGCCACCGCGCCGAGCATCCCGACCAGCAGGACGAAGATCGCCACCGAGACCTCGACCAAGGTAAAGCCGCGCTGGTCTGCGAATGGTCGTCGCCGATGCTGCATCCCTCACGGGATCGGCAGCGCAAACCCACTCTGTGAGCGGAATCGAGACCTTTCTCGAGCCGCCGCCGGAGCCGCTATCGGTACCGCAACCGGCTGGGAGATTTCGTCCAGGAACGGCCGAGGCGGGGCCCCGCTCGGACCCCGCCTCGGTACTGCGGATTCGTCGTTCGGGCGACTACCAGCTCGTTCCGTCGCAGCCGCCGTTGGTCGCGCCATCCGTGGTGTCGCACGCACGGGTGCTCGTGCCATCGGCGTTCTTGGTGATGGTGAACGTGTTGCCCGACCTGGACTTCGCGGTCACGACGTAGACGTCGGCCGCGCTCGACTCTGCCGTCACCTGGCCACCGTTGGTGCCGATGTCCAGCCCGGTCGGGTTGAGCGCCTCCGCGCTGACGCAGTCCGTGTAGGCCTGCTTCTGCGTGTAACAGGACTCGATGTGCGACACCAGGTTGCGGGCGTTGCTCTTCGCCTCGCCGTCCTGGCCCTTGGCGCGCTGACCGAGGAACGCCGGCAGGGCGATCGCGGCCAGAATTCCGATGATCAGGATCACGACGAGGAGCTCGATGAGCGTGAAGCCCTTCTCCTCACCATGAATCCGTTCGCTGAGCCGTTGCAGCACAGGATCCTCCTTCTCTCAAAGCACAAGAGGCGGGCCCGAAGGCCCGCCTCTGATGCATCCAAGTGTGACGGTCCTTACCAGCCGGTTCCGTCACAGCCGCCGTTGTCGGTACCGCCCGTGGTGTCGCATCCACGGGTGCTGGTGCCGTCGGTGTTCTTTGTGATGGTGAACGTGTTGCCGGACTTCGACTTCGCCGTCACGACATAGACGTCCGCCGCGCTCGACGAGGCAGACACCTGGCCGGTCTCGGTGCCGTAGTCGAGGCCCGTGTTGCCGAGGTCGTCCGACGAAACGCAGTTCGTGTACTCCTGCTTCTGCGAGTAGCACGACTCGACCTGGGAGACCATGTTTCGGGCGTTGCTCTTCGCCTCGCCGTCCTGGCCCTTGGCGCGCTGACCGAGGAACGCCGGCAGGGCGATCGCGGCCAGGATGCCGATGATCAGGATCACGACGAGGAGCTCGATGAGCGTGAAGCCCTTCTCCTCGTTGTGCATCCGGTTCTGAAGCTTCCGCAGCATGTGGGTCTTCCTCCTGTGAGGGGGTGACTGGGGTTTGTCTGGGTTTGCCAGTCACCTCGGAAGAGCCCGTGGTGGTCCGGCTAGACCCCCTCATCGGTGCGGCGGTCGGGTTCCTTTAGCCATTCACGCCATCGCCCCCTCGAATATCCGTCCAGTCTGTTACAGCTGGCGTCGACGGCCCACCACCGCCAGCCGACGTGCGCGCCTCAAGAAGCCGGCCCGGACCGCCGATCCCCCATCCATGCCGCGCGTGCTCGTCGCCCTGCTCGTATTCGCCGTGGCCGCGGTGTCGCTGCGCGCCGGCGTGACGATGGAGCCGGGGCTCGACTACTTCTCCGACGCCAGCTCCGCGATCGACGCGCTCGTACGCGGCGATCTGAACGGCTTCTTCGCCAGCCAGCCCCTGATGGGCAGCTTCTCGCTGCTGCTGCGCGCACCGTTCGTCGCGCCCGTCTTCCACTCGAGCCTCGACGCCGTCTACTTTGCCGGTGCGCTGCCCTGTCTACTGGCGACCGTCGTCCTCGGCCTCGCCCTCGCCCGCCTCGCGGCCGAGCGCGGCCAGTCACCGGCTGTCCAGGGGCTGATCGCGGGCCTCGCCGTGATCAACCCCGTGACCTTTCGCGCGCTGCACTGGGGACACCCGGAGGAGCTGCTCTGCGCGGCGCTCTGCGTCGGCGCCGTCCTAGCCGCCCTGCGCGAGCGCGAACTGCTCGCAGGCGTACTGCTGGGGCTCGCGATCGCGACCAAGCAGTGGGCGCTGATCGCCGTTCTGCCCGCGTTGCTTGCGGCTCCACGCCGGCAGATCGCCCTGCTGGCGATCGCGGGCGCGCTCGCGGCGGCCTTCTACCTGCCAGGCCTGATCGCGAATGCCGACAGCTTCGGCGCAGCCACCGAGAGCGCGGCCGGACAGGCCGCCGGAGGTGCCTCCACGACGCCCTGGAGCATCTGGTGGCCTCTCGCGGGGATCGCCGGCTCGCCGTTCGGCGAGCGCTACATGGCGCCGGCCTGGGTCGGCATGCTCTCGCACCCGCTGATCGTCCTGCTGCCGATCCCGCTCGCGGCGCTGCTCTGGCGCCGCCGCGACCGCCGCCCAGACGACGCGCTGCTGCTGCTGGCGCTGCTCTTCCTGCTGCGCTGCCTGCTCGACAACTGGAACAACGACTACTACCACGCGCCTTTCTTCCTCTCGCTGCTCGCCTGGGAGACGGTTCGCCGCCCGGGCGTCCCGCTGCTCTCGCTTGCCGTAGCCGTCCTGATCGGCGTCAGCTTCTGGCCCGACCAGACCCAGATCTTCGCCGACTCGGTCGCAAACGCCCCACTGCTGTTCGCCGTATACGCGGCCTGGGCAGTCCCGCTCGCGGTGCTGCTCGCCGTCGCCCTGTACCGCCCGGAGCTGTTGCGTCAATACCATCGGCGCCATGGAGCTCCGGCGCGCACTGCTGCTGTTCGCGATCGTGCTCGGCTTGGCGGCGATCGCCAGCACGATCGCGCGCCCGCCTGAGCGCGGCGGCGACACGACGACCGACACCGCCGCGAGCGCTCCGGCCAAGTCCGAGCCATCGGCGGCCTCACCGGCCAGGACTCCCCAGCCGACGACGATCGAGTTCCGCACCGGCGCGAAGCCACAGACGCACGAGCTCGAGCAGGGTCAGCCCGCAACCGTCCTGGTCGACGTCGAGACGCCGGGCCAGGTCGACATCCCGAGCCTGGGCCTGACCGACACTGGCGAGCCGTTGACCCCGGCGATGTTCGAGATCCTCGAGACCCGGCCCGGCAGCCACGCGATCATGGTCCAGCCGGCGGCGTCGGAGGCGCTGGCTTCGAAGGTCGGCACGCTGAAGGTCGTGCCCGTTCGTCCCCCCTCCTGAAGACGGCCGCAAAGCGGTCTGACCGAACCGTCGGCATAGCCGAAAACGGTCGCTAACCTCGAAGGAGCACCCGGCGCTGTGGCCCCCTGCGGCGTCGGGTGTGTTCTGTCCAGGGACCGGTCAGGGCTTGACGATCCGCACGGCGTTGCCCGACGGGTCGTGCATGAGCTCATCCCGGGCTGCACTTGGGACGACGATCTCGAAGCTGCGCAGCCCGAGCGATCCCGCCGGTGGCGCCGGGACGCCCTCGCCGCGCCAGGTGTTGAGCCCGATGTGATGGTGGTAGCCGCCAGCCGAGAGGAACAGCGCCCCGGGGTATGTCCGAGCGGTGACGTCGAGGCCGAGCAGGCCGGCGTAGAAGCGCTCGCTGGCGGCGAGGTCGGCGACGTTGAGGTGGACGTGGCCCATCCTGGTCCCGGGCGGCACGGCGCTACCTGCAACGGGCTCACCGTCAAGCTCACCGAGCAGATCGTTCAGGTCGAGCGGCAACGTCGCCATCCGCAGCTCGCCGCCGTCGCGCTGCCACGCCTCGCGGGGCCGGTCGCGGTAGATCTCGATGCCGTTGCCCTCAGGGTCGCCGAGGTAGAGCGCCTCGCTGACGAGGTGGTCGGAGGCTCCGGCAAGCGGCCAGCGCGTCTCCACCAGTCGCTGCAGCGAACGTGCCAGCTCGGCACGGTCGGGTACGAGGATCGCGAGGTGGAACAGGCCCGTCGTCCGCGGCGGTCGCGGTGGCGCCGCCCGATCCTCGACCAGCTCGACCAGCGGCGTGTCGCCGGCTCCGAGCAGCACCCGCCCCTCCCCTGTCTCGAGCGCTCGCAGGCCGACGACCCGCTCGTAGAAGTCGCGCACTGTCGCTAGGTCGCGAACCGTGAGCGCGACGCGCCCGACAGTTGTCGCTGGATCGATCGACGCCGTCACCACAGTTGAGGCTACTCAGAGCATCTCCGCGACCAGCACCACGGTGCCGAAGATCGCCGCAACTGCCGCGATCGTCGCGACCAGCCTGGTCGGCGGGCCGCCGTGGATCCCGGTCTCGTGCAGGACGGCGTGGCCTCGGCCGCGCCGGATCAACCAGCGGTTGACCGGGAAGGCGACGATGCCGGCGACGACGAGCGCGACCGACAGGGTGCCCCAGAAGAGCAGGTCTCCGGCGCCGGCCTCCATCGCGCCTGGAACGGCGACCATGATCGCGTTGTCGACGATCTCCATCAACGCAATGCTGACCGTGTCAACGGAGAGCGCGATCGGCACCACCGCCGCCAGCACCATTCCCGCCCGCAGCAGCGGCAGGCTGGTCAGCGTGTAACCGAACAGGAACGCCAGCGCAACGGCGAGCGCGACCGTCCCCCAGTCCGAGAACCCAAGCGCGGTGCCGATCACCATCCCCGCGATCTCACCGAGCGCGCAGCCTGTCAGGCAGTGCAGCGTCGCGCTGAAGGCGAGCGAGTCGAGCTCGTCCACCCTCACGCGCCCTTGCCCGCCTGGAAGCGCCGCAACCGCAACGCGTTCGCGACAACCGAGACGCTCGACAGCGCCATCGCGGCGCCCGCGAGCAGGGGATTGAGCAGGCCGGCGGCGGCCAGCGGCAACGCGGCGACGTTGTAGCCGAACGCCCAGCCGAGGTTCTGCTTGATCGTCCGCAGCGTCGCGCGCGACAGCCGGATCGCGTCGGGCGCGCCGAGCAGGTCGCCGCTCACCAGCGTCAGGTCCGACGCCTCGATCGCCACGTCGGTTCCGGTTCCGATCGCGATGCCGAGATCGGCCTGCGCGAGGGCGGGAGCGTCGTTGACGCCGTCGCCGACCATCGCGACGACACGGCCCTCGGCCTGAAGCCTGCGGACGACGTCGGCCTTGTCGGCCGGCAGGCCCTCGGCGACCACCTCGTCGATCCCGAC
>CAZVRI010000032.1:0-35511 GCA_964629855.1 uncultured Thermoleophilaceae bacterium
CCAGGAGCGGATCACCTCGACCCGCCAGGGCTCGGTCACCTCGGTGCAGGCGATCTACGTCCCCGCCGATGACCTCACCGACCCGGCTCCGGCCTCGGTGTTCGCCCACCTCAACGCGACGACCGTGCTTTCGCGCTCGATCTCCGAGAAGGGCATCTACCCGGCGGTCGACCCGCTCGACTCGACCTCGACGATCCTCAAGCCGGACGTCGTCGGTCAGGAGCACTACGAGGTCGCGACCCGCGTCCAGGAGATCCTGCAGCGCTACAAGGAGCTCCAGGACATCATCGCGATCCTCGGCATCGACGAGCTCTCGGACGAGGACAAGGTCGTCGTCCAGCGTGCGCGCAAGGTCGAGCGCTTCCTGTCGCAGCCGTTCTTCGTCGCGGAGGCCTTCACCGGCACCCCCGGCCAGTATGTGCCGATCGAGGAGACGGTCCGCTCGTTCAAGGAGATCGTCGACGGTCAGCACGACGACGTCCCGGAGCGCGCCTTCCTGCTCAAGGGCACGATCGAGGACGTGCTCGAGGCCGCCAAGAAGGACGGCTAGGGGCCACATGGCTCGCACCACGTTTCCAGTCGAGGTACTTACCCCTGAGGGCAAGGCCTGGGAGGGCGAGGTCGAGATGATCTCGACCCGCACCACGGTCGGGTCGGTCGGCATCCTGGCCAACCACGCGCCGCTGATGGCGATGCTGGAGCCGACCGAGCTGAAGCTCTACGAGAGCGGCTCCGAGAACGCGCCCAACGCCGACTCGGTCCGCTTCGCGCAGGGCGAGGGCTACCTCCAGGTCGTCGACAACTCGGCGCTGCTGATCGTCGAGGACGCGATCAAGCCCGAGGATCTCGACCGCGGCGCGCTCGAGGCGCGGCTCGACGAGGCCAAGAACGGCCTCGCCGACGCCGAGGCGGGCAGCGAGGAGCAGAACCGCCTCCGCCGCGAGGTCGCGCGCTGCGAGGCGTTCCTCGCCGTCGAGGCCTGAGCGCCGCATACGCGGTAAGTACGGCAGCACCCGTATGGCGAGATCTTCCGCCCAGGATTAGGCTGGCGCGGTGACTCGCCTGACCGCCCTACTGGCCGGGGCCCTGAGCAGCCTGACGCTCGTCGCTCCGGTCGCCCACGCGGCCGTCGACCGTTCTGACAGTGGATTCGTTGGAGACGGCGTGATCGTCGTCTGGGAGCCCGGTGCCGATGCCGCCGACCGCCGGGCCGCCCGCTCGGACGCCGAGGTGAGCCTCGATCAGGGCCTGGGCCATCCGCGGTTCCAGCTCGTAAGTCCGGAGAACGGCCAGACCGTCTCCGACGCGATCGCGACTCTGCGCGATGACCCAGCGGTGCAGTCGGCCAGCCGCAACGGCTACCACGTGCCGCACGCGGTGCCCAACGACCCGCTGTTCGGCGAGCTGTGGGGGTTGCGCAACACCGGCGTGGGGATCGACGGCTTCGTCGGCGCGCTTGCCGGGGCGGACATCGACGCCGTAGCCGCTTGGGACCGGACGGTCGGATCGCCGTCGACCGTCGTCGCGGTGATCGACAGCGGATATCGGTTCGACCACCCGGACCTGGCGCCGGTCGCGTGGACCAACCCCGGCGAGACCGGCGCGAAGGCGACCAACGGGATCGACGACGACGCCAACGGCTGGGTCGACGACAGCCGCGGCTACGACTTCGTCGGCACGAACGCCGCCAGTCCCGTCTCGGACAACGATCCCACCGACGACAACATCCTGGCGGGTGGGCACGGGGTGCACACCGCCGGAACCGTCGGAGCGGCCGGCGGAAACTCGACCGGCATCACGGGGGTCGCGCAGGACGCCAGGATCATGCCGCTGCGGGTCTGCTCGTACTCCCTCGCGGCGGGCAACGTGATCTGCCCGATCGCCTCAGAGGTGGCGGCGATCAACTACGCCGGTCGCAACGGCGCCCGGGTCGCGAACCTCTCGCTGGGTGGAACCACCGCGACGCCCAGCGTGCTCCAGGCGCTCGCCCAGAACCCGGGGACGCTGTACGTCATATCGGCCGGCAACGACACCGATGACAACGACGCCGTCCCGCACTACCCGTGCAACTACAACCCCGCGACGTCCGGTGTCGGCGGCGCGATCGACAACGTCATCTGCGTCGCGGCGACCGATCAGGCGGACCAGCTCGCGAGCTTCTCGGACTGGGGCGCGACGAGCGTCGACCTCGCGGCGCCGGGGACCGAGACGCTCAGCACCTACCCGACGTACACCTGGGATCCGATCTTCAGCGACAACTTCGAGACCAACGACTTCGGCTCGAAGTGGACGGCGACCGGGGCGAACGGTGGGTTCGCGCGCACCAACGAGTCCCCGCTGACCTCGTTCGGCATGTCCGACTCGCCCGGCGCGACGCCGGTCGCCAACACGACTCGCGCCTCGACGTCGGTCGGGACGACGCTCCCGAGCGGCTACACCGGCTGCAAGCTGACCCAGAGCCGTACGGTCAACCTGGGGACGGGCGCGCAGTACCGCTACTCCGTGCTGCTCAACGACACCGAGCTCGTCGGCTCGTCGCCCACCACCAGCGGGAACAACTTCACGCTCTCGTTCGCCCCCGCGGGACTGTCCGCGGGCGGAACGCTCAAGCTGCGCTTCAGCTACGCCGCCGGCACCGCTCCACAAGCAGCCAACGGCGTCTGGATCGACGGCCTGTCGCTCACCTGCGCGAAGGCCTCCAGCCTGAACCTGACCTATGGGTACCTCGACGGGACGTCGATGGCCGCACCGCACGTCAGCGGCGCCGCGGCGCTGCTGTTCTCGTACAACCCCGCGATCACGGTCGCCCAAGCACGCTCGGCCCTGCTGAGCGGGGTCGATCCGGTCGCGGCGCTCAGCGGCAAGACGGTGACGGGCGGACGGCTCGACGTCAAGCGGGCGCTCGACCTTACGCCGCCGCCCCCGCAGCCGCCGTCGGACCCGCCCGCGAACGGGACATCCAACAACCCGCCCGCGAACGTGGTGAAGCTGCCGCGCTGCAAGGTGCCCAAGCTCGCCAAGCTGTCGCTGGTCAAGGCGACGGCGGCACTCAAGAAGGCCAACTGCAAGCTCGGCAAGGTGACCAAGCCCAAGAGGAAGAAGGGGCAGAAGAAGCTGCCCGCCCTGATCGTCAAGTCGTCGAGCCCGAAGGCCGGGGCCGAGCTGACGGCGGGTGCGAAAGTCGCCGTCACGCTCGGCCCCAAGCCGAAGCCCAAGAAGCGCAAGCGCCGCTAGGGCGCCGGCGCGAAGCCGCTACGCGGCGTCGCGGAGGGCTGCCAGCTCGCCGTCGTCGGCGAGCTTGCGCAGGGCGCGGTCCTCGATCTGACGGACGCGCTCGGCGGAGATTCCGAGTCGGCGCCCGGTCTCGCGGAGAGCGACCGCCTCGGTGCCGCCGAGGCCGTAGCGCAGCGTGAGCACGTCGCGCTCGGGGCTCGGCAGGCCGCCGACCACCTGGCGCACGGTGCTGTCGCCATGCTCCTGCTGGACTTCCTGGTCGGGGGTCGCGGCATCGTCGGCGATCAGGTCGCCGAGCGCCGTCTCCTCGGAGTCGCCAACACCACGGTCGAGGCTGGTCGGCGTCCTGTCGGCCGCGCGGATGTCCTCGATCTCGCGTGGCGTCATGCCGACGAGGTCGGACAGCTCGTCCGGCGTCGGGTCGCGCTCCAGCTTCGCCGCCAGCTCACGCTCCGCGTCGCGGATCTTGCGTGCCTGGCTCGCGATGTGGACGGGCAGGCGGACGGTGCGGCTCGAGTTGGCGAGCCCGCGTCCGATCGCCTGGCGGATCCAGAGGGTGCCGTAGGTCGAGAACTTGAAGCCCTTGCGCCAGTCGAACTTCTCGACCGCGCGAATCAGGCCGAGCATGCCCTCCTGGATCAGGTCGCCGAGCGGCAGTCCCTGGCCCTGGTACTTGCGTGCGATGGATATGACGAGGCGGAGGTTCGCGTTGATCATCCGCTCCTTGGCCGCCAGGTCGCCGCGCTGGATGCGCTTCGAGAGCTCGACCTCCTCGTCGGCTGTGAGCAGGGGATGACGCGCCGCCTCGTTCATGAACTGCTGAATCGAGTCGGTTGTGATGTCTGGGGTACTTGTGCGCTCTGCCGTGATGGTTCCTTTCATATCGTCGCTCCGCTCCAATCGGATGAACGAAAAGTATAGCTTACGATTAGTAAGTTTGCATTCCGGGACTGGTTCCGCTCTAACAGGGGTACCCGGGAGGCGTGGAAGCAACTCAGGAGCAACGTTCGTCCACGGATACGCCGCTGCGGCGCGTGATATCGACGCGGATGCTGCTGATCTTCGTCGTCGGCGATGTACTCGGCGCGGGGATCTACGCCCTCGTGGGCGCGGTCGGCGCAGAGGTCGGCGGCGCGATCTGGACTGCGTTCACGGCCGCGCTGGTGCTGGCGGTGCTGACCGCGTTCGCCTACGCCGAGCTGGTGACCAAGTACCCGCAGGCGGCGGGCTCCGCGCTCTACGTCGACCGCGCCTACAAGGCGTCGTTCTTCACCTTCATCGTCGGCTTCGCCGTGATGTGCTCGGGAATTGCCTCGGCGAGCACGCTCTCGCGCGCCTTCGCCGGCGACTACCTCGAGCAGTTTGTCGACGTCCCGCTGGTCGCGGCAGCGCTCGGCTTCATCCTCGTCGTCGCCGCGGTCAACCTGCGCGGCATCGCGGAGTCGGTCAAGGTCAACGTCCTGCTGACCTGCGTCGAGGTGCTCGGGCTGCTGCTGATCGTCGCGGTCGGCATCGCGGCGCTCGGCGACGGCAGCGCCGACTTCGGCCGCAACTTCGAGTTCAAGGAGGGGGAGAGCGTCTTCGTCGCGATCATCGGCGGCGCGTCGCTCGCCTTCTACGCGCTGATCGGCTTCGAGGACTCGGTCAACGTGGCCGAGGAGACCCGCGATCCCGCTCGGGCGTTCCCGCGCGCCCTCTTCGGCGGGCTCGCGATCGCCGGCGTCATCTACCTGCTGGTCACGATGACCGCCTCGATGGTCGTCCCGACTGGTGTGCTGAGCGACTCGAGCGGGCCGCTGCTCGAGGTCGTCAAGGAGGGCCCGCTCGACATCCCGCTCAAGCTGTTCGCGTTCATCGCGCTGCTGGCTGTCGCCAACGGCGCGCTGATCAACATGATCATGGCGTCGCGGCTGGTCTACGGGATGGCGCGCCGCGACGTGGTTCCGCCGGTCTTCGCACGCGTGCTCAGCGAGCGCCGTACGCCGCACATCGCGATCGCCTTCACGACGCTGATCGCGGTCGTGCTGATCTCGACCGGAGACATCAGCGAGCTGGCGGACACGACGGTCCTGCTGCTGCTCGGCGTCTTCGCGATCGTCAACGTGACGGTGTTGGTGCTGCGCCGCGACCAGGTCGAGGGACCGCACTTCCACGCCCCGTCGATCCTGCCGGTGCTGGGCGCGCTGGTGTCGGTGGTGCTGATCTACGACAAGCTTGCCGACGACGCAACGGTCGGCCTGCGCGCCGGGCTGTTGCTGGCGCTTGGTGCCGCGCTTTGGCTCGTCAACCGGGTCGTGGCCGGTCCGCGGAAGGAGCTGGAGGCATGAAGCGGATCCTCGTCGTCTCGACCGCGGGCGCCGACCAGCCGTGGCTGGCCGACGCGGCTGCTCAGCTCGCCGAGGAGATCGGGGCCGAGGTCCAGGTGCTGGTCGTCGACGACGTCGAGAGCCAGCGCTTCGCCGCGTTGCCGCGCGCCGAGCTGCTGCGCGAGGCGGCCGCTACCGCCGACCGCATCGTCGCGCGGATCGCCGAGCACGGCGAGACCGCAACCGCCGTCACCCGCTCAGGCCATGCCACGCAGGCGGCGATCGAGCTCGCCGAGGAGATCGACGCAGACCTCATCGTCGTCGGCTCCGGGCACCGGCCGGAGATGGTCGAGCGTCTGCTCGGCAGCCTCGCGCTCGACCTGATCAAGCGGTCGAAGCGCCAGGTCCTGGTCGTCTCCGCGCCGGGCTGATCGGTCAGGCCGGCAGGGCGCGGGCGAGCAGGGCGTCGGCGTCGACCCCTTGCGGCAGGTCGCCGAAGACGTAGCCGTGGCCGCCTGGCGTCAGGCGGCTGGCGCAGAAGGCGTCGGCGACTGCCGGTGGCGCGTCGCGGACGAGCAGCGAGCCCTGGAGCGCGAGCGCGAGGTCCTCGACGAGGCGGCGGGCCTGCCACTGCGGGTCGGCACCCTCGGCCATCAGTCCGCCGAGCCGCTGCTCGACGGCGGCCACGTGGGTGTCGAGGCGCGCATCCGCGCCGGCGGCGAGCTTGACCTCCGCGAGGAAGGCCGGCAGCCCCTCGGGCTCCTTGGCCATCGCGCGCAGCACGTCGAGCGCGGCGACGTTGCCGGAGCCCTCCCAGATCGAGTTGAGCGGGCTGTCGCGCAGCAATCGCGGCATGCCGGACTCCTCGACGTAGCCGTTGCCGCCGAGGCACTCGAGCGCCTCGAGCGCGTGCTGGGGAGCGCGCTTGCAGATCCAGTACTTGGTCACCGCGGTCGCGAAGCGGCGGAACGGGGCGTCGGTCTCGTCGTAGGCGCGGGCGATCCGCAGTGCGTTGGCGGTCGCGGCCTCGGACTCCAGCTGGAGGTCGGCGAGCACGTTGCGCATCGCCGGCTGGTCAGCGAGCAGCTTGCCGAATGCCGAGCGGTTGCGGGCGTGGTTGACCGCCTGGGTCGTGCCCCAGCGGATCGACGCGGTCGATCCGAGCAGGCAGTCGAGCCGCGTGTGGTTGACCATCTGGATGATCGTCTGGACACCGCGGCCCTCCTCGCCGACGAGGCGGGCGGGCAGCTGGTTGAACTCGACCTCCGACGACGCCAGCGAGCGCGTGCCTAGCTTGTCCTTGAGCCGCTGGATGCGGAAGCCGGGCTGGCCGCCGTCGCGGCCTGGGCCCTCGATCATGAAGCAGGAGATGCCGGCGTCGGTCTGGGCGAGCGTCAGGAAGATGTCGCACGGCGGGTAGGAGCAGAACCACTTGTGGCCGGTGATCTCCCACCAGCCGTCGCCGGCCTCGGTCGCCGTCGTCGTGTTGGCGCGGACGTCGGAGCCGCCCTGCTTCTCGGTCATCGCCATGCCGGCTAGGGCGCCGCCGTCGTAGCTCGGCTTGACCAGGCGCGGCTCCCACTCGGCAGCCAGCTCGGCGTTCTCGCGCAGCGCCTCGACGACCGCGTGGGTCATCGAAACCGGGCACATCACGCCGGCGTTGACCTGCGACCAGGTCATGAACAGCGCCGCGCGCACGACGTGGGCGCCGGGCCGCGGGTCGCGCCAGGGCAGGCCGTGGCACTCGCGCTCGACCGCCTGGCGTAGCAGCCAGTGCCACGAAGGGTCGAGATCGACCGCGTCGATGCGGTTGCCGTAGCGGTCGTGGGTACGCAGGATCGGCTCGTTGCGCTCCGCCCGCTCGGAGTGGGCGAGCGCCTCCGGGCTGCCGGCCAGCTCGCCGGCGTCGCGGAGGCGGTCGACTCCCCAGCCGCCGCCCTCGCGCTCCAGCGCCTCACGCAGCGCTGTGTCCGCGTCGAAGACGTTGTAGGGCGCGAGCGGCGACGCCTGGTTGAAGACCTCGTGCGTTGAGTGCTTGGGGGCGGAATAAGTGCTCATCCGCCCCCAAACGCTACTTCAGCTTCAGCTTCGTTACCACCCCTCCGTGGTCCGATGCCCAGAGGCCGGACTTGGTGCGGCTGTTGGCCGGGTTGGTGCCGACGATCTTCGCGTTGAGCGGCTTGACCTTGCCCTTTGCGAACACCTGGTCGATCCGGTGGTCGAACGGGCTCGGCTTCGGCGGATCGGTCAGCGAATCGGTCTTCAGGCAGCACTCGTAGCCCGGCTTGCTCTTGTAGAGCCACGGCCAGGTGTCCTTGAGGCCCGACGCCGTCAGCACGTTCCAAGCGCCGGGGGGCGACCCGCCGGCGTTGTTGGGATCCGAGTTCATGTCGCCGACGACGATCACCCGCTTGCCGTTGACCGGACCGGTGGACGACACCAGCTCGATCGCCTGGGCGACACGGGTCGCCTCCAGATACGCCTCGAGGTGGGTGTTGACGAAGCGGAACGCCTTGCCGTTGAGCTTGACGTTGGCGTAGGCGTAGCCGCGCTTGACGTTGAAGATGCCGCCCTGGGTCGGGAACGGGATCGTCGCGGTGTAGTTGGCGCCGCCTTTGCCGGTCACCTTCAGGCCCTTGCGCGCCTTGTTGACGAGCACGACGTCGCGCATCGTCAGCCGGACGTCGAAGCCGCCGCTGCTGGCGCCCTCGATGTCGGCCTCGTTGGTGGTGCGCGCGACCGTGTACTTCAGGCCCTGCTGCTCGAGCGCCTTGACCAGCAGCTTGACGTAGTCGTACTCGACCTTCGTCGCGTTCGGCGTGGCTGAGCCGTCGCTCGGGCCGGTCCGCCACAGCGCGGCCTCCTGGAGGCCGATCAGGTCGGGCTTGGTCTGCTTGATCTCCTTTGCGATCAGCTTCGAGCGCGCCGGGAAGTTGGTCTGCTTGACCTGGTTGAAGCCGGCGGTCACGGCGGCTTTGAACGCGTCGGGGTTCGGCGCGGTTGCGATCTTGAGCAGATCGGTGCCGAGGTAGAGGTTGCGCGTCATCACCGTGACGTTGTGGTCGCCCTTCTTCGCCTTCGCCTTCTTGGCCTCGGCGGCGGGAGCGATCGCGGCGAGCGCCGTGACAGCGAGCAGGGCGGCCAGCAAGCGGCGCCCGAGCGTGCGATTCATGTTTGGCGTTCCTTCCTGCTGTTTAACGGGCAGCAGGCGCCTCCCGAAATTCAGGGTAACGGCAGACGCGCACCTAGTGCGTCGTTTACCCGTCTGGCAGTCCGTTCCCACGTGAATCCGGCCGCGCGCTCGCGGCCGGAGGCGGTCAGGCGGTCGTGGGTCGCCGGATCGGTGGCGGCTTCGATGCACGCGGCGGCGAAGGCGGATGGGTCGGCCGGGTCGGCGTAGAGAGGGGCGTCGGCGCAGGTCTCGGGGAGCGCGCCGCGGCGGGTGGTGACGACCGGCGTGCCGGCCGCCATCGCCTCGAGGCAGGGGAGGCCGAAGCCCTCGTAGAGGGAGGGGAGGGCGAACGCGGCCGCACCGGCGTAAAGCGCGGGGAGGTCGGTCTCGGGGACGTAGCCGAGCCGGCGCGCGGCGGTCGGGCCGCCGGGGACGGTCGCGCGCATGTAGCCGCGACCGCCACCGGCGATCGCGACGTCGAGGCCAGCCGCGTCGAGCGCGGGGGCGATGGTGTCGAGCAGGCCGAGGTTCTTGCGGGCGATCGCCGTGCCGACGGCGAGCACGTAGGGACGCCGGTCGAGGCCGAGCCGGCGGCACAGGGGCGCCGGGTCGGGCGCGGCCGCGAAGGCCGGGTCGACGCCCATCGGCACTGCAACGATCCGCTCGGGAGGCATTCCGAGCAGCTCGGTGAGCTGGTCGCGGACGAACTCCGAGGGGACGATCGCGACGCACGCGCGGCGTGCGATCGCCTTCAGCAGCGTCCGGTGCCAGGCGCCGTACGCCCTGCCGTACCAGCGCGGCTCGACGAGCGGGGCGAGGTCGTGGATCAGCACGGCGTTGCGCCGTCCCGCGATTGGAGCTGTGTTCGCCGGCGAGAAGACGAGCTCGGCGCCGTGCGCGACGACCGGCAGCGCGAGCTGCTCCCAGGCGTGGCCGGCGCGGTGGGCAAGCCGGGGCGGCGGCGCCACGACGCGGTAGCGGTCGGGGCGGAGCGCCGGTAGGCGGGTGACCAGCTCCCGCGTTACCCGCTCGACGCCGCCGACCTCGCCGCGTAGCGCGGCGCGGGCGTTGATCACGATCGGGGCCGTCACGCGGTCAGCTCCACGATCAGCGCGCGGAAGCGGTCGCGTGCCGTGCTGCGGTCGAACTCCGCCTCCGCGCGGGCCCGCGCGTCAGGGCCCAGGTCGGGGGCTCGCCTGA
The DNA here is from genome assembly GCA_964629855.1 of uncultured Thermoleophilaceae bacterium. Taxonomy (GTDB): domain Bacteria; phylum Actinomycetota; class Thermoleophilia; order Solirubrobacterales; family Thermoleophilaceae; genus JAAYBF01. Next base: position 9,913 of record CAZVRI010000032.1, read on the forward strand.
TGACGTCGACGAGGGCGGTGGCGGCGGCCCGCGCGTCGCCGGGCGGGTAGAGGACGCCGCAGCTGGCGTCGACGATCTCCAGCGGTCCGCCGGCGGCCGGCGCCGCGATTGGACGGCCGCAGGCGAGCGCCTCGACCAGCGCCATCCCGTAGGGCTCGCGATCGGCGCAGTGCAGCAGGCAGGTGGCGGCGGCGAGGGCGGCTGGGACGTCGTCGAGCGGGCCGGCGAAGTCGACGCGGCCGGCGAGGTCGGGGCGCTCGGCACGGCGGCACAGGTCGGCAAGCAGCCGCTCGCCGGATGCCGCGAGGGGAGCGCCGGCGACGCGCAGCCGCAGGTCGGGCAGCTCGCGTGCCGCGAGCGCGACGGTCTCCAGGGCGAGGTCGGGGCGCTTCCAGTCGACGATGGCCCCGAGCAGGAGTGCCGTGGGGGCTGGCGGCGCGGTGGGGACCGGGATGTCCGGCTCCCACGGCTGCTCGAAGCGGTTGAGGTCGACACCCGCATGGACGACCTCGACGCGGGTGTCGTGGCCTTTGCCGATCAGATCGGAGGCGATGGCGTGAGAGAGGGCGATGGTGAGGTCCGCGCGGCGTGCCGCGGCTCGCACCGCGCGCCCGACGAGCGGGCTGGGCAACAGGTCGTTGTGCTGGAAGACGAGTGGACGGTGGGGCCGCATCCCGCGCAGGCCGGCCGCGCATGACAGCAGCGGGCGCATTCCCCAGGCAACGACGCATGCCGGCTGTAGCTCGACGACCAGTCGGCGCACCTCGCGGCCCTGGGCCGCCATCCGCAGTGGCATCGCGAGCCGGTCCCGCACGTTCGCGCGTAGCTCCACCCGCCGTTCGGTCAGCGGGACGGCCTCAATCCCCGCGGCGCGTGCCCGCTCCGCCAGCGGACCCTCGGGACAGGCGAGAGTGACCGGTCCGGGGAGCGCCGTAGCGTGGTCCAGCAGGATCCGCTCCGCGCCGCCGAGCAGCGATGTGTAACTGACGAAAAGCGCCTGCGGGGGCGTTGACACTACTTACCATTTCCACCAGCACCGATGAGCGAAACGACTCCTACCCTCACGGTCGCCGTCTGCACGCGTGGCCGGCCGGACAAGGTGCGGGCGACACTCGACGCGCTCGACCGCGGTGCGCCGGGCGTGCCGTTGCTGGTGATCGACCAGGGAGCGGCACCGAATGCGGCGCTGGCGGAGCGGGCGGCCGCCGATAGGCGGCTGCGTGTCATCCACGACGACGGTCGTGGCCTGTCGCGAGCGCGGAACCTGGCGCTGGCGGCCACCGACGGCGAATGGATCGCCTTCGTCGATGACGACTGCATCGTCGCGCGGGACTTCGGCGCCGCGCTGCTGGCCGAGATCGCCGCCCATCCGGAGGCGGACTGGATCGCCGGCGACGTGCGGGCCGGCGGGGAGGTGGATGCCGACGGCGACCTGCCGCCTGTCACGACCTTCCCGGTCGACAGGCCGCTGGTCCGGCGCGGCGGCCGGACGCTCCCCGGCGCGATCGGCTTCGGCGTCCTCTTCTGCGTCCGGCGTTCGACCGCGGAACGGCTCGGCGGCTGGGACGAGCGGCTCGGCCCCGGCGTCCCGGACCTCCCGGCCGCCGACGACATGGACTTCAACCACCGTCTGCTGCGCTCCGGTGGGACTGCCGTCCTGTCACCCGCCGTGCGCGCCGTTCACGACCAGTGGCGCTCGCCCGACCAGGTCGTCGAGCTCCAGCGCGGCTACTCGCGCGCCTGGGCCGGCTTCGCCTGCAAGCACCTCGGCCGCAACGCCGGCGGTGGCCTCCTCCTCCTCGCCTGGGGCGTCGTCGACATCCTCGACATGACCGCCAGCGCCACCCGCCGCCGGTCCCGCCTCCGCGCCCGCATCGCCCTCGCCAAGCTCCACGGCCTGCTCGAGGGCACCGCCCTCGGACTCCGCCGACGTTGGTGAGCTAGCTCCTGGCCAGCCGGCAGGTCGCGCGGAAGTCCCGCAGTTGCTCCTTCGCGGAAGGTGTCTCGTCGAACCCCTTCAACGTCTCGTCGACGTCGGCTCCGGCGGCCTCCAGCTCGTCGATGTCGTCTGAGCGCATCGCGTCGTCAAAGCGCTGAAGCGCGTCGACGACCTCCTCCAGCACCTCGCGCTCCTCGGGGACCACGAGCGCGTCGCGACATGCCTCGTCGGACACCTCGCGCCCGATGATCGGCTCGCTGCGTCGCAAGGCGTCGAGCATGCTCTGCATCGTCGTGGTCAACGAGGCCATCAGCTCGCTGCACTCCTTCGGGGTGGCGCAGTCCAGGTTCCCGAGCGCCGCCATGTTCGTGGCCAGCTCCTCGCATCCGTCGATGACGGCCGCTAGGAGCGGATCGCTCTTGTCGACCTGCTGGCACGAGCGCTTGGTGCCGATCAGGAGGCGACGCATGTCGTCGGGGTCGCTGGAGCCGACCAAGCGATCGAGCGGAACCTGCGCCCGGTAGAGACGCTCGAGCTCGGCGTACTGGTAAGCCGTCAGCGACGTGCCGGACGACTGGTCGCCCGGCTCGTCAGATCCACATCCGACAGCGAACAGGCAGATGAGCGCCACGACTCCCGCCGCATGGAATGCCCTACCCCGCATCGCGGCAAGGATACGGATGGGGAACCGCTCGTACGCTCAGCGGCGGGCGCAGCGGGTGGCGATGGATGCCTTGACGCGGCAGTTCTCGAGGCGGAGGGCGGTGCGGCGGAAGACGTGGAAGGCGGGCTTGGGGACGACCCTGCCGGAGGGGAGGCGGTGGCGGAGGCCGGCGAAGAAGAAGATCGAGCTGTTGGGTCGGTCGTTGGTGACCCAGGTGTAGTAGTAGACGTTGGCGAGGCGGAGGCGCTTGCGGTTGCGGGCGAGCAGGGGGAGGGCCTTGCCCAAGCGGGCGGCCTGGCCGCGGCGGTCGGTGGAGACGCCGATGCCCTTGACCTTGCCCTTCGAGGACGGCCAGCCGAACTCGGTGACGGTGACTGGCTTGCGGCGGTCGCCGTGCGTGGCCATCACCTTGCGGACCCGCTCGAGAATCGTGATCACGCCCTCGGGAGGCTTGGTGTACGGGTGGATCGCGACTTCGTCGAAGAGGAGGCGGGCGCCGCGAACTCGGTAGACCTGCTCGAGATCCGCCCAGCTGACGTTCGCCAGCCCTGCCAGCACGATGCGTGCGCCAGGGTCGGCGGCCTTGATCGCCGCGCGACCGGCGCGCAGCAGCTTCACGTAGCCCGGCGCCCACTTCCGTTCGGTCCAGGAGTAGCGCAGGTTCGGCTCGTTCCAGAGCTGCCACTTGCGGATCGGTCGGCGCGGCAACGTCGGGTTCTCGGCCCAGAACCGCCCGTTGGGGCCGTAGCGCCTGACCAGCGCTCGTGCGAAGCGGGCGAAGTCGGCCGTCCCCTTGGGCGGCGATCCGAAGACGCCCGGCCGCTTGGCCGCCCAGCCGGGGGCGGTGGTCACATTCGGGAGCAGCGTCAGACCGCGCGCGGCCGCGGCGGCGACCATCGGGTCGAAGCGCGAGAAGGTCGTCGGCACGCCGTCGACGTCGACGAACTCGGCGCGCTGGGCCTCCGGTACCTGAGCGAGGTGACGGTAGGGCTGGCCGTCGACCCAGTGGAAGGCGAAGCGGACGCTCTCGACGCCGCTGGCGACCATCACGTCCATCTCCTCGGCCGGGTCGTAGCCCGGCGCGTTCATCGGACCGTCGATCATCACCCCGGCGAACCCGAACGGGACACGGGCCATGGCGGGCGTGGAGAGCGCCAGGGCGGCGACGGAGACGACGAGGGTGGCAAGCGTCAGACGGGCGATTTTGCGCATCGTGGTGAGAACCCAGCTCGAGTACGGAAGCTGCGCCACCCGCTAGCGGCGAGCATGCCGCGCGCGACGCGGCAGTGCAAGTCCCAAGGCGCCACAGGCGGCGAGGGCGAGTCCGGCCAGCGCCACGCCGAGCGGCTCGGCGCCGGTGCGGGGCAGCGTCGCCTCCGCGGCCGCGCTGACGGCGTCGTCACCCGTGACGGCCGAGCTGTCGTCGGGCACCGGCGCGGGAGTCGGCGCCGGCTCGGGCGGGGTGCCGTCAGCCCCACCCTGGGACGACGGTGACTGCTGCCCGGACTGCCCGCCGCCGTCGGTGACGAGCGGGTCGGCGTACTGGCGATCGCCCGCGCCCTGCGCGAGCGCGGACGGCGGCGCCGAAAGCGCCAGGACCGTGAGCACCGCGGCCGCTGTCGCGGCTGTCCGACGGCGCGCCCGGAATCCGTCCATAACGGCGAGGGTAGCGATGTACGAAGTGGATAAACCCGTGTTTAGGGCCTTCACTACGCGCATACACTCGAAGTGTGCGTATATCGACAAGACCCGGTTCTCATACCCGGGTCGCTCTGGTCCATGACTTCCTGATTGGAGTCCGGGGGGCCGAGCGCGTCTTCTTCGAGATCTGCGACCTCTATCCGGAGGCCGACATCTTCTCGCCGATCTACGACGAGGACGGGACTGAGGGTCGGCTCGCGGGGCGCAACGTCCAGAGCTCGTTCCTCCAGCGCGTGCGTCCCGGCAAGCGGACATTTCGCGGATTCCTGCCGCTCTATCCGGCGGCGATCCGCTCCTTCGACCTCTCCGGCTACGACCTCGTCATCTCCAGCTCGAGCGCCTGGGCGCATGCCGCGCGACGTGGTGACGACGCAACCCACGTCTGTTACTGCCACAACCCGTTCCGTTACGCCTGGAACGAGCGCGACCGCACACTCGCCGAGCGGCGCGACCCGGTTAGCCGTGCGCTGCTGGATGCCTTCCTCCGCCGCTGGCGTGAGTGGGACCGCGCCGCGGCACGACGCGTAGACCGTTACGTGACGAACTCGCGCACGACCCAGAGCAGGATTGCCGAATGCCTCGGACGCGAGTCGACGGTCGTCTACCCGCCGGTCGCCACTTACCGCTTCGCGCCGCGCGAGCCGCGTGGCCACTACGTGCTGTTGTCGGCGCTGATGTCACACAAGCGGATCGACCTGGCGATTGAGGCGTTCAACCAGCTCGGGCTGCCGCTGATCGTCGTCGGCGACGGACCGGACGAGGGACGGCTGCGCTCGCTCGCCGGTCCCACGATCAGGTTCGCCGGCCGGGTCGACGACGAGCGTGCGGCCCAGCTGCTGACGAGCGCGCGGGCGGTCGTCGTGACGTCGATTGAGGAGTTCGGGATCGCCGCCGTTGAGGCTCAGGCGGCGGGGCGCCCGGTGATCGCCGCCGGCGCCGGTGGGGCGCTCGAGACAGTGGTCGAAGGCGTGACCGGGACGCTCTGGAGCGGTGGCGCGCGGGAGCTCGCGGCCGCGGTGACGGATTTCGACGCGCTGGCGATCGATCCCGCCGCCTGTGTCGCAAATGCACGGCGGTTCGACACAGCGATCTTCCGCGAGGCATTCCCGCGCGAGGTCGACGCGGCGCTGCTCGAGCGCCATGGGGTCGGCGCGCAGGCCAACGGCGCCAACGGATCGGTCAACGGGCACGGCGGGACAGGCGCTCAGCGGCCGGCGCGGGGAACGAGGATCTCGTAGTCGCCAGCGCTGGCGAGGAGGCGGTAACGGTCGGCCACCCACCTGTCGAGGATGCGCACCCCGGTCGGGCGTCCACGCAGGTTCGGCTCGCGCTCGACCGACGCGGGGCTGGTCCAGCGGACGATCGCGCGCGGACGCTCGCGCGTCAGCTCGGCGACGAGCGCCCGCTGATCGGCGGCGGAGGTCTGGATCGCGTAGTCGTGGCGGGTCGGGTTCGGGCGGCCGGCCGCGAGGTAGACGAGCGGCTGGTTGAAGCGGACGAGGTCGGAGCGGCGGGTGATCGTGTAGATCGGGGCACCGGGCGGGACCCGCTGGTCGACGATCGCCGCCATCCGGGCCAGCGCCCTCGCCTCGGCGGGCGGCGCCTTCGCGCCGTCGGCCACGGGCAGGTCGATCGTCGCGAGCTCGGGTGGGCGCAGCAGGGCGGAGAGCCGGTTGGCGGCTCCGTAGACGAGCAGCAGCGCGAATACGGCCGCCGTGAGCGTGGCCGCGACGCGCGCCGGCCTGCGCCAGGCGCCGGCCTGGAACAGCGCCCAGGCGATCGCGGGCGGCAACGCGGCCGCCAGGACGACGATCAGCGGTGTGGCGTGGAACTCGTCGCTGCGCGACAGCAGGTAGGCGAGGCAGCCCGCGCCCAGCACGGTGAGCGCGGCAGTGCCCTGCCGGATACGGCCCTCGACGTGGGCCCTCCAGCCGCCGATCGCGACGAGCAGCGCCAGCCCGGTGACGGCGAGCAGCGGCGTGTAGAAGCCGAGCAGATCCTTGGCGTCCTCGGCGGCGGTTCCCGGCGGCCATGCCCGCAGTTGGCCGTCGTAGGCGAGCGGGAACGGCAGCGTCCAGTAGTCGCGCTCGCGCAACGAGGCCCCGACCAGCGCGTCGTAGAGATCGGCCGGGCCAACGGCGATCAGGAACGGGAGATAGGCGAGCAGGCCGAGTCCGATCGCGGTGGCGGCGTAGAGGGCGACTGTCCGAGCCCGTTCGACGCCGGGCCCCGGTCGGAGCGCGAACGCGACGACGACGGCCGCGCCGGCATAGAGGCCGAAGTCGAGCCGCCAGGCGGCTGCCAGAGCGGTCAGCAGCGCGGCGAGCAGCGTGGCCCGGCGGCTGGCGCTGCCGGTCGCCGCGAGGACAGCCAGCAGCGCGAGCAGCAGCGCCGGCGCGAACGGGGTCGCGCTCGTCGGCTGGGCCATCGCGCAGGCGGCGACCAGCCAGCCGGCGGCGGCCAGCCACGGCGGGGCGCCTTCGCGCCGGGCGAGCGCGTAGACCGTGACAGCGACCGCCGCATCGACGAGGCTGCGCAGTACACGCCAGCCGATCAGCGAGGGATCGAAGAGATCGAACGACCAGCCGAGCAGGTAGGGGTGCGCCGGTCCGTACGGCCAGGCGAAGTCGGCATACGGCACTTGGCCGTCAGCGATTCGCGCTGCCGCCTGCAGGATCAGGCCCTCGTCGAACTCGGCGCCGCCACGGCGCAACGTGAAGGCGGAGATCGCCAGGGCGCCGGCGAACAGCAGCCCGAGGAGTCCGACCCGTGAGCGCGGCGCCGACACGGCGACCAATATCGCACGCACTGCTGGGGGCGGTGCTCGTTTTGGCGACCGGCTGGCTTTGCTTCCGCTCTGGCGGCTTCTTCCACGAGCCGCGCGCGACGCTCGCGATCGCGGCCTGGCTGGGTGTCGCCGCGGTCGTCCTGGTCCTGCCGCCGCCGTTCGCGGTCGTTCCCGTCACCGCCGCCGGGCGGATCGCCGTCGCCGGCCTGCTCGGGCTCGCCGCGTGGACGGCGCTGTCGCTGCTCTGGGCGCCGCTCGGCGAGGCGGCGCGCGAGGACGTCTGGCGGCTGGCGCTCTACGCCGCGGCGCTGCCGCTCGCCGTCGCCGCGTTTCGCGAGCGCTGGGTGGCGCGTGGGCTGGAGCCGGCGTTGGCGCTGCTCGCGCTCATCGTCGTTGGCTACGGCCTGCTCGGTGATCTCGGGGTGCTCGACCTGAACAGCTCGTTCGCCGCCGACGGCCGTCTCGACCAGCCGCTCAGCTACTGGAACGGGATGGGAGCGCTGGCGGCGGTGGGGGCGGTGCTGGCCGCGCGGATCGCCCTCGACCAGACGCGGCCGCGGTGGTTGCGCGGCGCGGCGTGCGCGGCGCTGGTCCCGCTGCTCGCCGGGCTCTACCTGACCTACTCGCGTGGGGCGCTGGCAGCCCTGGCGCTCGGCCTGGTGACGCTGGCGCTCGTCGCGCCCGAGGCCCGTCCGCTCTGGGCGCGCGCCGGCCGTCGCTGGCGGCTGGCGGTCGGCTGGGGCGCCGTCGTCGTGCTTGTCGGCGCGCTTGTGCTGGTCGCCGCCGACCGCGCCTCGCCGCCGGCGCGCGGAGCGACGGCGCAGCGGTTCGCCGACATCGGCAGCAACCGCGCCGACTACTGGCGGGTCGCCGCCGACGCGTTCGCCGGCGCCCCGGCGCTGGGAGTCGGGACGGCCGGCTTCCGCGTCGAGTGGCTGCGCGAGCGCGACGTCGCCGAGGGCGCCGTCGACGCCCATTCGCTCTACCTCGAGACGGCCGCGGAGCTGGGCCTCGTCGGGCTGGCGCTACTGGCCGCGTTCCTCGGCGGCGTGGCGGTCTGCGCGCGGCGGCTGGTGTCTCAGGACGCGGTCCTGGCGGCCGGCCCGTGCGCTGCGCTGGCGGTGCTCGCGCTCCACGCAGGGATCGACTGGGACTGGGAGCTGCCGGCGCTGGGGATGGTCGGACTGATGCTGGCCGGGACGGTGATCGGGCGGGCCGGCCTGAGGGGCGAGTCGTGAGCGCCGTTGCCAGGGCGCCCGTCCCGACCGGCGGCTCCGTCGATCCGGTCGTCGCACCGCCGCCGGGCAACCCGCGCTTCCCGCACGTCGACTCGCTGCGCGCGATCGCCGCGCTGAGCGTGCTCGTCTACCACACGGCCTACTCGTCGGGCGCGACCGGAGCGTGGTACGGGCACGCGGTTGGCCGGCTCGAGATCGGCGTCGCGCTGTTCTTCGCGATCTCCGGGTTCCTGCTCTACCGGCCGTTCTTCGCCGCCCACCACGCCGGTGCTCCGCGGATCCGCACGCGTGACTACCTGCGCCGGCGTGTGCTGCGGATCGTCCCGGCCTACTGGCTCGCGCTGACCGTCCTCGCGATCTATCCGGGGCTGCACGGCGTCTTCACCGGCGACTGGTGGATCTACTACGGCTTCGGACAGATCTACCAGCTCGACACGTTCGTCAACGGCATTCCTCAGGCGTGGACGCTCTGCGTCGAGGTGACCTTCTACCTGGCGCTGCCGTTCTACGCGCTCGCCATGCGCGCGCTCTGCCGTGGCCGTTCGCGGCGGAGCGTCGTGACGATCGAGCTGAGCGTGCTCGCGCTGCTGGCGCTCGCGTCGCTGATCTTCCGGACGCTGGCGATCGCCAGCGGGCCGACGGTCGTCTTCTCCTGGCTGCCGGGGATGTTCGGCTGGTTCGCTCCCGGCATGGCGCTGGCGGTGGTCAGCGTCGTGCTGCACGAGCGCGAGCGGCCGTGGGCGCCGATGGCCGCTGTCGCCCGTCACCCGGCGCTCGTCTGGCTGGCCGCGGGGGCAGCGTTCGCGGCGCTCGCGCTGACCGTCTCGGCGCCGTTGCCGACCGGGACGATCTACACCGAGGGCGAGTCGTTCCGGATCTACGTGCTGTCGGCGCTGGTCGCGATCCTGGTCCTGCTGCCGGCGGTCGCCGGGGCTGACCAGGGTGGCTGGCCGCGGCGGCTGCTGATGCTGCCGTGGCTGGCGTGGCTCGGGTTGATCTCCTACGGGATCTTCCTCTGGCACCACACGCTGATGAGCTGGCTGGTCGGGCGCGACGTCGTGGAGTCGGCACCGGGTAGCGGCTTCGTCGTGTTGACGGTGTTGACGCTCGCGCTGGCGGTCATCTGCGCGGCGGGCAGCTACTACCTGGTCGAGCGCCCGCTCCTGCGCTTCAAGGACTGGCGACGACGGAGAGTGGGTTGAGCGCGCCCGCCTGTCGCTTGGCGGCGGCTGCCTCGGCGGGCGGCGCGGCGACCGCGAGGATTCCCCATGCGACGTAGCTGTCGGGATCGCGTGCGGCTGCCGTGCGGGCGAGGCGGGCGGCGACGCGCGGCCGCTCGACACGCAGCCCGAGCGCAATCCGGTTCAGCGGCTCGGCGTCGTCGCAGGCGCGGACGAGATCGTCGGCCGCGGCTTGCAGTTGCGACCCGGATGCGTTGCTGGCGAGGAACGCGGTGCGCGCGGCCTCCTGGCAACCGTCATGGTCGCGCTCCAGCCCGATCAGCACCCCCGCGACGGCGAGCGCCGCGACTGCGAGGAGCAAGCGGGCGATGAGCGTCGACCGCATCGTGGCCAACGATAGACCGGGTCGCGGTGACTGGCGGTGGCTTCCGTTGCTGCTGGCGCTGGCCGCCTATGCGCTCGCCTTCGCGCAGCGGACCGGCCAGCTCGTCGCCGACACGAAGATCGATCTGCACACCGATCCGGTCCGCTTCCTCGCCGACGCTGCCGCGGCATGGGCACCGTCCGGTGGGCTGGGCCAGGTGCAGGCCGGGCAGTACGCCGGCTACCTGTGGCCGATGGGGCCGTTCTATGCGCTCGGCGACCTCGTCGGGCTGGCCCCGTGGGTCGTCCACCGGCTCTGGCTGGGGACGCTGCTCGCGATCGCCGCCTGGGGGGTCGTCCGGCTGCTCGACGCGCTGCTCGAACGGCCGCGGGGAGTGCCGGCCCTGGTCGCGGGAACGCTGGTGATCGCGAACCCCTACGTGGTCGTGTTCGCCAACCGGACCAGCGTCACGCTGCTGGCCTACGCGCTGCTGCCGTGGCTGCTGCTGTGCGTCCAGCGCGGGCTGCGCGAGCCGCGTGGCTGGTGGTGGCCGGCGGCGCTGGCACTGCTGGTGACTTCGCTCGGCGGCGGGGTCAACGCGGCGGTGGCTGGCTGGGTGCTGCTCGGGCCCGCGCTGCTGATCGTCTACGAGGCTGGCACGGGCGGGGTGGCCTGGCGCGACGCCGGCCGGTTCCTGCTGCGCGTGCTGCCGCTGACGGCGCTCGCGTCGGCGTGGTGGATCGCGCCGATCCTCGTGCAGATCGGCTACGGCGTCGACTTCCTGCCGTTCACGGAGCCCGCGGGGGCGATCTGGACGTCGACCAGCATGAGCGAGAGCCTGCGGCTGATGGGCTTCTGGGTGACCTACCTCGGCGTGGGTTACGGGGCCCAGCTGCAGCCGGCGTTCGACACGGCGCCCACGCTGCTTGGCGCGCAGGGGTTGATCGTCGCGTCGTTCGCTATCCCCGGCCTGGCGATCGCCGGCTTCGCCTGGACACGCCGCTGGCGCTACGGGCCGTTCTTTGCCGCGCTCGCGCTGCTCGCCCTGCTGGTGATGTTCACCGGCTTCCCTGACGGGGCGCCGCTGCGGCGCGCGCTGCACTGGTCGTACGACCGCGCCGAGCTCGTCCAGTTCCTGCGCACGACCTACAAGGCCGGGCCACTGCTGGCGCTGGCGCTGGCCTGTCTGGCCGGCGCGGCGGCGGGCGTGCTGTGGGAGCGGCTGCGCGGGCGGATCGCGTTGGCGGTCGCCGCGTCGGCAGTCGCGGGGGCGCTCGTGGTCGGCTGGGCATGGCCGCTGTTCGAGGGTCGCGCGATCGACGGGCAGATCGCCTTCGACTCCGTGCCCGCAGACTGGGAGCGGGCGGCGGCGGACGTCGACGACGAGCTGCCGCGCGGCACGCGCGCGCTGGTGCTGCCCGGGCAGGTATTCCCCTTCTACCGCTGGGGCGGAACCCAGGACGCGCTGCTGCCGGCGCTGACCGACCGGCCGGTGTCGGTGCGCGGGGTGGTGCCGTACGCAGATCTGCGCGCGGTCGACCTGCTCTGGGGCACGGACGCGCTGGTGCAGCAGCAGCGGGCACTGCCGGGGCAGCTCGGGCCGCTGATCCGGCTGATGGGGGCCGGCGAGGTGATCGCCGCGAGCGACGACGACCGCGACCGCAGCGGGGCCGTCGATCCACGAGTTGCGGAGGCGCAGCTCGCGCGCGCGGCGGACCTCTCGTCGCCGCGGCGCTCCTTCGGAGCAGTGCGGGCCTATCCGGTGACCGGGTCGCCCGGGCTGGTGCGTGTCCAGCCGCTGCGTGGGCCGCTCGTGGTGGACGGCTCCGCCGCGACGCTGGCTGGACTCGCGGCGTTCGACGCGCTGCCGCGCGAGCGGGCGATCCTTTACGCGGCCGACCAGACGGCGGGGGAGCTGCGCCGCGCGGCGCGCGGCGGCGCCGAGATCGTCGTCGGCGACTCCAACCGCCGGCGCGTGATCCTGCCGTCGCAGCCGCGCCAGGCCGAGGGCGCGACGCTCGCGGCCGATGCGGAGATCCCGCGTGACGGGGCGGTGCTGAACCCGTTCGCGGAGCGGGGGACTGACGCTCAGACGGTCGCCGTCTACGACGGTGCCGCTGGGCTGACAGCCCCGTTCTCGCCGTCGTTTGTCCAGTTCCCCGAGCACCGGCCGTTCGCGGCGTTCGACGGCGACTCCGCTACGTGGTGGAGCGCCGAGCGCAACTTCGACGACGACCGTCGCTGGGTCGAGATCGACTTCGGCCGGCGCATCGATGTGCCCTGGGTCGAGCTGCTGCCCCAGCGCGAGGCGCGCACCGAGCTGACCGCGGTCGAGATCGCGGGACGTCGCTATCCGATCCGTCCCGGCTGGAACCGGCTGCCCGTCGGGCTGCGCGACGTCGACAAGCTGCGTGTCGCCGTCGCCGGCGTCGACGGGCCCCCAACGACGCGCACGCGTGGACCGGGCGCGATCGCCGAGTTGCGCATTCCCGGCGTGCGGGTCCACGAGCGGCTGCGGCCGCCGGTCGTTGCGACGCGCGCGCTCGCCGGCGCCGACCTGACCCACGCCCCGCTCGCCTTCCTGTTCGAGCGAACGACCGGCAACGATCCGTTCCACCGCCGCGCCCGGATCGATCCCGACTCGACGTCGGTCCCGTCCGGCGACAGCCAGAGTGCCGCGCTCGTCGCGGCCGCCGGCGACGGCGAGCAGTCGATCGCCCGCCGCTTCGAGCTGCCGGCAGCCCGTCGCTGGCACGCCGACGGCTGGGTGACGGTCGCGCCCGGTAGGAAGTGGGCGGGAAGCCGTCGGTGCGGGGCCGTCGAAGCCCAGATATCAGTGAGAGGGATATCCGCTCAGCTTCCGATGCGGGTGATGGCAGGGGAGGGGCACCCCCTGCGCGCACGTCATTGTGGCGCCGCGGTCGCGCTGCCGGCGGGCGTCGCGACGCTGACGACGGCAGACGGCCTGCTGCGCGCGGACCTCCTACGGCTGCGCTCTCCGGCGCCGCGCCCGCTTCCCGCGCCGGCCGCGCCCGGCCGCGTCGTAGACCCCGGCGAAGACGGCCGCGGCCGTCGTGAAGGCGTTCGTGTCGTCCTGGCCGCGCCGGCCTGGCTCGTCCTCGCCGAGAGCTTCAACCGCGGCTGGCGCGCCGAGTGCGACGGCCGCGACCTCGGCGAGCCGCGGCCGGTCGACGGCTTCGCCAACGGCTGGCGCGCGCCGCGCGACTGCCGCGACGTCGACTTCTCGTTCGCCCCCCAGCGCACCATGGACGCCGGCTTCGCCATCTCGATCATCGCCTGCGCGGCGCTCCTTGCCCTACTTGGCGTCGGCGCCACACGCCGTTTTGGTCTCGGTGCCCGCGCCGGCACGATGCCCAGGCCCAGAACCCACGCCGAGGTCGACTTTTCCGACGCATTTCGTCGGGAAGGTCGACTTCGCGGTGGCCGGACCGCGACGGACGGTCGGAGGATGCCGTTGCGCTGGGCGGTGGGGATCGGTGTGGCGGCTGGGCTGGTCGGCGCGTTCGTGTTTGCCCTTCGGGCGGGGGTGGTGATCGGGCCGGCGGTGGCGGTGCTGCTGTGGCGTGGGGTGGGGCCGGCCGCCTTGGCGGTCGCGGCCGGCGTGCTGACCGCCGTCGTGCTGCCGGCGATTTACCTGCTGTTCCCGCCCGACGACGCCGGTGGCTTCAACTCCGAGTTCGCGGCCGACTTGACCGGGGCGCACTGGGTGGCGGTGGCGGTCTGGGTGCTGTTCGCGCTCGCGGTCGCCTTGACCGTCAGTACGGCCAGCCGTCGGCGCCGAGCAGGCGCGCCGCCCGGCGCAGACGCAGGGTCAGCAGCACCTTGACGGCGACGTTGCGGGCGAACCAGGGCAGCTGCGCGAGCTGGCGTGCCGCGTTGCGGACGTGCGCGAGACCGCGCAAGTCCTCACGCCGGTAGTCGGCGAGCGAGCCGTCGCGGCCGAGGTAGCGCCAGCGGCGCGAGAAGACGAGCAGGCGCAGCTCCGCGCCGGTCACGCCGATCGAGCTGAACGAGTCGTGGACCAGCATCTGGCCGCCGGGCCGGACACGCGCGCCCCAACTGGCGATGTCGTGGCGTGCGGGCGCGTAGCGGTGGGCGCCGTCGACGTGCAGGAGGTCGATCGCCCCGTCGATCTCGCCGTGGGCCATGTCCGAGAAGCGACGTACGTGCTCGACGCGGTCGGCGACCTCGGCGGCAGCGAGGTTGGCGTGGAAGGTCACCTTGTCTCTCTCGCCGGTGTCGAACGCGCCGCGGATCTCACCCGGGCCGCGGTCGCTGCCGGCATGCGGGTCGATCGCCCAGACGCGCGCGCTGTCGCCGGCGCCGAGCGCCAGGACGATCGCCGACCGCCCGTGGAAGCTGCCGATCTCGACGATCGTCGCGCCGGCGGGAGCCACCCGCGCCGCCTCCCACAGCCGCCGCAGCTGGGCGTCGGTCATCCAACCCTCGACCCCGCGCACCGCATAGAGCGCATCGGCGAAGCTCAACGCTTCCTCGCCCTGATCACGCAGTTCCAGGTCACCAGCTCGCGCAGCCCCGGGACGCGGCAGACCGGCGCCGCCCACGGCCAGTAGCGCGGCTCGACATGCTCGATCGCGAGCAGCGGTCGGGCGCGCACGAGCGCCAGCGTCGGGCCGATGTGGCACGCCCACAGCCCGTCCCCGTAGGCGTTCTTGCGCGGCTTGCCGTGGCGGCGCTCGTAGAGCCGCGGCCCGCGCTCGGGTCCGAGGTACTGGTAGGGCGTCATGTCGTGGCCGCCCCACGGCGAGTACCAGTTCGTCCACGAGATGTAGGTCCAGCCGCCAGGACGCAGCAAACGCTCGATCTCGGCGATCACCGGCGCGGCGTCGGGCGTGTGCTCGAGCAGGTTGGAGCAGAAGACGCCGTCGACCGAAGCGTCGGCGAGCGGCAGCGCGCCCGCGTCGGCGATCAGCGCCCCCTCCGGCGGGCCGCCGGCGAGCGCGAGCTCCTCCTCGGAGTTGTCGACCGGCGTCACCTCGGCTCCCACCGCTCGCAGCGCCGCCGTATAGAAGCCCGGTCCGCAGCCGAGGTCGAGCACCCGCTGGCCGCGCAGCGGCCCGTAGCGGCGATCGAGGTCGGCGGCCGCCTCGCGCGCCAGCAGCGAGTAGAACGGTTCCGGGTCCTCCTTCTCGCGGCGGAACAGCCGCCACTTCTCGCGCATGCTCACGCGACGAGAGTCTCCCTGGGACGGGCGCGCAGCGACAGCGTCAGGATCGAGCCGGCGCAGAACAGCTGGAGGCCGAACAGCACGATCGCGACCTCGGTCACGTTGGCGCCGACGAACGCCAGCAGCCCGATCTCCAGCGCCGCGGCGACCGCCAACACCCAGATGAAGCTCGACCGCTCGAGCGCCAGCAGGTACTGGACCGAGAGGTAGGCGCAGGCGAGCAGCGCCATCGCCAGGCCGAGCCACGGCAGCGCGTCGGCGGCGCCGGTCAGGTCAGGCCCGAACACCGTCCGCAGCAGCGGCTCGGCCGCTACCGCGTAGAGCACCACCATCGGTAGCGCCGCCAGCGCGATTAGCGTCAGCGTGCGCATCAGCACGGGGCGTGGGTCGATCCCCTCGTGGCTGCGACGGGCCGCCTCCGGCAGCAGGTACATCCCGAGCCCGACCGCGACCCAGATGATTGCCTTGGCGGCCACCGCCGCGACGCCGTAGGAGCCCGCCAGCTCGTCGCTGACCTCATGCTTGACGACGATCACGTGGACCTCCTGAAGCGCAAACAGCAGGGTCAGTCCGATGACCGGGATCCACGCGCCGGCGAGTAGGTCGAGCAGCGGGCGCCGGTCGCGGCGCTCGGGTAGCTCCTGAGCGAGTGGCCGCGCTAGCACCAGTGCCATCGCCACCAGTGCCAGCGGCGTTGCGAGGAAGGCGCCGGTCACATCGAGCCCGACGAGCACCAGCACGATGCCGAAGCCGAGCCGCGCCAGCGCCTCGCCGATGATGCTGCCCGCGACGACCCGGTAGCGGCGGTAGCCCTGCAGCGCTCCGCGCTCGACCGAGACGATCATCCAGAGGAAGGCACAGACCGGCACCGCGGCAGCCGCCCAGACCTGGTCGACGTTGAGGATCGCGCCGAGCACGTCGCGCAGAAGGACGGCTGCGATCGCGACGAGCACCGCGCCGAGCGCGATCCGCGAGATCCAGTGGCGCACGCCCGCCCCGCCTCCCGGCCCGGCTGCGGATATCTCACGCGCCACTGCGATCTGCAGCGCGGAGCCGGGGACCATCAGGATGATGAACGCCGACAGCAGCGCGGCCAGCGATCCGTAGCCGCCCGCGCCGAGCAGCCGGGCGAAGACGACGGTGAAGGCGAGCGCGATCACGTTGCTGACGATCACTGCGGCGGCGAGTCCCCCCGCGCGGCCGAAGTCGCTCTGGGCAAGGTCCGACAGTGAGCGCGCCGGCCGCCGTCCCCCGGCGTACTCGGCCTCGAGCGCGGCGAGCGTCGCGCCGGCCGTGGCGTCCCAGCTGAACTCGGCGGCCCGCGCCGCCGCCCGCGCGCCGAGTCGGTCGCGCAGCTCGCGGTCGGCGACGATCCGCGCGACCGCGTCAGCAAGTCCGTCGGCGTCGTCGGCGAGCAGGCCGGTGTCGCCGTCGACGATCGACTCGCGCAGCCCACCCTCGGCGATCGCGACGCTCGGCATGCCGCACGCCGCGGCCTCCATCACCGTCAGGCACCAGCCCTCGTTCGAGGACGCGGTCACGTTCGCCCAGGCGGACGTCAGCAGCTCGCGCTTGCGCCGCTCGTCGACGTGGCCGTGCAGGCGGACTCGATCGCCAAGGCCGCGCCGCGCGATCTCGCGCTCGAGGTCGCCGCGGTGCTCGCCGTCACCGGCGATCTCGAGCCGCGCCTCAGGCACCCGCTCGACCGCGTCGAGCACCAGCTCGATCCGCTTGTAGCGCTTCAGCCGTCCGAGGTAGAGCAGCGTCGGGCCGTCCGCGCGCGGATCGCCGGCGGGTACAAGGTCGACCCCGTTGCGCACGACCTCGATCGAATCGGCGGGCACGCCGTGCTCGGCGATCTCGACCGCCGCCGACTCCGACACCGTCAGGAAACGGGCGTCGCGGTAGAGCAGCTGCAGCGGCAGCGTCTCGAGCAGGAACCCGGCGAGCGAACCGCACCGCTGCCCCATCTCCTCGACGTAGTGGCGGCGATGGATGTGGTGGACGAGCACCAGGCGCGGAGTCCGCAGCCAGAGCGGTGTCAGAAAGGTGATTCCGTTGACGATCTCCAGCACGACGTCGGGGTCGGGCACCAGTCCGCGCCACTGGCGCCAGATCGCTCGTGGAAAGACGGTCGAACGGCCGCCGATCCGGTGGATTGTCAGGTCGCCGTCGCGCTCGAGCTTCGTCGCGCCCGGATACGTGCAGCAGACGATCGTGACCCTGTTGCCCACAGCCACCCAGCGCAGCGCCTGCTCGCGCAAGTTGGCCCCGGACCCTCCACCTTGAGGATGTGTCCAGTCACGGTCAGCCAGCACAAGGATGTGCACGGTTCGACGTTAGCGGCGATAGGTTGGCAAAAGGTGAATTTGAGCCAAACGGCACAAGGGCCCCGTGGCGGTGACCGCCGCTGGCTACTCGGCCTGTTCGCGCTGGCGCTCGCGCTGCGCGTCGCGTGGGTGCTTGTCGTCGACCGCCACGGCCTCGCCTATAACGACACGTCCTTCTACCACCAGACCGCTGCGCGGCTGGCAGACGGCGACGGCTACCAGTGGCTTGGCGAGCCGACGTCGCGCTGGCCCCCCGTCTACCCGGGACTGCTCTCGCTCGCCTACCGAGTCTTCGGCTCCGACCCGCTGTCCGGCGAGCTGCTCAACGCGTTTCTGTCAGCACTCGCCGTGCCACTGCTCTACCTCTGCGCGCGGCGGATGTACGGCCGGCGCGAGGCGATCGTCGCCGGAGCGCTGCTCGCCGTATTCCCCGGCCAGATCTTCCTGACCGACGTTCTGCTCGCCGAGACCCTCTACACGACGCTGCTGGTCGCGGTCCTCGCGCTCTGCCTGGTGCTGCCGCGCGACCGCTGGTGGGTCGCCGGGGCGATCGGCCTCACCATCGGAGTCGCGGCCGAGACACGCGCCGAGGGCCTGCTCCTGCTGATCCTGCCGCTGGCGATCTGGTGGCGGCCACGCGGACGCGAGGTCGCCCTGCTGGCGGCCGGAGTCGTCTTGGTCGTCGGCGCCTGGACGGCGCGCAACGCGGTCGAGATGGACGCGTTCGTGCCGATCTCGACCAACGGCTCGCAGACGCTCTGGTCGGGCCACAACGACGGCGCCTACGGCGGGCCGAGTTACGTGACGCCCAGTGCCGCCGCGCAACGGGCGGCACCCAGTTCCCCGCGCGAGCAGGAGCTCGACGACGCCCGCCGCCTGCGGGCCGACGCGCTCGATTGGGCGATCGCCCACCCGCTCGGCGAGGCGCTGCTCGTTCCACGAAAGCTCGCCTGGCTGGTGCGCGGCGACTCGGCGGTGCTCTTCCAGTGGGTCCAGCCAGGCGCGCTCGGCGAGCCGAAGGCGATCTCCGACACCGCCGCGATCCCGCTCGGCAACATCGCCGACCTCTTCTTCTATGGCCTGCTCGCGCTGACGCTGATCGCCGCCCTCGTCGCCTGGCGCTCACGTCCGCTGACGCCCGGCGAGCGGGCGCTCTGGATCTTGCTCAGCGCCTCACTCGTCCTGTACGGCTTCGTCCTCTACGGCAACTACCGCTACCGGATGCCGCTTGAGCCGGTGATGATCCTGTTGGCGGTTCCGCTGCTCGTACGGTCTATCCTGCGACCGCAGTGGACGAGCGCTCCCTCACCGAGCGCCTGATCACCTACGACACGGCCACGATCGAGGGCATGCACGCGGCGGCAGCCTTCGTAAAGGGCTGGCTGGAGTCTCACGACGTCGAGGTGAATGGCGAGCTGCACAACGGACGCCCGGTGCTGGCGGCGACCGTCGGTGCCGAGAGCGGACCGACCGTCGTGCTGCACGGCCACATCGACGTCGTTCCGGGTGATGCCGGCCAGTTCACCCCGCGCGTCGATGGCGACCGCCTCTACGGCCGTGGCGCCTACGACATGAAGGGTGGGCTCGCGGCGATGATGGCCGCCACCTGCCGACTCGCCGCCCAGGACGCGGTCAAGGTCCACTTCGTCTGCGTCTCCGACGAGGAGACGAGCGAGGAGGACGGCATCCGCGCGTCCGACCACATCGTCCGCCAGGGCTATACCGGCGACTTCGCGATCACCGGCGAGCCGACCAACCTGCACATCGGCATCCAGGCGAAGGGCGTGCTGGCGATTCGGATCGAGGTCCACGGCCGCTCGGCCCACGGCTCGACCCCGTGGCTGGGCGACAACGCGGTGCTGAAGGCGGTCGACGTCTTCCGCGGCATCGAGACGCTGCCATTCACGCGCGAGTCGTCGGACATGTTCGACCGGCCGTCGATCAGCCTCGGCCGGATCCTCGGCGGCGACGCGATCAACCGCGTCCCCGACCACTGCGCGATCGACGTCGACATCCGCTACCTGCCGGGTCAGGACGCTGACGAGATCCTCACGGGGATCGGTGGGCTCGACGGTGCCGAGGTCACCCACGTCTTCCACCGCGAGCCGATCGTCGTCGAGCGCGACAACCCCTACGTCCAGCTGCTCGCCGAGTCCGTCCTGAACGTCACGACGCTCGAGGAGAGCATCGCCGTCGGCCGCGACGGCACCTCCGACGTCATCTCGTTCATCAAGGCCGGCACGCCGGGCGTCGAGTTCGGGCCGGCGGGGGAGGGCCACCACGGTCCCGAGGAGTGGGTCTCGATCGACTCGCTCGGCCGCTACCGTGACGCGCTCATCCAGTTCGTCGAGTCGATCCCCCAACATGGGCGGCTGGCGGATCTGAGGATCGCTTGACCCCGTTCGACGACAGCAACCGTCCTGGCCTCTGGAAGAAGCTGCTGCTCGGCGCCTTCCTGGTGATCTTCGCCGCCGCCTCTGCCACCTCGGTAGCCGCCTTCCGCGAGATCGACAAGGTCGTCGAGGCGCTCGACCAGAACGAGGATCTCAAGCTCGGCACCCAGCTCGCGAAGAGCGATCCCGGTGAGCCGCAGACGATCCTGCTGCTCGGCTCCGACAAGCGGCCGGACGACGCCACTGACGGTGGCGCTGGGACGGGCGCGCGCTCGGACACGATCATCCTCGTCCGGCTCAACCCCGACAAGAACGCGACCGCGCTGATGTCGCTGCCACGCGACCTCAAGGTCGAGATCCCCGGCCATGGCGTCGACAAGATCAACGCGGCGTACTCGCTCGGCGGGCCGAAGCTGACGACGAGGACCGTGAGGCAGCTGACCGGGCTCTCGATCAACCACGTCATCAACGTCGACTTCCACGGCTTCCAGAAGGCGATCGACGCGATCGGCTGCATCTACACCGACGTCGACCGGCGCTACTACAACGACACCGCCGAGTTTGCCTACATCAACATCCCGGCGGGCTACCAGCAGATGTGCGGCGACAAGGCGCTCCAGTACGCCCGCTTCCGTCACGAGGACTCCGACCTCGTGCGCGGCATCCGCCAGCAGGACCTGCTGCGCGACGCCAAGCAGCAGGTCGGCGTCGGGACGCTCGTCAGTGACCGCGACAAGCTGCTCGAGATCTTCGGCAAGTACACGACCTCCGACGGTGCGCTGAAGGACCGCGCCGAGCTGCTGGGGCTGCTCAAGCTCGCGGTCTTCTCCGTCGGCCAGCCGATCCGCCACGTCAAGTTCGAGGGCGACGACGTCGGCATCACCTCCGGCGACGCCGATGCCGGCGTGCCCAGCTATGTCACCGCCAGCGACGCGACCGTCAAGAAGCTCGCCCAGCAGTTCCTCGGCGTCGAGGAGACGAAGGGTCCGCGTGGCGCGCTGAAGCCGAAGGGCAAGAAGAAGCGGGCCCCGCAGTCGGCCGACGACGGTGGACTCGAGAAGGACACCGAGTTCGGCAAGGACCAGGCCATCCAGGCGATCGAGCAGGGTGCTGGCGGCCAGTTCCCCGTCTACTACCCGACGGTCCGCGCGGCCGGCTACCAGTACATCGGGCCGCCGCGCGTCTACAAGATCCTGACGCCCGGCGGCGAGCGCAAGAAGAGCTACCGGATGGTGCTCAAGTCACCGCTGGTCGGCGAGTACTTCGGCATCCAGGGCACACGCTGGATGGACCCGCCGATCCTCGATAGCCCGTCCGAGGAGCGCACGATCAAGGGGCGCAAGTTCGAGCTCCACTACGAGGGCGACCGCCTGCGCCTGGTCGCCTGGCGGACCCCCAAGGCCGTCTACTGGGTGTCGAACACCCTGCTGCAGACGCTGAGCGAGCAGCAGATGATCGCAATCGCCCGCTCGACCCGTCTGCCCTAGCGGGTCTGTAGCCTCCCCGGCTTCTATGGCTGAGAAGGAACCGATCGGCGTCATCGGCGTCGGCTGGGTCGGGCTCTGCACCGCGGCGTGCTTCGCGGAGTTGGGCCACCCGGTCTACGCGCGCGACATCCTGCCCGAGAAGGTGGAGTCGCTCACGCGCGGCGAGGTGCCGATGCACGAGCCCGGGCTGCCCGAGCTGGTCGAGCGCAACGCCGAGCGGCTGCACTTCACCACCGACATGCGCGAGGTGCTCGACAACGCCGAGCTGCTGTTCTGCTGCGTCGACACGCCGCCGACCTACTCCGGCGACGCCGATCTGTCGCGCGTCGAAGCCGTGATCGCCGAGCTCGGCGACTCGAACTCGCATGCGATCGTCATGAAGAGCACGGTGCCGGTCGGGACCGGCCGCGCGATCCAGCGCCGTCGCGAGGGTCTCGGCTACATCTCGAACCCGGAGTTCCTCAAGGAGGGCACCGCGGTTGAGGACTTCATGAACCCCGACCGGGTCGTGGTCGGCGCCGGTGACGGCTCCGACGGCTTCGCCGAGCGGGTCGCGGCGCTCTACGAGCCGCTCGGTGGTCCGATCGTCCGCACCGACGTCGCCAGCGCCGAGATGATCAAGCTCGCCTCGAACGCCTTTCTCGCGACGAAGATCTCGTTCATCAACGAGATCGCCAACGTCTCCGAGGAGCTGGGTGCCGACGTCAGCGAGGTCGCGCGCGGCATGGGCCTCGACGACCGGATCGGCGGCAAGTTCCTCAAGGCCGGCCTCGGCTTCGGTGGCAGCTGCTTCCCCAAGGACGTCAGCGCGCTCAAGCAGCTCGCCGGCAACAGCGGCTACCACTTCCAGCTGCTCAACTCGGTGATCGAGGTCAACGACCTCCAGAAGCGGCGTGCCGTCGGCAAGCTGCAGAAGCATCTCGGCCCGCTTGTTGGCAAGGAAGTCGCGCTGCTCGGCGTCTCCTTCAAGCCCGACACCGACGATGTTCGCGAGGCGACCAGCCTCGTGCTCGCGGCGCGGCTGCAGGGCGAGGGCGCCAATGTCCGCGTCTACGACCCCGTCGCGCTCGACAACGCCGAGGACATGCTCGGTGGGGCGGTCGTATGCGGCTCCGCACTCGAGGCGCTCGACGGCGCCGACGCGGCGGTTCTGGTGACCGAGTGGACGGAGTTCGCCGAGCTCGACTGGGCCGGCGCGGTGCGCGACCGGATGGCTCAGCCGGTCATCGTCGACGGGCGGAACTTCCTCGACCGCGAGGCGCTGCGCGCCGCCGGCTTCACCTACGAGGGCATCGGCCGCTGACGTGCAGGCGCTGGTGCTCGCGGGCGGTCAGGGCACGCGGCTGCGGCCGCTGACCTACACGACGCCAAAGCCGGTGATGCCGCTTGCGGGGCGGCCCTTCCTGACCTTCATGCTCGATTGGCTGCGTGGCCACGGCGTCGACGAGGCGATCCTCTCCTGTGGCTTCATGTCCGACGGCGTCCGCTCGGTGCTCGGCGACGTCTACGGCGGCATGCGCCTGCGCTACGTGATCGAGGACGAGCCGCTCGGGACCGCTGGGCCGGTCAGGCTCGCGCTCGACGAGGGCGTGCTCGACGAGCGGCTGCTGGTGCTCAACGGCGACGTGCTGACCGACATGGACCTGACCGCCGAGCTCGACTTCCACGTCCAGGCCGACGCCCGCTGCACGCTCGCGCTGATCGAGGTCGAGGACACCGCCAGCTACGGCGTCGTGCCGACCTTCCCCGACGGCCGCGTCGAGGTCTTCCTCGAGAAGACCGACGGCGAGGTTCCGACGAACCGGATCAACGCGGGCGCCTACGTACTTGAGCGCGAGGTCGTCGAGACGCTGGTCCCGGCTGGCCGGGCTTGCTCCTTCGAGCGCGAGATCTTCCCGCAGCTGGTCGGCAACGGCCTCTACGGCTGGGCCGCCGACGGCTACTGGATCGACATCGGGACGCCCGAGCGCTACCTCGAGTCGACCTACGACCTGCTCGCCGGCTCCGTCGATTCCACCTTGCCGCCGCGCGACGAGACCGGCTCGCTGATCGGCGACGGCTGTCTCGTCAGTGGCGCCCACATCGGTCCGCAGACCGTGCTCGGCGCCCACTGCTCGGTCGGCAGCGACTCGTCCGTCGAGCGCTCCGCGCTGCATGACCGCGTCATCGTCGGTGCCGACTGCTCGGTCCGCGAGGCGGTGCTCGCCGAGCGGGTGCGTGTCGGCGACCGAGCACGGATCGAGCCTGGCGCGATGGTCGGCGCGGGCGCGCAGATCGCGGCCGGAGCGGTCGTCCCGGGCGACGCGCGCATAGAGCCGGATGCCGTCGTAGAAGCGGGGGAGGCGGTCGAATGATCGAGGACGTGCTGGCGCAGCCGCACCAGATCGGGGACGCGTTGTGGCGGGTTGAGGCCGCGGGGATCGCTCCGCGCGACCTGACCGGTGGACTGGTGATCTGTGGAATGGGCGGCTCCGCCGTCGGCGGCGACCTCGCGGCCGCCGCGATCGGCAACCGCGCCCAGCGGCCGATCCGCACCGTGCGCGGCTACGAGCTTCCGCCCGACGTCGGTCCCGACACGCTGGTGCTCTGCGCCAGCTACTCCGGCTCGACCGAGGAGACCCTTGCCTGCTTCGACGCCGCGGGGGAGGCTGGCGCGCCGCGCGTCGCCCTCACCACCGGCGGTCCGCTCGCCGAGCGTGCCCGCGCCGCCGGCGTGCCCGTTGCCGGCGTCCCGTCCGGCATGCAGCCCCGCGCCGCGGTCGTCTACATGACGATCGGAGCGCTCGAATGCGCCGCTGCCTGCGGCGTGACGCCGTCGCTGCGCGACGAGATCGAAGGCGCCCGCGAGCTGCTCGAGCAGCTCGCCGAGGACAGCGGCGCCGACTCGATCGCCCGTGCGCTCGAGGACACGATCCCGATCGTCCACGGCGCCGGCCCGACCGCCGCCGTCGCCCGTCGCTGGAAGACCCAGCTCAACGAGAACGCCAAGCTGCCCGCCTTCGCCAGCGAGCTCCCCGAGGCCAACCACAACGAGATCGAGGGCTGGCGTCGCGGCCTCGACCTCGCCCCGCTCTCCGCCGTCTTCATCCATAGCCCGGACATGCATCCCCGCCTCGAGCGTCGCATGGAGCTGACCGCCGAGCGCCTCGCCGACCTCGGCGCGCCCGTCGTCCGCATCGACGCCCGCGGCGACACCCCCGTCGCCCACGTCCTCTCGCTCGTCATGACCGGCGACCTCGTCAGCGTCTCGCTCGCCGAGCTCGAGGACATCGACCCAGACCCGGTCGACGCTATCGAGGGCTTCAAAGCCGCGCTGGGCTCCTAGGGCCTAGGGACAGACCGCGCTCCCCGCGGGTCCTGTCTCCGATTTTGGTCCACACGCTTTCGGCTTCTGTCGGCGACTGCGCCCCGTCCCTGGTGTGGGTTGAGGGTGTAGGGCTCGGGGCGTTGGTTGACGGGAGGGGCTCCGCGCTCGACATCCGCCTGCAGCGCGCGGACGCAAAATCGTCGCCACCCGCGGGGGCAAACGCCCGAGCCCTAGCCCCAAACCGCCAGGCGACGATTTTGCGTTTGAGGCGCAGGAACGAGCACTCGGCTCTCCCGAATTACGAACGCGAGCTTGCGAGCGGTGCACTCCCAGAGACAGGACCCGCGAGGAGCCCACTCCAATCAAAAACCTTGACACGGGCTTGGTAAGGTTGGTCGTCGGTATGGCCGGTCTGACGATCAACGAGGCGGCCGAGACGACTGGATGGTCGGCTCGGATGCTGCGCTACATCGAGCGTGAGGGGCTGATCGAGCCCGCGCGGTCGTCGAGCGGGTATCGGCTCTATGGGCCGGAGGAGTTGCAGCGGCTGAGGACGCTGCGAGAGCTGCTCGCCGAGCATGAGATCAGCCTCGGCGACGTTGGCTTCGCGGCACGGCTGCGGCGCGAGAGCGAGCTGCGCGGGGCCGTGGAGACATGGCTGGCGACTGAGCCGCGGCGTCCCGAGGGCGTCACGGCGAATGATTGGCTGCGCTTCGAGCAGCAGAAGCACGAGCGGCTGCTTGCCGGACCCACCGCGGCCTGACACGACAAGACTTCGAAAAGACGCAACTTCAAGGAGAACGAGTGACCCCCACCGCCACCCAGGACTACAAGGTCGCCGACATCGGCCTGGCCGACTTCGGTCGCAAGGAGATCTCGCTCGCCGAGGTCGAGATGCCGGGCCTGATGAAGATGCGCGAGGAGTTCGGCGCCAGCCAGCCGCTGAAGGGCGCGCGGATCATGGGCTCGCTGCACATGACGATCCAGACCGCGGTGCT
>CAZVRI010000033.1:0-7432 GCA_964629855.1 uncultured Thermoleophilaceae bacterium
TGAAGTGGCGCAGCATCTGCTCGCACACGTCGAAGTCGGCGATCACGCCGTCCTTCAGCGGGCGGATCGCCTGGATCGTCCCCGGCGTGCGGCCGAGCATCCGCTTCGCCTCGATGCCGACCGCGTGCACCTCGGCGGTGCGCGAGTCGATCGCGACGACAGACGGCTCGGAGAGCACGATCCCGCGCCCACGCACGTAGACGAGCGTGTTGGCGGTACCGAGGTCGACCGCCATGTCGCGGCCGCCCATTCCTGTGAGGTTGGAGAAGATGCCCATCGGAGGAGAACCCAGGATACGGGCTGTGCAACTACTGGTGGGAAAGCAGCAAGGAAGGCTTCAGTTCAAGCAGGGTAGCCAGTGGTAGGCCGACCACGTTGAGGTAGTCGCCGTCGATCGCGGCGACCAGGGCCGCCCCCCTCGCCTGGATGGCATAGCCACCAGCCCGCTCGCGCCACTCGCCGCTGTCCAGGTACCAGCGCAGCGTCGGCTCGTCGAGCTGGCGGAAGGTGACCCCGGTCCAGGCGGTGGCGGTGCGCTCCTCCCCCGCGTCGATCAGCGCCAAGCCGGATACGACCTGGTGCTCGCGACCCGACAGCTCGCGCAGAAAGCCCTCGGCCTCGGCCGCGTCGCGCGGCTTGCCGTACACCCGTCCGTCGAGGAATACCTCGGTGTCGCAGCCGAGCACCAGCTCGCCGGCGACAGCACGCGCCTTGCGCAGCGCGTTCTCGACCACGACAGTGCCCGGCTCACCCTCGGTCAGCTCCTCGACATCCGGCACGACGACGTCGAAGTCGACACCGACCTGCTCGAGGATCGCCCGCCGCTGTGGCGAGCGCGACGCGAGGGTGAGTGGCACCGCCGGCTCTTACAGCTCCGGGAAGAAGATCCCGATCTCGCGCGCGGCGGACTCGGGCGAGTCAGAGCCGTGGACGAGGTTCGTCTGGACCTCGAGGCCGAAGTCGCCGCGGATCGACCCCGGCGCTGCCTCGATCGGGTTCGTAGCGCCGATCAGCTGACGGGCGGCCTTGACCGCCTCGTGGCCCTCGAGCACAAGGGCGACCAGCGGGCCGCCGGTGATGAAGTCGACGAGCTCGCCGAAGAACGGCCGCTCGCTGTGCTCGGCGTAGTGCTGCTCAGCGGTCTCACGCGGGACCGTCATCTGCTTCAGCGCCGCGATCTTCAAGCCCTTGCGCTCGAAACGGGCGATTACCTCGCCGGTCAGGTTGCGCTCGAACGCATCCGGCTTGACCAGGATCAGGGTCCTGTCCACGATGGTGCTCCTTCGTTAGGGGGTTACTGGCGCGGCGGACCGCTGGGTGGGCGCTCGGCCTGGGTCCGAGAGTCGGCCGGAGCGGACTGGCGCTCGCGACGCGGCTCGGCTGGCTTGGCGCGGCTGCCGGCGCTGGTCGCCGGCCGCTGGTCGGCCTTGGCGGCCGGACGTTTCTGGGTCTTGGTGCGTGACTCGCCCTCGCCCGACGCGGGGCGTCCGCGGCCACCGCCGCCGCTCGCGCGACGGCGCTGCTGCGGCCTGGCCCGCTCCGGCACCTCGGCCTCGCAGTAGGGGCAGATCTTCCAGCGCGGGTCGAGCGGCTTGGCGCAGGTACCGCACGGCTCCTTGAGCCGGCGCAGGCAGCTCGGGCAGCGCAGGAACGAGCGCTCGACCGGGTACTCGCAGTAGGGACAGGCATGCTCGTGAGCAGCGGCGAGACGGGCCTCGGCGGCAGCGATCTCAAGCTCGCGCTCATGGACGTCCTCGAGGTACTCCGGCGGGCGAACGACCATGTAGACGACCGTCCCGACGAACGGGAAGATCGCCGCGACCGTCGCGCAGCCGACCAGCATCGGGTCGGCGATCCGGCGCTTGGCGTCGGCGTGCGTCCAGAAGATCAGCGCCAGCCAGAGGACGATGAGGAACAGCAGCAGCAGGTTGACCGCGAGGTTCAACCCGTCGTTCGTTATGCCGAAGATCGCGGAGAGAGCCATAGGTGCGGGCAGCCTAGAGGAACATCCGGCCGATTCCGTAACCGACGCCGAAGAAGACGAGGATCACGGTTGCCACGACGATGGCGACGAGGGCGATCATCGCGATGAAGCTGGGGCCGTCGCCGGGGTCCATCTTTGGATTGTCCCAAGAGTTAGAGCGCGGAGGCGTGTGTGTCGCCCTCGGCGCGGACCAGATCGGCGATGAGGTAGATGGAGCCGGTTGCGAGGACGGCTCCGGCGGCGCCGGCTAGATCGCGGGCTCGGGCGATGGCGGCGCGTGGGTCTGGAACAACCTCGGCGTCGGGGCCGTTGAGCTGTTGGGCGAGCGATTCGAGCGTGGCTGGCGAGAGCGCGCGGGGGTTGGCGCAGCGGGTGAAGACGAGGTGGTCGACAAGTGGGAGCAGCGGGCGGAGCATGTCGGCGGCGGCCTTGTCCTCGAGGACGCTAATCACGAGGACGAGCGGTCGGCGGCCGGCGATGATCTCGGGCAGGGCGGCGGCGAGTGCGGTGGCGCCGGCGGGGTTGTGCGCTCCGTCGTAGATCGTCAGTGGGCGCTCGGCGACGATCTCCAGGCGACCGGGGATGCGCGTCTCGGCGGCTGCGGCCTCGACCGCCTCGCGCTCCAACGGCCGCTCGAGGAACGCCTCCGCCGCCGCGCACGCCAATGCGAAGTTCCGCCGCTGAAACGCCCCGAGTGCGGCCATGTCGAAGGAGGGAGTGGCTGGAGCGACCACCAGTCGCGCATGCCGCTCGGCCGCGACCTTCTCGGCCACCACACGGGCGTCGGGATGGAGGTCTTCCGGAATGACTAGCGTCGCGTGGTCGCGGACGATGGCGAGCTTCTCGGTGGCGATGTCGGCGATCGTCGGGCCGAGCCAGCGGGTGTGCTCGAGGCCGACGCCGGTCAGGACCTGGACCTTCGAGGGGATGACGTTGGTCGCGTCGTAGCGGCCTCCGAGCCCGGCCTCGATGACGGCGGCCTCGACGCGGCTGTCGGCGAGCTCGTGGAAGGCGGCGGCCGTGATGGCCTCGAACTGCGTGACGCGATCGTCGCCGTCCGGCGCCGCGCGCTCGACTAGATCGGCGGCTTCGGCCGCGCGCTGGACGGCCGCCGCGAACCGCTCGGCCGGAACTGGCGCCTCCCCCACCTCGATCCGCTCACGGAAGCGGGTCAGGTGAGGCGAGGTGTAGCTGCCGGTACTCAGTCCATGGCGTTCGAGCAGCGCGGCGGTGAAGCGGACCGTCGAGGACTTGCCGTTGCTGCCGACGACGTGGACCTGAGCGAAGCGGCGCTGCGGCATGCCGAGCGCGGTCGTAAGTCGGTGCATGCGCTCGAGCCCGAAGCGCATGCCGAACAGCTCGAGGCCGAGCAGGTACTCCTCGGCGTCGTGCTCCGTCCAGCGGGCCATCGGCTCAGCCGAGGCGCGCGAGCTCGTCGCGGTAGCCGGCGAGCTTGTCGCGCTCCCCCTGGACGACGTCCGCGGGAGCGCGGTCGACGAAGCGCTCGTTCGAGAGCTTGGCCTCGAGCCGCGAGATCTCCTGCTCGAGCTTGTCGCGCCGCTCGGCGATGCGCGCCGCGACGGCGCCCGGATCGAAGTCGTCGGACGCCAGCAGCTGGACGGCGCCGCCCGGCACCGGCACCTCGGCCGCCGCCGCGCCGTCACCGTCGCTGAGCTCGAGGCGCGCGAGCCGCGCGACCTGTGCCGTCGTGCCGTCGTAGCCCTCCGCCACGAAGCGGGCGGGCAGCATCGCAGACGGCTTGACGCCAGCCTCGTCGCGGTAGCGGCGCAACTCGGTCACGGCGGCCACGCACCGGCCGACGAGCTCCTCGGCCTCGGCGTCGATCCGCGAGCCATCGGTCTGTGGCCAGTCGGCGACGGCCAACAGCCCCCGCTCCGCGCCGTCGGCCGACGGCAGGAACGACCAGATCTCCTCGGTGACGTGCGGCATCAGCGGATGCAGCAGCCGCAGCGTGCGGTCGAGGCAGAAGAGCAGCGTCGCCGAGACAGCGGTGCGATCGGCCTGCTCGTCGTAGAGCCGCGGCTTGGCGAGCTCCAGGTACCAGTCGCAGAGCTCCGACCAGAAGAAGTCGTACAGCTCGAAGGCAGCGGCCGACAGCTCGAACGCGTCGAGCGACTTCGTCGTCCGCTCGGTGATCCGCTCGAGCCGCGACAAGATCCAGCGGTCCTCAGGCGTCGCTGCCTTATCCGCTGAGGGCGCAACGCCGTCCTGGACGCCGAGCAGGATCAGCCGCGAGGCGTTCCAGAGCTTGTTGGCGAGATCGCGCCCCTGCCTGACACGCTCCTCGTTGAAGCGCACGTCCTGCGACGAGGACGAGGCAAGCAGGCCGAAACGCAGCGCGTCCGCGCCGTAGGCCGGAAACTCGCCGCCCTCCTTGTAGACGGGTGGACGCGGACCGCCGTCGATCAACTCGAGCGGGTCGATCCCGGTGCCGAGCGACTTCGACATCCGGCGGCCGTCGGGCGCCTGGATCACCGAGTGGATCGGCACGTCGCGGAACGGCAGCTCGCCCGTGAACTCGACACCGAACATCACCATCCGCGCGACCCAGAGGAAGATGATGTCGCGCGCCGTCGAGAGCACGTCGGTCGGGTAGAACGCCTGCAGATCAGGGGTTTCCCGGGGCCAGCCGAGCGTCGCGAACGGCCACAGCGCCGACGAGAACCAGGTGTCGAGCACGTCCGGGTCGCGCGTCCAGCCGTCGCCCTCGGGCGGCTCCGCGCCGACGTAGGTCTCCCTCTCGCGGTACCAGACCGGCAGCTGGTGTCCCCACCACAGCTGGCGCGAGACGCACCACGGCCGGATGTTCTCGAGCCAATTGAGGTAGACGCCGGTCCAGGGGTTCTCGGGATGGAAGCGCAGCTCACCGTTCTTGACGGCGGCGATCGCCGGCCCGGCCAGCTTCTCCATGTCGCAGAACCACTGCAGCGAGATCAGCGGCTCGATCCGCATGCCCGAGCGGTGCGAGTGCGGCACGTCGTGGACGTAGGGCTGAGTGCCGGACAGCAGCCCCTCCTCGCGCAGCGCCTTGACGACGGCGCGCTGCGCGTCGTCCGCGGTCAGCCCGGCGAAGCGCTCGCCAGCGGCCTCGGTCATGCGGCCGTCCTCGCCGATCACCGAGATCTCCTCGAGCCCGTGCTTGCGGCCGATCTCGAAGTCGTTCGGGTCGTGGCCCGGGGTGATCTTCAGCGCGCCGGTGCCGAAGTCCGTCTTGACGTACTCGTCGCCGATGATCCGCAGACGCCGGCCGACCAGCGGCAGGATCGCGTACTCGCCGATCAGCCGCGTGTAGCGCTCGTCGTTGGGGTTCACGGCGATCGCCGTGTCGGCGAGCATCGTCTCCGGCCGCACCGTGGCCACCGTGACCGACCCCGAGCCGGACGCCAGCGGGTAGTCGATCATGTAGAGCGTGTCCTGCATCTCACGCTGCTCGACCTCGAGGTCGGAGATCGCCGAGCGGGTGCCCGGGTCCCAGTTGACCATGTAGTTGTCGCGGTAGATCAGGCCCTTCTCGTAGAGCGCGACGAAGACCTTGGCGACCGCCTCGGCGTAGGCGGCATCCATCGTGAAGCGCTCGTCGGAGTAGTCGAGCGAGGCGCCGAGCCGCTTGAACTGCTCGGTGATCTGCGAACCGTGGTCCTTGCGCCACTCCCAGACGCGCTCGATGAACTGCTCGCGCCCCACGTCCTCCTTGGTCTTACCCTCCTCGGCGAGCGCCTGCTCGACCTTGACCTGGGTCGCGATGCCGGCGTGATCGGTGCCGAAGATCCACTTGGTGCGCTTGCCGCGCATCCGCGCCAGCCGGATCAGCACGTCCTGGATCGAGCCGTTGAGCGCGTGGCCCATGTGCAGAACACCGGTGACGTTCGGCGGCGGTACCGCGATCGAGAAGTTCTCGTCAGCGGTCCCCTCGGCGTCGGGGTGGAAGATCCCCGCGCCCTCCCAGCGCTCGAACACGCGCGGCTCGACATCGCCCGGCTGGTAGCGGGTCCGCTCCTCGAGGTCCTTCAGTCGATCGTTCGGCACAGGACGGCAGTCTGCCACGCGCCCAGCGCAACCTCCTTCATCCGTCTTCCTGCCTAGGCTTCCGCCATGCCCTCCACACGCACCCAACGCGCAATTGCGATCTTCGCCGCACTGACCATCTCGGTCAGCGTCGGCGCCTGCGGCTCCGGCGACGACGACAACGGCGGCTCCAACGGCTCTGACACGAGCGCACAGGAGCCGCTGAGCAAGGAGGCCTACCTGAAGCAGGTCAACGCCGCCCAGACGACGTTCGCCACCGACGCCGCCAAGCTCAACCTTGCGAACCCCTCGTCCGCAAAGGACTTCGGCAACTCGCTCGGCGAGCTCAACGGGCTGATCGACACACTGCGCAAGCGGCTCGACACGATGGTTCCACCGGACGCCGTCACGACCGAACAGGACGAGCTCGTCCAGCAGCTGAGCGACTACGGAACCGTCATCGAGCAGCAGAAGGGCGCCCTGACCTCCGGCAACCCGCAGAAGGCCGCGGCAGCCGCCCAGAAGGTCGGCAAGGCGTCGACGGACTTCTCACAGAGCTTCGACGCCACGATCCGTCAGATCAACGACAACCTCGGCCTAGAGACGAGCACCGCCCCCAGCCAGTAGGGGCCGCGCTAGGCGGACTCGGCGGCGGGCTGATCCGGCTCGTCCGCCGCCGCCTCGGTGACGAGCGTCGGGCTGAGGCCCTTCTCGATCGTCTCCTTGGTCACGACGCACTTCTTGACGTCGCGGCGCGACGGCAGCTCGAACTGGACGTCGAGCAGCGTCTCCTCGAGGATCGAGCGCAGCCCGCGAGCGCCGGTCTCACGGTCGAGCGCCTTGTTGGCGATCGAGGCGAGCGAGTCGTCGGCGAAGACCAGCTCGATGCCGTCGAACTCGAAGAAGCGCTTGAACTGCTTGACGAGCGCGTGGCGCGGCTCCGTCAGGATCGTGATCAGGTCGTCGCGCGACAGCTGGTGGATGACCGAGATAACCGGCAGGCGGCCGATGAACTCTGGGATCAGGCCGTACTCGACGAGATCCTCCGGCAGCACCTGCTCGAACGCCTCGCCGGCGTCGCGCTCGTGCTTGGAGCTGACCTCCGCGCCGAAACCCATCCCCTTCTGGCCGACACGGCGCTCGATGACCTTGTCGAGGTCGGCGAACGCGCCACCGCAGATGAAGAGGATGTTCGTCGTGTCGATCGTCAGGAACTCCTGGTGCGGGTGCTTGCGCCCGCCCTGCGGCGGCACTGACGCCACCGTTCCCTCGAGGATCTTCAGCAGCGCCTGCTGGACGCCCTCGCCCGACACGTCGCGGGTGATCGACGGGTTGTCCGCCTTGCGGGCGATCTTGTCGACCTCGTCGATGTAGATGATCCCCGTCTCGGCCTTCTTGACGTCGAAGTCGGCCGCCTGGATC
>CAZVRI010000033.1:7442-34303 GCA_964629855.1 uncultured Thermoleophilaceae bacterium
GCAGGATGTTCTCGACGTCCTCGCCGACGTAGCCGGCCTCGGTCAGCGCCGTCGCGTCGGCGATCGCGAACGGGACGTTGAGGATCCGCGCCAGCGTCTGGGCAAGCAGCGTCTTGCCACAGCCGGTCGGACCGAGCAGCAGGATGTTCGACTTCTCGAGCTCGAGCTCCTGGTCGCCCTCCGCCTGCATCATCTGGACGCGCTTGTAGTGGTTGTAGACCGCCACGCTGAGCGCACGCTTTGCCGGCTCCTGGCCGACGACGTACTCCTGCAGGACCGAGTTGATCTCGATCGGCTTCGGCAGGTTCTCGAGGTCGAAGGTCGTGCCTCCGGTCAGCTCCTCGTCGATGATCTC
This sequence comes from uncultured Thermoleophilaceae bacterium, assembly GCA_964629855.1. GTDB lineage: Bacteria > Actinomycetota > Thermoleophilia > Solirubrobacterales > Thermoleophilaceae > JAAYBF01. The sequence continues at coordinate 7,798 of CAZVRI010000033.1, forward strand.
GTTGCAGAGATCGATGCACTCGTCGCAGATGTAGACGCCGGGACCGGCGATCAACTTCTTGACCTGGCGCTGCGACTTCCCGCAGAAGCTGCAGAGAAGCTGCTCGTTGGAGTCTGTCGGCCGTGCCATCTCGCTCCTCCCTCTGCCAAGGGCGAGCCCGTTACTTGACGGGCTCGACCACCTTGTCTATGAGGTTGTACTCCTTTGCCTCCTCGGCGGTCATGAAGTAGTCGCGCTCGGTGTCGCGAGAGACCTTCTCGAGCGGCTGCCCGGTGTGGTCGGCGAGGATCTCGTCGAGCCGCTTGCGCGTGTCGATGATCTCCTTGGCGTGGATCTCGATGTCCGACGCCTGGCCCTGGAAGCTGGACGAGACCTGATGAATCAGGATCTTCGAGTTCGGCAGGCTCATCCGCTTGCCGGCGGCGCCACCGGAGAGCAGCAGCGCGCCCATCGACATCGCGATGCCGACGCAGATCGTCTGCACGTCGGGCTTGATGTACTGCATCGTGTCGTAGATCGCGAGGCCCGCGTACACGGAGCCACCCGGCGAGTTGATGTAGAGCGAGATGTCCTTGTCGGGATCCTCAGCCTGCAGGTGCAGCAGCTGGGCGACGATCAGGTTGGCGATCTCGTCTGTGACCGGCGTCCCGAGGAAGATGATCCGCTCGTTCAGCAGCCGGGAGTAGATGTCGAACGCGCGCTCTCCGCGAGAGGTCTGCTCGACGACCATTGGGACCAGTGGGCTCATTGCTCTCGCTCTGTTTCGTGTGTTCGGCAGGAATCCTCCCGCGCAGGCGCCGAAGCACGCACGGAGGGATGGCTCGCGCCGAGTTTAGTCGGTGCTCGCGGGCGCGGCGGAGGCCTTGGCCGGCACGGCCTTGACGGACTCCACGATCAGGTCGACCGCCTTGCGCATCGCGATGTCCTCGCGCAGCGCGACGTCCCCACCACGGGCGCGGGCCTTCTTCAGCGAGCGCTGGAGGGCCTTGTCGCTCGGCGGCTGCTGGCCTGGCTCGGTCGAAGCCTCGCGCAGCACCTCGAACAGCTCGTCGTCGTCGACCTCGATCTGCTCGGTCTCGACGATCGCCGCCAGGGCCGCCTCGCGGCGCAGCGCGCGCTCGGCGTCGGGCTCGGACTCGACGATCAGCTCCTCAGACGTCTTGTTGACGAGCTGGAGGTACTGCGCCGGGTCGAGACCCTGCTGCTGAAGGCGATGGGTCGTCTGGTGCCACATCTCATGCGCCTTGGCGTGGATGAGGTCGTGCGGGATCTCGATCGTCACCGTCTCGGCGACGGCGTCAACCGCCGCCTCGCGGAAGTCCCGCTCGACCGTGCCCGCCTTGGCCTCGGAAATCCGCTTCGAGATCTCCTGACGAAGCTCGTCGAGCGAGTCGTAGCCACCGGCCTCGACGGCGAAGTCGTCGTCCAGCTCCGGCAGCCGCTTCTCCTTGACCTCCTTGACGGTCACGGCGAAGCTCGCGTCCTTGCCCGCCAGGTGCTCGGCCTGGTAGTCGTCGGGGAAGGTGACCTCGACGGTCCGCTCGTCGTCGGCCTTGGCGCCCTCGAGCTGCTCCTCGAAGCCCTCGATCAGCCGGCCCGAGCCGAGCTCGAGCAGGAAGCCGCGGGCGTCGCCGCCCTCGAACGGCTCGCCGTCGACGCTGCCGACGAAGTCCATCACCACGAAGTCACCCTGGGCGGCGTCGCGCTCGACCGTCTCCAACGACGCCAGCGACTCGCGCATCCGGTCGATCTCCGCCTGGACCTCGTCGTCGCTCGCGACCGGCTCGGCGCGCTCAACCTCGATGCCGCGCCACTTGCCGAGCTCGGCGGCGGGACGCACGCCGACCTCGAAGTTGAAGGCCAACGGAGCGCCCTTCTCGGGCAGATCGTCGACGTCGATCTTCGGATCGCCGACCGGGGTGATGCCGGTCTCGCGGACGGCCTGCTCGTACCAGTCGCCGAGACCGCGGCGGACCGCCTCCTCGAGCACCGCCGGACGACCGATCTGGCGCAGGACCACCTGGGGCGGCACCTTGCCCTTGCGGAAGCCGGGGATCTTGAGGTCACGGCCGATCACACCGGCCGCATCCGCGACCTCGCGCTCGACGGCCTCTGGGTCGACCTCGACGTCGACGCGCAGGCGCGAGTCACCGAGGTCCGTGGTTGTCGTCTTTAGAAGGCTCATTGGAGGGCGGAGGACGATAGCGTGGCCGGCCATGGGCGCCCTTTCTCCCCGGCTCCGGCGAGCTCCGCGTGAGCGTGTCGAGGCCTGGCTGGTGACCGGACCGCTCGGACATCTCTACAGCGTCACCGTCGATCTGACGCTGTTCGCGGGACGAACTGTCGCCCGACGACTGGCGCGCCGGTCATAGTGGCGGCGGCGATGTCAACCGCACCACAGGAGCTGGCCGATCTGGCACGCGAGCACGGGCGGCTCGCGATCGACACCGAGTTCGTGTCGGAGCGGCGCTACCAGGCGCTGCTCTGCCTCGTGCAGATCGCGGTTCCCGATCCGTCGCAGGAGGGCGGCGTTCGGACCGACGTGCTCGACCCGCTCGACGAGAGCCAGCCCTTCGACCCCGCCCCGCTCGCCGCCGTGCTCGCTGACCCGGCCGTCGAGATCCTGGTGCACGCGGGCCGCCAGGACGTCGCGATCCTGCGCCGGACGTGGGATGCCGAGTTCAGCAACGTCTTCGACACCCAGGTCGCGGCAGGCTTCCTCGGGATGGGCAACCAGGAGGGCTACGAGTCGCTCGCGCGACGCGTGCTCGGCATCGACCTGCGTGGCGGCGAGGGCTTCACGCGCTGGGACAAGCGGCCGCTGACCGAGCGCCAGCTCGCCTACGCCGCCGACGACGCGCGCTGCCTGCTCGCCCTGGGATCGGCAATCGCCGGCGAGTTGAAGGCCGCGGGCCGGCTCGAGTGGGCGCGCGAGGAGTGTCGCGTGGTCGAGCAGTCGACCGACGTCCGCTCACCGCAGCAGGCGTACGAGCGGCTGCCGAACACGCGTCAGCTCGACGGCGTGCGGCGCGCGACCGCCTACGCGCTCTGCGAGTGGCGCGACGCCGCCGCGCGCGAGCTCGACCGCCCCCCCTCCTACCTGCTGCCCGATCAGGTCCTGACCCAGCTCGCTCGCCGCCGCCCGGCCGACAAGCATGCGCTCGAGCAGATTCGCGGCCTGCCGCAGCAGACGCTGCACCGTCGCGGGAGCGAGGTGATCGACGTGATCGCCGCGGCAGCCGATGCTGAGCCTCCACCCCGTGCCCCGGCCGGACCGCACCGCGATCCGGTCGACCAGCCGGTGGTGTCACTCGCCCAGGGGCTGCTGCGCCACCGGGCGCGCGAGGCGGGCGTCGCGACTGAGTTGATCGCCACCCAGTCCGAGCTGACGGCCCTCGTGGCGGCGGTACGCGCCGGCGAGGACGGCGACGGAATCCGCGCCCTGGGCGGCTGGCGCCGCGAGCTCGTCGGCGCGGAGCTCTGCGACCTGGTTCAGGGGCGACTGGCGCTGTCGGTCGGTCCCGAGGGGACGCTCTTCGTAGAGCACACGGAGTAGTCCGCAAGCTGCGGCTAGCGCCCGCTCTTGCTCAGTGTGTGCGTCTCCCGGTCGAGTGGATCGGGAATCGGCTTGCCCGGGAGGCGGCAGGCGCGGCCGCGGCAGGTGGAGAGGCGGTCGAGCTCGACCTGCAGGGCGCGCCGGGTCGCGGCATAGCGGGGATCGCGGTGACGTGAGCGGAGCTGCGCCGGGTCGAGCTCGAGGTCGTACAGCTCGCGCTCGCCGCTGCGGTAGACGACGTAGAGCCAGCGGTCGTTGCGGACGGCGCGGTAGGTGCGCACGCTGCGCGTCGGGATCGGGCCGTCGTCGGACTCCTCGGGCTGCAGTGACGTCGCGCGCAGACCGCCGGTCTCGTGCAGCACGAGCCGCTCGGAGCGCAGCTTCGGCCGCTTGGCGAACTTCAGCAGCGAGCGGCCGTCGATCGGCGCACCGCCAAACGGACTGGCGCCGGCGATCTGCAGGATCGTCGGCGCGAGGTCGATGTTCGACACCGGCTCGCGGCTCATCCGGCGGCCGCGGATGCCCGGCCCGCGGATCATCAGCGGCACCTTCGTCGACGGGTCGTAGGGCAGCATCTTGCCGCTCGGCACCGCGTGCTCGCCCTGCAGATAGCCGTTGTCGGAGGTGAAGATCAGGTAGGTGTTCGACAGCGCGCCCTGCACGGTCAGCTCGCGCACGATCGCCGCGACGGCCTCGTCAACCGCGAGCAGCGACTCGCGGCGGGCACGGAACTCGGCGGTGATCCTCCCGATCGCCGTTCCGTCGAGCGCCTTGAAGCGCCGCATGAAGCCAGGCTTGTCGGAGCGGTCGCGCTCGTTGAACCCGGGCGGGCGGGGCAGCCGCAGCGACGCGAAGCGCCCACGGTGCCGCGGCGCCGGGCGGACGGTCACACCGGTGCGCACCCGTACGGCGCCCTCCTCGTAGTGCGGCGCCAGGAAGGCGACCGAGAGGAAGAACGGCTGGCCGGAGCGGCTGTCACGGCGGATGACGTCTAGTGCCTTGTTGCGCAGCACATCGGTCTGGTAGTTCGCCGGGTCCTCATCGTTCGGCCCGCCATAGGTGACCTGCTGCCCGTTCTCGTTGAGCGTGTAGTTCCACATCCGGTAGGTCGTCGGATCGACCGCGCCGTACCACTCCGTCCAGCCCGGCGGGACGATCGCCGGACGGTCGCTGCCGTATCCGTTCATGTACTTGCCGATATGGGCCGTCCGGTAGCCACTGCGCTCCAGCCAGACCGGCAGCGCGTCCTGGTCGTTGAAGCGGCCGTAGCCGCCGGTCGGCAGGTAGAGGCCCATCACGCCGTGGTTGTGGGCGTAGCGGCCCGTCAGGTAGCTAGCCCGCGACGGGCAGCAGACCGGATACGAGACGGTCGAATTGTCGAACAGGGTCCCGTGGCGGATGAACGCGCGCCGGGTTGCCGGCATCGCGATCAGGTCGTCGACCGTCTGGTCGTCGGTCATGATCACGACGACGTTCGGGCGGGGGCTCTGCGCTGCCGCGCCCGGAGCAGCGACGGCGAGGCAGAGAGCAAGCGCGGCAAATGCCGCGGCCGCTGTGCGCGAAAAGGCCACGTTCACCACGGACACGCTAGAGGGCACCGAGTTGCGCCGGCGCAGTCGCGGCTAACGAGATCGGCCGAAGATCCGCAGCAGGAACAGGAAGATGTTGATGAAGTCGAGGTAGAGCATCAGCGCGCCCTGGATCGCTCCCCGACCCTCGCGACCGGCTTCCTGGCCATACCGGGTCAGCTTCTGCATATCGAAGGCCGTCAGGCCCGCGAAGATCAGCACGCCTGCATAGGTGGTGATCCAGTAGAGCGTGCTGCCGCCGACGAAGATGTTCACGAACGTCGCCACGATCAGGGCGATCAGAGCCCCGAAGAGGATTGGCCCGAGACCGGTGAGGTCGCGCTTGGTCGCCGCCCCGTAGAGCGCCAGCGAGCCGAACATCACCGCGGCGATCAGGAACGTCGTGAAGATCGACTCGGTCGTGTACAGCTCGAAGATGAACGCGAAGATCACGCCGTTGAGCGCCGCGTAGAGCAAGAACAGGGCCGCTGCCACACCCGGTGACAGACGGTTGACCCCGGCCGAGATCGTGAACACCAGCGCGAGCTGGCCGCCGAAGATCAGGATCAGCAGCAGCGGGTTGTCGGTGACGTCGGTGAGGAGCGTGTCGCTGGCGCCGACGATCGCCGCGACCGCCGCCGTCACGACCAGTCCGAGGACCATCCAGCCGAAGACGCGCTGGAGGAACCCCTGCGTGCCCGCGAAGGCGACCGGTGGCTGTGCGGCGTACTCCACGGAGGGCTAGTACGACGCGGCGCGGGCTACTCCTCCGCCGCCGGTGAGTGCGTGGCTAGCGCCCGCCGCCCGTCAGGCCGCCGGTCAGCCCGCCGACGATCCCCTTGACGGTGTCGGTGACCGGCTTGACCGGCGGAACCGCCTCCGACACCCCGTCCAGGACCGGGTCGACCACCTGCGAGACGGTGTTGCTCGGCGTCTGGGGAGCCTGGACCGGCGGCGTGGTGACCGGCGCGCTCGGCTGCGACGTCCCTGGTGTGGGCGACGTCCCACCACTGCCTCCGCCCCCGCCACCGGTCGGCTGGGTACCGCCACCGCCGCCCGGCTGGGTAGCGACCGGTGTCCCGCCGCCTCCCCCACTCACGGGCGAATCCGGCCCTCCGGTCTGGGGCGACTCGCCGCCACCGAGGCCGCCGGCGGCGTCGCGTCGGCGCTGCTTTGCTCCCGCGTCGCTGTCGCCACCACCGCTGGGCGCGTTGGTGGACGCCACCGAGGTGCCTGCGGCGCCATCGCCGACCGGCGCACGCTCGGCACGCTGCTGCACAGCGGGCCGGTCGCCGCCGCGGTCCGGAGTGAGGACCGGCATTCCGGTCAGGCAGCTGCCGGCGACCGCCAGTGTCGCGGACGCGCAGACGCCTTGGATGATCGCGGGAGTTCCCACCGCCGATCCAATCGTCGCCGGGGCGGCGGCCATCCAGCGCACGGCGCGCTGCGGCGCCGTCGCGGCGAGCGCCACGCCGGCGATCGAACGGGCACCGGAGTAGTAGGCGACGAACGCCGCGACGACCGCGGCGTCGAGCTCGGTGCCCGCACGCGCCGACAGCTCGTCGAGCGCGTTGCGGCGACTGCGCGGCGACTGCAGGGGAGCGGGTGAGATCAGCTCGTCGAAACGGTCTGCGACGGCGATGATCCGTGCTCCCAGCGGGATCGCGTCGCCGGCCAAACCGTCGGGGTAGCCGCTGCCGTCGACCCGCTCGTGGTGATGACGTACGAGCTCCGCGATCCTGGGGTCCGCGACCGCCGCCACCTGCTCGGCGCCGTAGATCGCATGACGCTCGACCAGGCCGGTCTCCTCCGGCGTCAGGTCGTCCTGCCTGGCGAGCACCGAGCCCGGGACGCGAACCATGCCGACGTCATGGACGGCGGCCGCGGCTTCGATCCGCTCGACCTCGTCGTCAGGGAGCCCGAGCCGCCGCGCTATTCGCTCGGCGTGACGGGCCACGCGCCCGCTGTGACCGTGGCTGAAGCCGTCGCGCGCCTCGAAGATCACCCCGAGCCGGCGCAGCGCCGCCAGCTCGCGCTCGACGTCGAGCGGCTCCGCGACCGACGTCGCCTTCGCGAGCCGGCGCTCGGCCCGGACGCGGCGGGCCCAGGCCCAGAGCATCAGATCGCCGAACGGGATTTCGCGCGACTGCGGCAGGCGCGTCCAGAGCGCGGCGGCGGCACTGCCCGCCGCGACCGACAGCCCCGTGGCCAGTACGGCGGACACCAGCAGGTCGACCAACCCCGACAGCGGTGACAGCGCGATGACCACGAGCGCCGGCGCGACGATCACGAGAAAGGTCGCGATGAGCGCGTGAGGGAGGAAGCGTCGGGAGTCGACGCTCTCAAGCGACTCGAGTGTGGTCCCCTCCCAGAACACTGCGGCTAGCCTACCGCGAGTCGGGAAAGGCGCCGGTTTGCGGGCGATTTCGCCCGCTCAGAAGCCGCCGACCGCGTCGCCGATCAACTTTGCGCCGATCAGCAGGCAGATGACGGCCATGATCGCGCCGTTGTTGCTCGCCATCCAGCTCTTGAGGTCGTCGAGCTTGCCCTTCGAGCGCTCGCCCATGACGAGATACATGGCGACCGGCACACCGACGCCAAGCGTGGCGATCAGCGTGAACACAACGAGCGCGACGATCTGGTCGCCGGTGGCGGCGCCGGTCTGAGCGATCGCCGCAGCCGCGCCGACGACGAGCACCAGGTTCTTGGGATTGACGACCGCGAGCGCGAAGGCGAGCGCCGCCGAGCGGGCGGCCGTGAACGAGTCGACTGCCGCCATCCACTTGGGCGGGTCGGGGTGCTCCCCCGCCTTCGGCCGGCCGCGCCACTGACGCAGCGCGATGAACAGCAGCAGGATCCCGAGCACCAGCTTCAGCGTGGCGTTCCCTTGCGAGGAATCGCCCGCATCGCCGGCGCCAGCGCCGCCAGCGACCAGCAGCACGACACCGCCGAGCGCCATGATCGAAGCGACCCAACCGGCGACGAACACCGGCCCGTTCACCCGGCCCCGTGGCGAGCCCAGCATCAGCACCACGCCGACGATCGGGATCGGGCTCAACCCCGCCGCGACCGCGAACGACAGCACCTGACCGATCGCGTCGCTCATCAGGGGCGAATGACGGGACTCGAACCCGCGACCGCTCGGACCACAACCGAGAGCTCTACCAGCTGAGCTACATCCGCCAGGAAGGAGCCGAGACTACCAACGATGCGGGTTTGCACCAACGAGACCACCACGCCACCGGCGCCCCAAAGGCGGCGGCGATCCCCCCTTCCGGCGAACACCTGGCAAGAACGGATCGACCATAGCCCCAGGAACGCGAGAACCCCGACCGGCGAGCGACACACGGGGCACAGGGCTCTAGGACCGCGCCCCAAACCACCTAACGTCACTAGGTGGGATGCATGCCATTTTGAATGGGCGCCCCATACTTGCATTAATTAATCTGGTCTCTTCCCGACTCGGTCAAGTGCCACCACTCATCTTCCGCGCCAGCAGACCGAGAGGGATCAGACGCTAGCTCACGCCTGCTTCGCACTAGGCCTCGGCTCTCCAGTACGCGCAACTCGGCTTCAATGCGATCCCTTCCCGCACCAGGAACTATTGCCTCTTGCACAAGGAGCCACGTAGGCTCGGCGTCATTGGCAAGCGCATCTAGCAAGTCTCGCTGTACGGCGGTTGGCGGATCATCCATGCGCCGCTGCTCCGCCCCACCCCCGCACGCGACTACCCCACACGCAGCCAAGGAGATCAAAACGAGCCAGCAACGACACTTCATCCAAGAATCGGGTTGTCGCTCGGCTGATTGCCCTCGAAGAACCGAAAATGAGCACCGTGCACAATCTTTCCCTTCTTGAAAATGACGTGACAGACCGCCCCCTGATACTGCAACTCTATGCTACGACCACCCTTATACTTCCTACCCTTTGCCGGCACGTTCGAGATGGTATATAGGTAATCTCCCACGGAGATCCAGAGCTCCCCGGGAAGCTTCTGTTTCGCCCGGTAGCACGCCCGCCGGGCATGATGAATGATCCGCGGTTGAGACGAGCGGCCGTCTAGATCGACCTGATTACACGGATCACCCTTCGCGTAGTCGTAGGCGCTAGCCGATCCTCCGACTACAGGATCGACGCTCGTGAAGCGGCCAAGAGCCGGCACATAGCTACGGACCCCCATCTGAATCACGCCCGACGCTAGCTCGGCTCGTCGTTGTTTGCCGCCAAGGTAGCCGTAGCGGCGTCCTGTTTGTTGGCGTAGGTTGCCGAACTCGTCGGTCTCGAAGCGGGCTGTGAGTGTGGTTGCGTTGCCGGCGGTTGAGGCTGTGGCGATGATGTCGCCGTGGAGGTTTTGGAGTTGGAGGATGGTGGTGTCGCCCTGGGCGGTGTGGGTTCGGATGGCGGCTAGGTCGCCGTCGATGCCCTCGATGTTGCGCTCCCAGGAGGTCTCTTGGCCTTGGGCGTTGGCGGTGCTGGTCCAAGATGGCGAGTCGGAGTCGTCTTTGTAGTGGAGCGTCTCGGTGTAGGTGGTTCCGCCGGTCGCGACGCTCTGGCGCTGACGTCCGGCCGCGTCCAGGTTGTAGGTCTTAGAGACCCCGTCTTGCGTGATCGTTCGGACTTGCTCGTTGGCGTAGTAGGTGTAGGTCAGTACACCGCCGCCTGAGTGCTGGGCGGGGATGCTGGTCATGCGGCCGAACTTGTCGTACTGGATGCCGGTGCCTGTGAGGCGGTCGGCGTCGTCGTAGGAGTAGGTCTTGGTCGTTCCGGCGGCTCCGGGCTGGCAGTCGCCGTTGCCAGCCGGGGCCTTGGTGTTCATCGCGGTGCGGTTTGAGTTGGCGTCGAAGCTGTAGGAGCGGATCGTGCAGCCGGCGACTGCGCCTGGTGACTGGACGTCGTCCTCAACGCGGGTTAGGCGACCGGCCTGGTCGTAGGTGTACTCCTGCGACGAGAGCTCCCACGAGTGGGTACGCCATTGGCCATGAATCGACTCCTTGACCTGCTCATCGATCCAGACGCAGTTCGAGGAGCAGTTGGTCGTCTTGGTGTACTTCAGCGCGATCGGAGCCCCAGAGGGGTCGTAGGTGGTGTCGGCCTTCATGCCGTTGGGATAGGTCTTTGACGTGATCCGGCCGTCGGCGTCATAGGACGCGTTGAACTGCAACGACTGGAGACCATCTTGCGAGTCCGTCACCGAGGTCAACAAGCCGGTCGTTGCGTCATATGTGAAGTTCTGGACGCCTTTGCGGTCGAATGAGCTCGTCGGCCGGTTGAGCTTGTCGTAGCCGACCTGCGACTGAACGCCGTCCGAGTCGAGATAGGCGACGGGCCGGCCAATGTTGTCATACCCGGTCCCCATCGTCCCGCCACCGGGAACGGAACTGTTGGTCGGTCTGCCCGTCGTTGGGCTGTACTCGTAGGTGACCGTCGGTACTGGCTCTCCCAGGCTGGTCTCTTCTACATCGCTGGTCTGGTCGGCGATGGAGGTGTCTTTGTCGGTCTCGATCTCGGTCTGGGATAGGGCGCGTCTGTAGAGGCGGACCTCGTCTATTAGTCCGTCGAAGTAGTCCTGTCCGCCGAAGGCCTCGGTGCCCCCGATCCGTAGAACGCCTGTGGAGCTGCGGACCGGGCCCTGCATCGTCAGCGTGCGAACGAGTGCTCCGTTGACGTAGAGCTTGAGGTTCTGGCCCTCCCAGGTGCCGGCGAGGTGCGTCCAAGCTCCGTTGGTCAAGGCTGCGGTTCCGCGCGCCTCATACCAGTTCGCACTGGGGTTCTGAACCGCGATCTGGGGCCTTGAATGCTCGGAGTCGGCATCGAGCGAATATGCCCCGTTGGTCGTCCCGTGCTGCTTGGTCACGACTCCCTGCCATTGGCTGGAGATGTCGTCCGGCTTGACCCAGGCCGACACGGTCCCAGCGCTCGTCAGGTCAAGGGCGTCAGCGTCGGCAACCTCAGCCCGGTCGTTGACACCATCGAAATTCAGCGCCTTGCCGTACTTGCCCGATGACGTCCAGGTCGCGCCCGAGATCGTCCCGCTGTGGGAGTTTCCCGAGCTGTCGGAGACCGCCGCCCCGCTTCCCTCGTCAAACCCATAGGCAGCGACCAGATCAACCGGGCCGCCACCACCCCCGCCTCCGCTGCCGGTTTGCGCGGCGATAGAGGTGTCTTTGTCGGTCTGGATCTCGGTCTGAGACAGCGCCCGGTTGTAGACGCGGACCTCGTCGATCAAGCCGTCGAAGTACTCGCCCCAGCTCGTGCCACCGATCGACAACGGATTCGCACCGACCGGGATGGTCGATGTCGCGGCCATACTCGAGACCTGGACGCCATTGACATACAGCCTCAGGTGCGCGCCGTCGTAGGTGCCCGCGAGATGCGTCCAAGTTCCCGTCGACAACACCGACGGGCCGACGTGCTGGTTGCCCGCGATCTCAACCACAGGCTTGTTCGCAGAGTCCGAGCTGGCGGACAGCGCATAGGAGAGATTCGACGGCCGCTCCTTCAACAGGACCGTCCGATAGTCGGTCAACGTGTCGGGCTTGATCCACGCCGACAACGTCATCCCGTTCGTCAAATCCAACGAGTTCGCATCAGGGACAGACACCTTGTCGTTGGTCCCATCGAACTCCAACGCCTTGCCGAACTTCCCAGACGACGTCCAATTCGCCCCCGAGAGCGTCCCGGCATTCGAATTGCCCGAACTGTCCCCAGCCGACGAACCACTCCCCTCATCAAACCCATAAGCGGCGACCAGCCCGTTGGGCACACCGCCGCCTCCTCCGGTGTCGTTGGTCGTGATGCTGTCGGTGAGCTTGCGACCCGCCGGGTCGTAAGTCGTAGTCGTGGTGCGAGACGCGCCGCCAATCTGCTGAACCGCCGTCAACACGTTGCCGTAGCGGTCGTAGGTGTAGGTCGTCACCGGAAGATCAGGCAGACCAGCCGTCCCCGGCTCAGCGGCCGCCTTGGTCTTACAAGGCCAGTTGAACCACTCGACATGCCCCGAGCAGTCCGGATCGCTGTTGTCGCCGTAGTAGACGGTCTTCGTCGTCCCGGCATCCGACCCGTTCGATTTCGGCTGCCATGAAGCGGTCTCCAGACCGGCGGTGTTGTAGTCGGTGCGGCTAGTGATGTTCAGAGCGCCAGAGCCGGCGTCGACAATCGTCCTAGTCGGCTTGCGTAATGTCCAGTTGTACTCAGTCTTGACGGTACGGACATCGACATCCGCAGCCGACCCGACCTTCGCGCCGGTCGTGACGGTCGTCGGGAGATGCGTCGGCTTCGACGGCCCAGAACCACCCGCGTTGGGCTCGTCGTAGGTCGTAACGGTGTGCGCGCGGGCGTTGACGACCTGCCCGGAGTCGAGCTTGACCTCATGCTCAGGACCGAGCTCCTCAACGAGCCGCAGTCCACCACTAGAGTAGGTCCGCTGCGTGTCGATGGTGCGCGAGTAGGCGGCCTTGTCGCCCATGAATTGGACAGCTCGAGCGAGATTCGCGGGGGAAAGCTCACGAACAACGTTGCCGTTGGGGTCGTACTCCGCCATCGAGATCCTGCCGCCCGGCGCCGCGGTGTTGACGACCCGACCGTCCTGATTGAGGTAGCTGATCGTGGCTTTGGTAAGCCCGTTGCCTGTCTCGGTCGGCGGCAGGATCGTGGTCGCGTCCGTCGGCAGGTCGGTTTGCCCCCAATTAGCCAGCATGGCGGCGGTCGCGTTGTAAGGACCACCAGCTGCGGTCGTCAGCGGCACCCGATAACGCATCCGCCACGACGCGGCACCCGACCCGTCGGCCGTCCGCGACACGGTGTCGAGCTTGAGGTACTCCGGCCCCTGCGCCGAGGTGTAGCTCATCGTCCACGGCGCCTCCCCCGGCGGCGTAATCGTGGCGAGTCGATGACCGGGCGTGTAGCTGTAGGTCTCCTTCAGCGCGGGGCTGATACGAGGGTCCCAGGCCTCGGCCAGCCGGCCGTCAGCGTGATAGGTGAAGGAGGCGACGGTGTCGGACACCATCGCCGAGCCGTTGGACGCGACATGCTTGACCGCCGTCAAGCGGTGGGCGCCAACGCTCGGAACGTTCTCATAGACGAGCTCAAGCGCCCGACAACCCAAAGGCAGCGACGTAGCTGCCACGCCTGGCTGGTTGCAATCCACGCTTGTCGGCGCCGAAGCGACAACCCGCTTTAACCGCGGCTCCCTGAAGTAAGCCTCGTAGTCGTAGCTGACGGTTCCCTGCGAGTCGGGTTGCTCGACCTTCGACGGCACGAACTTCGACGTCGTCGGCAATGTCACGAACGTCGTGGCCACACCGTCGAGGTCCGCCAGGACGTACTTGTCCGGCTGGCCGGAAGTAACGACGCGGGTCAACGTCAACGCCTCATACCCCGGCTGGGGCTTGAACGTCGTCTCGCCGGTCTTCTCGAACCGGATGCGCTGCCCAGCCGAATCGAAGACATCGACCCAGTCCTTGGTCGATGGATTGGTCAACACCACCAGCGAGCTGTAGTCAGACACGCCGTCCAGCGGTGCGCTGCTCACCCAGCCTGGCCCAAACGGCCCGTTCGGGTTGATGTCGGGGTTGAGCGAGTTAAACGACCGCGCAATCGTGATCGGCGAGCCGAAGCTGGACAGCGACGCATCAGTCGCGGAGTAGCTGAAGTTGCCGGTCAGCAGATCGACGCTGCCAGGACCGATGCTCTCGGTGGCGTTGTCGGCCGAAAGGCCCTTCACATCGAGGTCGACGTCGGACACACGCGACTTGAACTCCTGTCCGCCAGCGGTAAAGACCGCCCGAACCTGGATCTGGGTCTCGGCGGGGACCAGCGCGCCCAAGACAGTCCGAACATCCCAGGTCAACTTTTGGCTGCGACGCTCCGGCGCCGGCAGTGCGTGAGTGGTGGTGGCGCTAACTGGGGCGCCCTGATCGTCGGTCAGGTTGCTGTTGATCGTCGTCCAACCACCAAACGGACGCCGCCGGTACTCAAACCTGACTCCGGTGAAGGTAGAGCCGTTGTCCTTGGCCTGAAGCGCGATCTTGCTCGAGGTGATCTCTCCATCAACCGGATAGATCAAGTCGCCTGTGGCGGCCGCGTTGACGAAGAACGTCGTGCAACGCTCGTTGCCCGCACCGTCGATTGCGCATAGGCCGATCTTGTGGCGACCGAGGAACTCGTTGGTGTTGTAGTTCCAGCTGATCGACAGCGAGCAGTTCCCAGCGGTACACGTCTGGGTCTGCTCGGCCTCCTTGACTCCGTCGACTCGGACCTGGACGCGCTCGACGCCAGACGCCGTGACGCCAGAGCCGACATCGGTCGCATTGAAGGAGATCGGGTGGCTACCGGGCGTGAGGACGGCTTGCTGCTCCGGCAGGAGGTTGTCTTGCTCCTTCGCGTCCCAGAGACTGCCGGTCGGGGTTCCCACCACCGGCTGGGTACCGTCGACCTTCAGCGGCACCACAGGAGTGCTCACTTGTCCCAAAGCGTCGGTGCCGGTGAAGGTCATGTTCGTCTGACCGTCTGGAAGCCCCTCTGGAGAGATCTCGAGCGGGTACTCGTAGTTCCAGTCCGGCGTGAACGGGCAGGGGTCGCTCGACGTGCCGGTGCAGTCGAATAGAACGGCGTCAGTACCGGCCGTCCCGTGGACGGCGACGCTCTTGAGGCCGAGCCCGGGGTCGATCATCCGCGGCTTGAGCTGAAGCTGATCGGTGGGCTTGACCCACTGCGCTGTCAAACGCGGTTTCCACTCGGGCTGGGCGCCCGGCGTCTCGGCCGTCTCAAGGCGCTCCAGGCCGGCGCCCTCCAGGTGGGGTGCCTCTGGATCGCTGAGCTGGACGGTCACCGAACCTAGGTAGCCCTGTCCGGCGACGTTAGGTGTGACGTTGCCCAACGTGGCGAAGCCGAACTGAATCCTGTGGGGTCCATCGGAGTTGTTGCCCATTGTGTTCGTGTAGTTCGACACGTTGTTGCCGAACGTGGTGAGCCAACCCCAATCGCCGTGGTTGGGTCGCCAGATGCCCGTGTACATGTAGGGCGCGCCGCTGGTGCTGTTTTTCCGGTACCACAACCCCGCCAACTGGGTGTTGATGACCCGGGTAGTTATGCCCGGCGGGGCATACACCCACTGTGCCGTGCTCGGCCCTGGATACAGAACGTTCGGCATCACAAACCAGTGGAGCCCGTTGGGAACGTTGTAGTCGAAGCTCGAACCCCCAGCGTTCCAACACTGCATGAACCCCTGGTAGCAGTAGTAATCAGGGATCGCCTGGCCAGTCGGCATGCCCATGTCGACCCACCAGTACTCAAGTCCGTCGAGGGCGTCCGGGCATTGGAGATACCACATGCATGCGCCGTCGGTCGACCAGTCCTCGATCACCGGATCGACCAACAGCGGATAGGCGATATCGAGATCGCGATGAGGAACCGCCAAGACGATCTGGCTGCCTTGAACCTCCATCGTGACCGCGACGTCCTGGCCCTGCGCATCGAGCGCTTTGGGAGCGCTGATCGTCGTAATCGGCTTTCCGTCCTGGACCACGGTCGCCGTCGCGTCCTCGCCACTGCCACCCTCCAGTACCGCACCCTTCGGAACCGCCACATCCACGACAAGCCTCTCTGGAGCACGCGGGGAACGCAGCTGCCAAAACAGCTCCACCCCGGCAGTCACCGGCTTGACGACCACATCGGTATCGGTCAGCGCATTCGCATACGCAACTTGATCGCCGCTCGACGACACCTTCGCATCCGAGACGCCGTCGGGAATGACGCGGGTACCGCCAACGGCGACCCCCTGCTCAAGAGCCTCAGGCATCACAACCGCAGCAGCCGCGTTAGCGGGCTGCAACCCACCGCCACGTCGCGTGACCGCGAGATCAACCGGAACCTTACGCCCCTCCCCATTCTCCGCCCGTGCAGCCCTAGGCAACTCCACCAGCACAGCAGGACGGTTCTCATCAGCCGCCAAGACAACCGTCCGGTCATCGACATACCGCTGGACCTCGCGCCCAGCAGCAACATCATCCAAATCCGGCGGTGCAGTCCCCACCAGGTCTTTCCCAAACGACTCCTCCAAGAGGGCAATCGCCAACCCATCCGCTAGCCCAACAAAGCTAGTCCGAGACTCAGCCCGCTCCTTCACAGCCTCGGGCGACGCCAAACGCTCAGCCTTGCGCTTCTCACGCTCCTCCATATCCCGAACGGCGTCAGCAAACTGCTCGCGCCCCTTCTCCGCAGCAAACGGATCGCTCGCCTTCCCCTCCAGCGGCCGCGACTCGACAGGCCTGAACTCCGGGACCTTCCCCTGCTGAGCGGCCCCCACCGCCAACCCCGTGCTCAGCAAAGCCATCACGGTCAGCACAGCGACGAACGAGACAAGGCGGCCGTTGCCACGACGGCGTGCACGGATGCGCTTCAACACGATCTCAGACCAACCCTCATGTCATGCTGGACGACCTGCGCGCGTCGCAGCCTTGGACCAGTACCGAGCTACGCCCGGTGGCACACAGCTATGCACACTGGCTGTGTCTTAGGTCGTCTCCCCAGAGGCATACCTAAGTTTCAACACGCGGTGGTATCCGGCTTTCCGGACCGTTTGCCTCTAGCGTTGGGCTAGTAGGCGCTCATTGGTCATACCTATTTTCGACCAGCGGTATGACCACTGCGCGGTCGCTTCGTGAAATCCCGCAAGCGGCGGCAAGGAGGAGTTCGGCGAGCAGCCCGTCGTCAGTCCTCGCCGTGGCGCCGCTTCAGGCGCCGCAGCTCGGCCTGCGTGGACTTCAGTTCACGGCGGGCGCCGGCCAGTTCGAGCGCTAGCGCCTGGCAGGCGGTGCGCATTCGGACCAAGCGCTCGATGACCGCCCCGTCGGAGACCTGCGAGCTCTCTGCCGCAAGAGGATGGTCGGCCCGCAACCGGGCCGCTGGCCGAGATTGCGTCATCTGAGCTAACGAGGCGGCCATCTCGGAGCAGAGTAGGCGACGAGATCGCGTTTCGCATCGCGTCGGACTGCGGATTGGAGTACGTGGAAACCCGCAGCGCGGAGCCGCGAACTACTGATTGGGCGCGGGTGCGGCCGTCGTGTCCGTCGGCGGCGCGGCGGAGTCCGGGATGTCCGTCGCGTTGGGGTCCCGCGAGCCGCTCTGGTCGAAGTCGAGATCGTCGCGGTCGGCGTCGCGCGTCTCGCCGGACTGAGCGTCGTTGGTCTCGTCGTTGTCGTCGATGCCGTCGTCGTCCTTGTCGTCGTCCTCGGGCGCCGGACGGACGGCGGACTCGTCGTCGAAGTTCGGATAGGTCCCCTGGGCAGCGGCCAGCGGCACCTTTTCGAGCGCGGCGACGACCGGCGGGTGCTTGCGCACCACGTTCTCCTCGTCGTCGTCCTCGTTGTCGGAGTCCTCGTTGTCGAAGTCGTGCAGCTCGCGCTCGTCGCCCTCCATGTCCATCAGCATCAGCCAGCGCGGATCGCCGACGGCGATCTTGGTGATCGATGCGCACATGAAGGCGGGCCGCTTCGGCGGATCCTCGTCGTCGAGCAGCGCGGTCAGGTCCTCGCCGTCCATCCGGCCGGGACGGTCGATGCCCATCATCGACAGCAGCGTCGGCGCCACGTCGTGGGTCGAGGCGTAGTAGTAGCTGAAGTTCCCGGAGCGGCGGCCCTTGGGATCGCGCAGCAGGAACGGCACGAAGTAGGCGTGCTTGTAGGTCCCGGGCGCTCCGCGGCCGATCCAGCCGTGCTCGCCGAGCATCGTGCCGCCGTCGCTGACAAACCAGACGACCGTGTTGTCGGAGAGGTCGAGGTCGTCGAGCTTGTCGAGCAGCCGGCCGACCGCGCCGTCGACCTGCTCCACACCCTTCATGTAGGCGTCGCGGGCTGTCTTCACCGTCTCGTCGCTGATGTCGGCGGAGACGATCCAGTTGCGGTTCTTGAACGGCGCGGCCAGGTCGGGGTTGACCTCGAGGTTGCGCGTCCAGGCGCGCGGCGCGTAGTACGCCTCCGCCGGGTCGAAGGCGTCGACGGTGAGGAAGAACTGCTTGCCGCTCCGTTTGAGCCGCTCGAGCTGGCGCTCGCCCACCTTCACGGCGCGGTCCATCGCATCTGCGCTGCGCTCGACGCTGCCGACGAAGTACCGCTCGACCTCGCGCTGGGTCTGCTCGCGACCGAGTGTCTTCTCGCCGTGGTCCGGCGGCACCGGGTAGTCGTCCGCGCTCACCTCGGTCGTCCGCTCGACCCAGTCGTCGAAGCGCGGACCGGAGAAGAACGGGTTGTCGGTGATCCAGACCGTCTCGACGCCCTCGCTGTCGAGCGCCTGCTGGATCAGCGGCTGCCGGGTGTAGACCGGGTTCCAGCCGGGAACGGGAGCGAAGCCGTCGCGGCGCCGCCACTCGCGGTAGGGAAACGAGCGCTTGCCGGTCACCAGCGCCCGCCGCGCGATCACCGCCGGCATCGCCTCCGGCACCGCGCGCTCGAAGCGCAGCGAGTCGCCGGCGAGGTCGTCGAGGTTCGGCGTCTTGGCGACCTGGTTGTCGTCGAAGGCGCCGTCGAAGGCGCCGACGCTGTCGGCACGGATGCCGCTGGCGACGATCAGGACGACATTCGGCTTGTCCTCGTCCTCCTGGGCCTGGGCGGCGCTTGCCGTCAGGGCGCCAGCGGCGATGCCGCCGAGTGCCGCGCTGCCCGCGACCGCTCCGCCGCGGCCCAACAGGCCACGCCGCGTCAGCCGCTTGCTCATCCGCCCATCACCGCGTCGTCGCCGAACTGCGGCAGCGTCCCGCCGGCCTCCTGCTCGAGAATCGCCCACAGCTCCTCGACCTTGGCCGGGTTCTGATCGGCGAGGTTCGTGACCTCCCCTGGGTCCGCCTGGGTGTCGAAGAGGCGAATACGCCGCTTCTCGCTGTGCGCGATCAGCAGCCAGCGCCCGTCGCCACAGATCAGGTAGCGGGCGTAGCAGGCGGTGAAGTACTTGCGATCCTCGTAGGGCTTCTTGCCCTCGAACAGCCGCGACAGGTCCTCGCCGTCCATCAGGCCCGGAGCACGGATGCCCTGGAAGCCGAGCAGCGTCGACGCGACGTCGTGCGTGGAGGCGAAGTACTCGCTCTTCTCGCCCGCGAGCTTCTTGCCGCCCGGCTCGCGGATCATGTACGGCACGCGGTAGATCGGCCAGTTCGGATAGGCGGCGTGCTTGCCGAGCAGCCCGTACTCGCCGAGCGTCAGGCCGTGGTCCGAGAGATACATCACGGCCGTGTTGTCCATGAGGCCGAGGTCGTCCATCTTGTTCAGCAGGCGGCCGATCCAGCGGTCGACGAAGGTGAGCTCGGCGGCGTAGAGCTGGCGCACGCGCTCGACCGTCTCCTCGTCGATGCCGAGGTCGAAGACGCGGCTGTAAGGCGTGTCCCAGGGCTGGATCGGGATGATCCCCTGCTTCTCGGAGCCCATCACCCGCGCGAACTTCGACATGTAGACGCGCGGCGGGTCGAGCGACTCGTGCGGGTCGAAGGCGTCGACGCCGAGGAAGAACGGCTTCTTGTCCTTGAGGTCGTCGAGGACGTCCATCGCGCTGCGCAGCACGCGCGCGGCCGAGTAGTCGCTCTCGCGGCGGCGGTAGAGGTTGTTCCAGCCGACGTACTCGCGCAGCCGCTGGACCTCGATCGAGTCCGACAACTTCGGGAACAGGTAGCGCTCGATCTGACTGCGCGCCGCCGGCCGCTTGAACGGCCGGTTGAAGGCGCGGTAAGAGGCCTGCGAGTAGTCCGGCCGCGCCATGTTCAGCGTGCGGCGGAAGTTGACGAAGCGCGGCCCGACGAGGAACGGGTTGTCGGTCACGTACGCCGTCTCGACGCCGGCCTCCGACATCACCTCGGTGAACATCGGCTGGTACGGGTAGATGTCGTTCCAGCCCGGCTCGGCGGGCAACTTCGGCGTCACCTGCCAGTTGCGGAAGGGGAACGAGCGCATGCCCGTGATCAGGGCGCGGCGGACGCAGCCCGTCGGCATCGCCTCCGGGACCGCGTGCTCGAACAGCAGCGACTCCTTGGCGAGTGCTGCGAGGTTCGGCGTGTCGGCGAGCGCATCGACGTCGTCGTAGGCGCTGACGAAGTCGCGGCGCGTGCTGTCGGTGACGATCAGGACGACGTTCGGCGCGTCCTCCGCATGACTGATCTGCGGCTGGAGCTCGTCGTTGCAGGCGCCAAGGCCGAGCGCCAGCGCTCCGGCGCCGCCGGCCTGCAGCGCACGCCGCCGAGTCAATCGAGGTTGGAGGGCCATATGCGAGGGCGCAGACTAGCCGTCGCGCGGGCGCGAAGCGGCGGTCGGCGGCTGGAAGCGGTCCGACCGCCGCCTGTATTGTCGCCGCCCGTGACCGCTCCCACATTCGATCTCCAATCGCATTCCATCCACTCCGACGGCGAGCTGCCGACCGCGGAGGTGGTCGCCAACGCGGCGGCCGCCGGTGTCGAGCTGCTGGCCCTGACCGACCACGACACCGTCGACGGCGTCGACGAGGCGCTCGCCGCTGGTCGCGATCACGGTGTGCCGATCGTCACAGCGACGGAGATCTCGGCCGTCGACGGCCCTTACGAGGACATGCACGTCCTCGGCTACGGCGTCGACCAGAACGACGCCGTCCTCCAGGAGCGGCTGCTCGACGCGCGTGGCGATCGCGAGCGCCGCGCCGAGGCGATGTCCGACCGACTCCAGGAGCTCGGCTTCGAGATCGACCCGAGCCACGTCGATGCGCGCCGCGCCGCCGGCAAGCCGGTTGGCCGCCCCCACCTTGCAGCCGGCGTGATCGCCCACCCGGCGAACGCCGAGCGGCTCGCTGAGGAGAACTGCGCCGACGTCTCTACCTTCATCCCCGCCTACTTGATCCAGGGCACGCCCGGATACGTCGCGCGCTCGCACCCAACGGTCGCTGAGGCGATCGGCTGGATCCACGACGCGGGCGGCATCGCCGTCTGGGCCCACCCCTTCTGGGACGTCAAGGACGACGACGAGGTGCTGGCGCTGATCGACCGCTTCAAGGAGGCGGGCGTCGAGGGTGTCGAGGTCTTCTACGTCACCCACACCGAGGACCAGATCCGCCTGCTCGCGGACCGCTGCGCTGAGCTCGGGCTACTGGCGACCGGCTCGTCCGACTACCACGGACCGGACCACCGCCTGTTCAGCAACTTCCGGGCGCACGAGACGCACGGGATCGAGCCGAACCTCGGCCCGATCCCGGATCTCGCTCGGTAGCGGCTAGGCGCCTACGGGCGCCAGGCCGAACTCAGCCCTGAACTCGTTTGTGTCGTGGAGGTGCGGGAACGGCTCGTCGGGCGCCGGTACGCCGAGCGCGTCGGCGAGCGGTCCCCAGCCGTCCTTGCCGAGCTCCCAGACGATCAGGCGGTCTGACGGGATCTCGTTCTTGATCGTCTCGATGCGGTCGTAGTACATCTGCCGCACCCACTCCTTGTCCTCGAAGCGGCCCTGGAAGTCGCCCTGCCAGATCAGCTTCTCGATGACCTCCCAGAGGATCGGCGACGGCGGTTCGCGGTTGGCGTCCTGCTCCAGCTCGCCCGCCATCGCGGCCTGCTTGACCGCGAGGATCGTGTGCTGACAGCTCTTGTAGAAGCCGTCGAAGTCGCGGTAGTTGAGCAGCACCGGGACATCCGGGAACGCATCGACGATCTCGCGCCAGCGGGCTGCTGCCGGCCAGTCGACCGTCGCATCCCAGCCGTCGAAGACCTCGTGCCAGTCGACGTCCTCGCCGTTGGCGATCTTCTGCCAGTAGGGCAGGTCGCGCTCCCTGTTCTCCCCCATGATCAGGTCGATCATGTGAAAGCAGGGGTTGGCGCCCAGCTGCTCGAGTGCTCCCTTGAGCGACATCGTTCCGGTACGGCCGAATCCAACTCCGATGAGCTTCATCGCTTCCTCCTCTTGAGGGTCGAGATGCAGTGCGAGTGCGGTCCCCCGGTACTGCGAGGACCCTAACTCGCGGGCTGTGGCCCCGCAGGACCGGGACGGACGCCCGTCTCCGGTCCAGCGCGGGGCTCGGCTGCCTGCTGGGCAGCCTGCATCGCGGCCATCGCGGCGGCCCGCGCCTGGGCGGGCGACCGTCGCATCGTCAAGGTGAAGGGGATCGCGAGCAGGACCAGCAGCATCGCCATGCGGTAGGCCCAACCGAACGAGTTGCGCGCGGCCCCGGCCGTGCGCCGGAAGACCTCCTCGTCGAAGCCGGGACGCGGATCGACGCGGTTGCTCGCGCCGCCCGCGAAGACCCCCATGTCGCGCTGCATCAGGAAGCCGAAGACCGCGGGAGGCACCTGGTACTCCTGCGCCATGTCGGCGACATCGTCGACCGCCGACTCGGTGTGCCAGTGGAGCGTCTGCGAGAACGTCGCGATCAGGAGCGCGACGCCGACCGCCACTCCGAGCTGCCGCGCCGTGTTGAGGATGCCGGACGCGAGACCGAGCTCCTGCCCCTGAACGGCACCCATGGCGCCGACGTTGATCGTCGGGAACCCGGTGCCCATACCGACGCCGATCAGGATCAGGCCGGGCAGGACGATCAGGTAGTCGGTCCAGCCCTCCCACAGCGATGGGGTGAACGAGAACCAGAGCAGGCCGATCGCCATCAGCAGCAGCGCCGGCGCGGCGAGCTGGCGCGGCGGCGCGCTGTCGGCAGCCTTGGCGACGCGGGGCCAGACCAGGATGCCGGTGATCGGGATCGGTAGCAGCGCCAGCGCCGACTCGAAGATCGTGAAGCCCCAGAGGTTCACGAACGTCAGCGAGATCAGCAGCATCGCGCCGAGCCCGCCCGCGGCGAACAGCAGCATCGCGATGTTCGCCCCGACGAACTGCTTGTTGGTCTGCAGGCTGCGCGTGATCATCGCGCCGTCGCGGCGCTGGGACAGGACGAAGGCGATTCCGAGCAGCAGCGACGACTGGAGCAGGAACAGCGTCAGGCCGTCTGTCCAGCCGCGGTGGTTGGCGTCGGCGAGACCGAAGGTCAGGCAGAAGACCGCCAGCGCGAGCAAGGACATGCCGAGGTAGTCGATCCGCGGGTCGGCGTCGAGGTCGTAGGTCTCGGGCCAGATCCGGCGCGCGAGCACGATGCCCAGGATGCCGAGTGGGATGTTGACGATGAAGATCCACTCCCAGCTGAAGAACTCGACGATCGCGCCGCCGATCGCCGGCCCGGAAGCCGAGGCGACGAGCGCGACGACGGCAATCATCGCTAGCGCCTTGCCGCGCTCCTGGATCGGGAAGGCGGCCGCGGTGATCGCGAAACCGAGCGGCGCCAGGATGCCCGCACCGGCGCCCTGGACCACACGCGAGGCGATCAGCACGTCCGCCGAGGGCGAGATGGCGCAGAGGAGCGAACCAACAGTGAAGACGCTCATGCCGATGATGAAGAAGAGGCGGCGGCCGAACTGGTCGGCGAGCTTGCCGGACGCGATCAGCAGCGCCGCGAACGCGAGGTTGTAGGAGTTGACGACCCAGGTGATCGAGTTGACGTCGGTGTCGAGCTCACGCTGCAGCTCCGGAACCGCGACGTTGACGATCGAGACGTCGAGCAGGCTCATCGCCCACCCGATCATCATCACGGCGAAGATCTTGTGCCGCTTCGCGTAGAGCTGCTCTACGGGAGGGTTGACGCGCCGCTTCGCCACGGGCCGGGAGACTAGCTACTAGTTGGGGCTACCGACGGGCACGACTAGCGGGCGTGCCTCCTCGGCGATCGCCTCGACCGACTCCTCGAGCTCGGGCTCCTCGCCGTCGCCGGCGCAGAGGATCTCGAAACGTCCGGTGCCGATCTTCTCGTCGGCGCGCACGGGAACCCCGCGGATCTCGTCCCAGCCGAGCCGCTCGACCTCGAACGGGTTCATCAGGATCGCCAAGGTCGGGTACTCGCAGGCGAGCTCGTGCCGGTCGATGGCCTTCGAGATCGCCTCGAGGTTCTTCGCCTCCGGGGAACTCATCACCATTCGAGTATGCCCAATCTGCTCGAGGACGGATTCGACGCGGAGATCCGCGTCCGCCATGTCCGCTGGGCAGCGCCCGACGGCGGCTTCGCGGTGCTGTCGGTCGAGGCGCCGGACGGCGACGACGTCACCGTCGCCGGACCGGTGGCGCACCTGTCGGAGGGCGATCGGGCGCGCGTCGTGGGCCGCTGGGCCGAGCACGACCGCTACGGGCTCCAGGTCCAGGCGGAGGCGGCCTACGAGCTCGACCCCGACGACGCGGCCGGCGCGCTCAAGTACCTGACGACGATCAGCCGGATCGGCAAGCGCCGCGCCAAGCAGCTGATCGATCGGCACGGCCCGACGGTGCTCGAGCAGATCGACGCCGACCCGGACGCGGCGTTCGCGGCGCTGCCGCGGATGAGCGCCAGCTCCGCCGCGGCGGCAGCCGAGTCCTGGCGCGAGCGCCGTGCGCTGCGCGACCTCTACATCCTGCTCGCCCCGCACGGCGCGGGCTGGCTCGCGGCGCCGCTGCACGAGCGCCACGGGCCCAGTGCCGTCGGAATCGTGCGCAGCGACCCCTACCGCCTGACCGAGGAGCACGGCATCGGCTTCGAGACGGCAGACGCGATCGCGCGCGCCCACGGCGTCGCCGACGACTCCCCCAGCCGCTACCGCGCCGCGCTCGTCCACGTCCTGCAGACCGCCGAGCGCCGCAACGGCCACACCTACCTGCCGCTCAGCGAGCTCCGGCGATCGGCCGCCGAGCTCGTCGGACCG
This sequence comes from uncultured Thermoleophilaceae bacterium, assembly GCA_964629855.1. Lineage (GTDB taxonomy): Bacteria > Actinomycetota > Thermoleophilia > Solirubrobacterales > Thermoleophilaceae > JAAYBF01. The sequence continues at coordinate 32,621 of CAZVRI010000033.1, forward strand.
CTGCCGGACGGCCTGATCGAGGATCTGGGTGCCGCGCACGCACTGGCCGTCGAAGGCGACCGCGCCGCCCTGCCGACAACCTGGGAGGCGGAGGCCGCGCTCGCCGACGACTTCAGCGGCCTTGCCGGCGCGGCTGCCACCCCCCACCCCGACTGGCTCGCGGAGGCCGTCGAGGAACTGACCGACGAGCAGCGCGGCGCTGTCGAGGCGGCGTTCGAGCGACGGCTGTCGGTGGTCACGGGCGGGCCGGGCACTGGCAAGACGACGCTCGTCAGCACGATCGCGCGGCTCGCCGAGCGCGCGGATCTCGCGCTCGCGCTCTGCGCTCCGACCGGTCGCGCCGCGCGGCGGCTCGAGGAGGCGACCGGCCACCCCGCGACGACGATCCACCGGCTGCTCGAGTGGATCCCGCAGGAGGGGCCGTTGCGCGGACCCAGCTTCCCGATCGAGTGCGACCTGCTCGTCGTCGACGAGTCGAGCATGCTCAGCCTCGACGTCGCACGGATGCTGTTCGACGCGGTATCCGACGACACCGCCGTCGTGATGGTCGGCGATGCGGACCAGCTGCCGCCGATCGGCGCCGGCAAGCCGTTCGCCGATCTGATCGAGTCCGGCGCCGTGCCGGTGACGCGGCTGTCGCACGTCTTCCGCCAGTCGGCGCGCTCGATGATCGTCAGCGCCGCCCACGCGGTGCGCCACGGCGAGCAGCCGCGCGGCAAGCCCGAGGGCGATCAGGAGCACGACTTCTTCGTGATGCGGCGCGACGCCGACGTGGATGCCGCCGACACCGTCGTCGACCTGGCAACCGGCAGGCTCGCGACCCACTATGAGGTCGACCCGATCCGCGACGTCCAGGTGCTGTCGCCGGTCTACCGCGGGGCGCTCGGCATCGACGCGCTCAACGAGCGCCTACGCGCCGCGCTGAACCCCGACGGCGCCGAGCTGCTCGACGGCGACTTCCGCGTCGGCGACAAGCTGATCCAGACCCGCAACGACTACGAGACCGGGCTGATGAACGGGCAGATCGCGATCGCGACCGGCGCCGACGAGGACGACGAGCGGCTACTCGTCGAGGCCGATGACGGCCGCACCGTCGAGATCCCGCCGGGAGCGGTGCGCTGGCTCCGCCCCGCGTACGCGATCTCCGTGCACCGCTCGCAGGGCTGCGAGATGCCAGTCGTCGTGATCCCGGTCCACTCCGCCTACGGCGGCATGCTGTCGCGCAACCTGCTCTACACCGCGATCACGCGCGCCAAGCAGGCGTGCGTGCTGGTCGGCCAGCCCGAGGCGATCGCCCGCGCCGCACGCCGCGCCGACGCCTTCCGCCGCCACACCCGGCTGGCGGAGCTGGTCGCTAACTAGCCGGCAGGCCGAGCGACTGCGAGTAGTGGTCGATCGTCTGGCGCAGGCCGTCGCGCAGCTCGACCGCCGGCGTCCAGCCGAGCAGGTCGGTGGCACGGGTGATGTCCGGCTGACGTACCTGAGGATCGTCGACCGGCAACGGCTCGAAGTGGATGTCCGAACGGGCGCCGGTCAGCTCGACGATCAGGTTGGCCATCTCCAGCAGCGACATCTCGCTCGGATTGCCGATGTTGACCGGATCGTGGATGTCCGACTCGGCGAGCGCCACGATGCCGCGGATCAGGTCGTCGACGTAACAGAAGCTGCGCGTCTGGCTGCCGT
>CAZVRI010000034.1:0-32356 GCA_964629855.1 uncultured Thermoleophilaceae bacterium
CCTTGGTCCGGTACTCCTCGTGGTCGGACATCGAGTGGCCGCGGTAGCGGTAGGTGACGGCCTCGACGAGCTGCGGCTCGCGGTCGACGCGCGCCTTCTCCAGCGCCGCCCCGACACACCGCTCGACGTCGAGCACGTCCATGCCGTCGCAGCGGCTGCCGGGCACGCCGTAGCCCGCCGCCTTGCGCGACAGGTCGGTGACGGCCGAGTGGCGCTCGAGTGCCGTCCCCATCCCGAACTGGTTGTTGATGACCATGAAGACGATCGGCAGCTTCCAGAGCGCGGCGAGGTTCATCGTCTCGCCGAACGTGCCCTGGTTCGTGGCGCCGTCGCCGAACATGCAGAGCGTCACGTCGTCGGTGCCCTCGTAGTCGGAGGCGAGCGCGACGCCGGCCGCCAGCGGCAGGTTGCCGCCGACGATCCCGTAGCCGCCGAGCAGCCGCCGCTCGACATCGAAGAGGTGCATCGAGCCGCCGCGTCCGCCGGAGCAGCCGTCGACCTTGCCGAACAGCTCCGCCATCACGGCGCCGGGCGAGGTGCCGCGCGCCAGCGCGTGGCCATGCTCGCGGTAGGTCGAGAGCAGGTAGTCGCTGTCGCGCATCGCCTGCTCGGAGCCGACGACCGTCGCCTCCTCGCCGATGCAGAGGTGCAGGAAGCCGCCGATCTTCGCCTTCGCGTACATCTCGCCGGCGCGCTCCTCGAAGCGGCGGATCAGCTGCATGCGAGCGAGGATCTGCTCGCAGACCGCTCGCTCGGGGAGGGGGTGCGTCGCGGTCTCGACACCGGTCGAATCGGGGCCGCGGCCGCCCGCTGAGTCCTTGGTCGCCATCTGCGCAACACCCTAGCGACGGCCGCTGGCCACGAAAGAGCGCCGTCTGGCTTTCCAGACGTTCGGGGGAGCAGCCCCCGGTATGCGGTTAGTTGATCGCGAGCAGGTCTACGACGAAGACCAGCGTCTCGTTCGGCTTGATGCTCGGCGGGGAGCCCTGGGCGCCGTAGGCCTGGTCGGGCGGGATGATCAGCTCGCGCCGTCCGCCGACCTTCATGCCCTCGATGCCCGCGTCCCAGCCGGCAATCACCTGGCCCTGGCCGAGCGTGAACTCGAGCGGCTGGCCGGCCGAGAACGAGCTGTCGAACTCCTTGCCGGTTGAGTACGACACGCCGACGTAGTCCATCGTCAGATCGTCGCCGGCCTTCGCGGCCTTGCCGGTGCCCTCTTTGAGGTCCTTGATCTCCAGCTTCTTCGGCGGCGCGCCGTCGGGCACGGTCACCTTCGGCTTCTTGCCGGAGCTGACCGGCTCCTCCTCGGCGGCCGCGGAGTCGGCGCTACCTGCCGGCGGCGCCTCGACGGTGAAGGTCGCGGTCTCGGTCTCATCCCCGCAGCCGGTGACGACGGTCAGGGACAGGGCGGCGAGCCCGCAGGCGATCAGGTATCGAGTGCGCATGGCGGCGAATACTAAGAGCCAATGCGCGTCCGGTGCAACGGTTGGCGCTACGAGGCCGTGTCGTAGCTCTCCGCGGCGGCTGCGGCCGCCGCTTCGAGCTGGTCGTCGCCCCAGAACAGCTCGTCGCCGACCGCGACTGTCGGGACGCCGACGACGCCCCGGGCCGCGGCCTCGTCGGTCGCGGCGCGCAGCCGGTCCTTGACCGACTTGCTCTCGACGCCCTTGGTCACGGCCTTCGGATGTAGCTCGCAGGCCGCCGCGGCGATCAGCACGTTGTCGAGCTCGGAGAGGTCGCGGCCGGCGCAGAACGCCTGCCGGAACGCCGCCAGTGAGAACGCCACTGCCCGCCCCGCCTGCTGCGCGAAGGTCGCGGCGCGCATCGCCAGCAGTGAGTTGGCGGGCCACTGCTCGGGCCAGCGGACCTCCATCAGCCCGTACTCGCGCGCCCGCCGTTCGACCTCCGCGATCCCCTCCTCGCGGGCGTCGGTCAGCGACCACGACGAGCCGCCCGTCTGCTGCCAGATCCCGCCGAGCAGGATCGGCTGCCAGATCGGCGTTACGGGCATCACCTCGTGGATCCGCTCGGCGGCGAGCCAGGCGTAGGGCGATGCGAGGTCGTAGTAGAAGACGGGACGGTTGTCGGTCATCCGGGCAGCACCGTAACGCGCACCGGTCGCGAGACGCCCGCCGCGAACGGATAGCCGGCCTCGACCGGGACGCGCGCCCGCAGCCGGTAGCTGGTCGCTCGGCCAGTGGTGCGGAAGACGTAGCGGAACCGCCAGCGGCCGTCGCGGCGAGTGCGGACGGCCGAGATCGTCCGCCAGCGGCCACGGAAGTGGGCCTGGACCTCGACCAGCTTGCCGTGGCGCGGAACCGGTCGGCCGACACGGCCCTGGAACAGCAGCGGCCGTCCGCCGGCGACGGCGAGCCGCCGCACGCCACGCGTCCAGCGGCGGCTCTGGCGCCTGCCCGCACGCGAATGGTGCCGCGCCGCCGCGCGAGCCACCATCGTCACCTTCGCCCGGGGCCGCGGCTTCGGTCGCGACGGGAGCGCCGCCTCCCGCTCGCGCAGGGTGCGGCTGCCGCCGTAGGTGACCGCCTCGTTGCCGGCCCGGTCGACCGCACGGGCGCGCACGTCGAAGACGCCGCCGCCCGCGGCGCGGCGCTCGTCGAGCACCGCGACGAGCCGGTCTGCCTCGCGCTCGGTCTCCAGCGACAGCCAGTGGTCCGACCCGTAACGGCGCAGCTCGACCGTCCCGCTCGCCAGCCCGGAGAGGTCATGGGCCGCTACGTCGAAGCGCTCCGGTGTCGCCGCGTGAACTGGCAGGAAGCGCAGCGCCGGCGGGTCGGGGTCGTAGCGGAGGCGGCGCGGCGACGACGCCGTCTCCGAATCGGCGTTGCCGGCCGCGTCCTCGAGCCAGACGCCGACGTCCCACTCGCCGGCCGAGGGCAGTGCGATCGGCCCGGTCGCCGTCACGCCGGTCGCGGTGCGCTCCCCGTCAACGCAGCTGGCGCCGCCCGCGATGCCCGTGCTCGCCGGGCAGGCCCGCCAGCGGGCGCGGTCGATCGGCGCGTGCTGGCCGCCGGGGTTGGCCCAGCCCAGCTCGAAGCTGTTGGCGTTCCGCCAGCCGTCGCCGCCCGCCACGGCGACGTCGCGCGGCATCGCCGGCGCGTGGTTGTCGATGTCGACCGCGTACGTCTTTCGCACCGTCGCGCCGCCGACGTCGGTGGCGCTCAGCTCCAGCTGGCGGACACCGTCGGGCAGGCGCGCGGTGTCGACGGTCCACTCGCCGGTCCGTCCCACCGGGCATGGCTGCAGGCGGGCGTAACGGCCGGCGATGACGGTGCAGCTCGACGGCGACCGCAGCAACGTCCCGTCGTCGAAGGCAGCCTCGACGCCGCTCAGGCCACCGCCGGTGTCGTGTGCGGGGAAGGACAGCGTGCGGCTCCCGCGCAGCCAGCCACCGTGCAGCAGCGATCCGCTGGCGTCGCCGATCGCCGGCGGGGCGTCGTCGCGTAGCGTGAAGTCGAACGAGCGGCCGCGCAGCCGCAGGTCCCCGTAGCGGCCCTGCGAGCACGAGAAGCCCGGGCCGCAGCGCAGGTGGAAGCCAATGCGGCGTGCCTCGAAGCCGCTCGTCGACGAGCTCCAGCCGCGCCCGACCGGACCGGTCAATCCCGACGGCGCCTCCCAGGTCAGGTTGCCCAGATGCCCCTGGAACAGGTAGGCGCGACCGCCCTGGCCGTCCTGCTGCTGGGTCGCCTCTGCGTAGCTCGTCATGCCGCTGACGCAGCAGCCCTCGAGCGCGCCGAACGCGCCCGAGAAGCCCGTGAAGACGGTGCCGCTGGGGGCGTAGGCGAACCAGCCTCCGTAGGCCCCCGACGGGTAGGTCCGCTCAGTCCCGCCACCGCCGTTGCGTACCGCCAGCCCGAACTCGCCGCAGCCGCTGCCGGCGTACTGGTCGACGGTCGGCACGCCCGCCGACTGCCAGACGAAGTCGTGGTGGCCGTTGCCGGCAGCCCAGTCGCACTGACGGACCGTGTAGGTGCCGGCCGCAGCGGGTTGGGCCGCGGCGAGGGCGGCGAGGATGAGTACGGCGGCGAGGCAGGCGAGGCGCGACACGACGTCTCCTTCGGTGGGGTGCACTCCCCACCAAGGGACGTCTGCGCGCTACATGCCCCCCTTAACCGTGAATCAGCCAGCCGTCGGTCGCGCGAGCGGCCTCGAGAATCGTCTCGGCGAACGCGGGATGCGGGTGGATCGAGCGTGCGAGCTCGGGGTAGCCGCCCTCGAGGTCGCGCGCGACGACCAGCTCCTGGATCAGCTCGGCCGCCTTCGGACCGACGATGTGCGCGCCGAGGATCTCGCCGTAGCTCTTGTCGCCGACGATCTTGACGAGGCCGGTGCGGTCGCCGTAGACCGTCGGCGCGCCGACGGCGCCCATCGGGATCTTCCCGACCGCGACGTCGTGACCGGCCTCCTTGGCCTGGGCCTCGGTCAGGCCGAAGCTCGCGACCTGCGGCGAGCAGAAGGTGACACGCGGGATGTAGTCGTAGTCGATCGGATGCGTCGGCAGGCCGGCCGCGTCCTCGACGGCGATGATCCCCTCGTCGGAGGCCTTGTGGGCGAGTGCCGGACCGGGCACCAGGTCGCCGATCGCGTGGACGTTCTCCTTCGACGTGCGCAGCGCGCCGTCGACCACGATCAGGCCGCGCTCGTCGGTCTTGACGCCGGCCTCGTCGAGCCCGAGGCCCTCGATGTCGGTGCCGCGCCCGGCGGCGATGCAGAGCAGGTCGAACTCCTGCTCCTCGCCGTTGATCGTCATCTTCACCGCGTCGCCGGTGTCCTCGGCCGACTCGACGTTGGCGCCTGTGACGATCTTCACGTTCTGCTTGGCGATCTCGCGCGCGCAGGCCCGCGCCGCGTCCTTGTCCTCGAGCGGCAGGATCTGGTCGAGCGCCTCGATCAGCGTCACCTCGGTCCCGAGCCGGCCGAACGCCGACGCGACCTCGGTGCCCGACGCGCCGGCGCCGATCACGGCGAGCCGCTTCGGCTGGGCGTCGGTCAGCCACATGGCGGCGGTGTCGAGGATCCGGCCGCCGAACTGCAGGCCGAGCAGCGGCTTCGCGACCGTGCCTGTCGCAAGCACGACCTTGCCGGCCTCGATCTCCTGGCCGTCGAACGAGCCGCCGATCTTGACGTTGCCGTCCTCGGTCAGCGAGCCGTGGCCCTTGATGACCTCGACCTTGTTCTTGTCGAGCAGCATCCCGACGCCGCCGACCATCGTCTCGATCACCTTGTCGCGGTGACCCGCCGCGCCGGCGAAGTCGAAGCTGACGTCGCCCGTCGTGATGCCGAAGCGGTCGGCGGTGGTGACCTCCTTGTAGGCCTCGGCGGCGCGCAGGACGGCCTTCGCCGGGATGCACGCCTCGTTGAGGCAGCGACCGCCGACGGTGTCGGCGCGCTCGACGACGGCGGTCTTCATGCCGAGTTGCGCGGCGCGGATCGCGGCGACATAGCCGCCTGGCCCAGAGCCGATAACGATGCAGTCGTAGGAGGAGTCAGGCATGCGGGCCAGACTATCCAAGCGGCCTCAGCGGTCCTGGCCAGGGCGCTCCGGCATCTGGATCCGCGCCATCACCTTGACGAGCTTCCAGAAGAGCGTTCCCGCTCCCGCGATCACCACCAGGGCGATCAGCAGCGCGACGACGCTCTCGGCGCGGGTCAGCAGCACGCCGAAGATCACCAGCGCGAGCGCGAGCACCGCCTCCATCCCGAGCACGCCCCAGTAGCGCATGCGGAAGCAGCCGTAGGCGACGGTGAACATCAGGCCGGAGTAGATGGCGATCCCGAGCAGCGCCGGCTGCTCGCCCTGGACCTCGAGGCCGGCGATCCAGGAGATGAAGTTCGCCGCGCCGAGCGCGAAGGCGAGCAGCGCGGCGATCGTCACGGGGAGCGGCCGCTCGTTCTGGCCCAGCGGCTTCAGCGCCGCCCGAGCGGCCTCGTCCTTGGCGCGCCCGCGGGCATAGCCGCGCGCCATCCGGTCCTCGCCGCTCTCCTCCGGGGCGGCGCTGGCGCCGTTGGCGACGGACTCGTCGGCCGCCGTCGCGGCGCGCTGCCGTTCCTTACGGCGCTTGCGGCTACTGCGTTGCGCCAAGGCTGGCCTCCTCGAGTCCGGCGCGCAGGAAGGCTGCCGCGGCGCCGGGGTCGGCGGCCTCGCGGATCGCGCGGACCACGACGACCCGCTCGGCCCCGGCCGCAGCCACCTCGTCGACGTTGCCGCCGTCGATGCCGCCGATCGCGAACCAAGGCTGTGGCGGCCGCAGCGCCGCTGCCGCACGGACGTAGTCGAGCCCGGTCGCGGGGCGCCCGGGCTTGGTCGGGGTCTCCCAGACGGGACCGACGCTGAGCTGGTCGGCGCCGGCGTCGATGCCCGCTTCGAGCTGCTCGGGGCTATGCGTTGACAGCCCGACCAGCAGGTCCGGTCCGCCGGCCGCGCGCGCCTCGGCGACCGACATGTCGTCCTGCCCGACGTGGACGCCGTCGGCGTCGGCCCGCAGCGCGAGATCCGGCCGGTCGTTGATCCACAACAGGGCGCCGTGGATGTCGCAGAGCGTGCGCCAGACCGCGGCGCGCGCGAGCAGAGCCGCGTCGTCGAGCTCAGGGTCACGCAGCTGGACCATGTCGACGCCGCCGGAGAGCGCCGAGTCGAGCGCGCCGTCGTCCATGCCGCCGTCGGTGACGAGATAGAGGCGCGCCTGGGCGAGCCGCTCGCGTCTTTCCGCTGCCGTCCTCATTCTCGCCATCCTCGCAGAGGAGCGAAGCGCTACAGGGGTACCTTGTAGGCGATGGAACGCGCTTACGACCTCGTAGTGGTCGGCGCCGGGGCGATCGGCCTCAGCTGTGCCTGGCGCTGCGCCCAGGCCGGGATGTCCGTGCTCGTGGTCGAGCGCGAGCTACCCGGCGCGGGCGCGTCCGGCGTCGCCGCCGGAATGCTCGCCCCGGTGACCGAGGCGACCTTCGGCGAGCAGCCGCTGCTGGCGCTCAACCTCCAGGCGCGCGCCCAGTGGCCGGCGTTCGCCGCCGAGCTCGAGGAGCTGACCGCGCTGCCGACCGGCTACGCCGACTGCGGCGCGCTGGTCGTCGCCGCCGACCGCGACGACGCCGAGGAGCTGCGCCGGCTGCACGCCTTCCAGGTCGAGCTCGGCCTCGACGCCGAGTGGCTGCCGCCGCGCGCCGCGCGCGAGCGCGAGCCCGCGCTCTCGCCGCGGATCGGCGGGGCGATCTACGCGCCGCAGGACGGCCAGGCCGATCCCGCAGCGGTCGTCCGGGCGCTCGCGTTCGCGTTCACCGCCGCGGGCGGCGAGCTGCGCACCGGCCTCGAGGTCACCGGCATCGACACGGCCGGCGGGCGCGTCGGCGGGGTCGAGGTCGTCCCCGTCGACGGGGAGTCCGATCCCCACCAGCTGCGCGTCGCCGGATTGGACGAGCGCGAGACGATTCCCGCGGCGGCGGTGCTCGTCGCCGCCGGCGCTTGGAGCGCGGAGGGAGCGCTCGCCACCGAGGCCTCGGCGCCGCCGGTCCGTCCGGTCAAGGGGCAGCTGCTCGAGCTGCGCGTACGGCGCGGCTATCGGCCGCCGGCCCGCCACATCGTCCGCACCCCGCGCTGCTATCTCGTCACGCGTCCCGACGGCCGCGTCGTGCTCGGGGCCACCCAGGAGGAGCAGGGCTTCGACACCGCCATCACCGCCGACGGCGTCCACCGCCTGCTCGAGGCGGCCTGGGAGGTGCTGCCGGACGCCGGCGAGCTCGAGCTGGTCGCGGCCCGTGCGGGTCTGCGGCCGGGAACCCCCGACAACGCGCCGGCGATCGGGCCGGGCGCGATCGAGGGCCTGCTGTGGGCGACCGGCCACCACCGCAACGGCGTGATCCTCGCCCCGGCGACCGGGCGCGCGATCGCCGCGCTGCTCTCTGACGGCGAGCTGCCGGAGGCCTTCCGCCCGTTCGCCGCCGACCGCTTCCACGGTGGGGTGCGGGTGTGACGGTGACCGTGACACTCAACGGCGAGCCGCGCGAGCTGCCGGCGGGCGCAACGGTCGCCGACGCCGTCGAGGCGGTTGGGGCGCCAGCCGACGGCCGGGGCGTCGCCGCGGCCATCGATGGCGAGGTCGTCCCGCGCAGCAGCTGGGCGTCGCGCGCGCTGACCTCCGAGGACCGCGTCGAGGTCTTGCAGGCGGTTCAGGGAGGATGAGACCGTGAGCGCTCTCGAGATCGCCGGCCGCGCCTTCGACTCGCGCCTGATCATCGGCACGGGCGGCTTCCGCAGCCTCGATTCGATGCGCGAGGCCGTGCGCGCATCCGGTGCGGAGATGGCAACCGTCGCGCTGCGCCGGGTCGACCCGGCCTCGCGTGGCTCGATCCTCGAGGTGCTCGACGACTGTGGCTGCTTCGTGCTGCCGAACACCGCCGGCTGTTTCACCGCGCGCGATGCCGTCACCACGGCCAAGCTCGCCCGTGAGGCACTTGAGACCGAGTGGGTGAAGCTCGAGGTGATCGGCGACGACAAGACGCTGCTGCCCGATCCCTCCGAGCTGCTCACAGCCGCCGAGGAGCTCGTCGCCGACGGCTTCAAGGTCCTGCCCTACACCAGCGACGACCCGATCCTCGCCCGCCGGCTCGAGGACGCCGGCTGCGCCGCGGTGATGCCACTCGGATCGCCGATCGGCAGCGGCATGGGCATCGCCAATCCCTACAACCTGCGCCTGATCGTCGAGGCCGCGCGGGTCCCGGTGATCCTCGACGCCGGAATCGGAACGGCCTCCGACGCCGCGTTGGCGATGGAGGCCGGCTGCGACGCGGTGCTGCTCGCCAGCGCCGTCTCGCGCGCCCAGGACCCGGCCGCGATGGCGACGGCGATGCGCAAGGCGGTCGAGGCCGGCTACGCCGCCCGCCACGCCGGCCGCATCCCGCGCCGGCTCTACGGTGAGGCGTCGAGCCCGGTCGAGGGCGTCGCCGAGCTGACGTGAGCGCCGAGAACCTTCCCGAGCAGACCGCGATCGACCGGCTCGCCGCGGACTGGACGGCCGCCTGGACGACCGACGGTGGCTTCGCCGCCTGCTGCAGCGCCGAGTTGACCTACGAGGACCCGCTCGCCGCGCAGCCGCTGGTCGGGCTGGCCGAGCTGGAGGCCCACGCCGCCAAGCTGCGTGATGCCTTCCCCGACGCTGCCGTCGAGCAGACCGCGCCGCCGCTCGTGCGCGGCGAGCACGCCTGCGTTCCCTGGAAGCTGGCGGGGACCAACCGCGGGCCGCTCGCGATGCTGCCGGCAACCGACCGCTTCGTGACGCTCCACGGCCTGCACTACCTCGAGCTGACCGACGGGCGCGTTCGCCGCGCCCGTGGCTTCCTCGACCTCTACGATGGCGCGACGCAGCTCGGCCTGCTCCCCGCCCGTGGTGGCTGGGGGGAGCAGGCGCTGATGCTGCTGCGCGGCTTCGGCCTACGCCGTTAGCGCGGGACTACTGGACAGTGATCGAGCCGGTCTGGCCGGAGTGGATCGTGCAGAGGTAGTCGATCTTGCCCGGAGCGTCGAAGGTCTGCTCGTAGGTGTCGCCCGGCTGCAGCGTGCCCGAGTCGAAGTCCGGTCCGGGACCGCCGTCCTTCGTGACCGTGTGCGGCAGGTTGCCGGTGTTCGTCCACTTGACGGTCGCGCCCTTCTTGACCGTCTCGCTCTTCGGGTCGTAGTCGATGTCGACGATCTCGACCGCGACCTGCTTGCCGGCCGTCGCGCCGCCGCCGGAGGCCGGCTTCTCGGTTGTGGCCGTCTGCTCGGTAGTCGTCGCGTTGCCGCTGTCGCCCGAGTCGCCGTCGTCATCTCCGCCGCAACCGACGGCCACCAGGCCGAGGGCCAGACAGGCACTCGTCACTGCAAGGAACTGCTTCATACCGGACCTCCTCTGAACGGGTTCGACCAGCGTACTCCCGCTGGCGGCAGGCGTCAGATCAGGAGGAGACCAGCAGCTCGAGCAGCGCCTTCTGGGCGTGCAGCCGGTTCTCGGCCTGATCCCAGACGGCGGAGCGCGGGCCGTAGAGCACGTCGGCGGTGATCTCCTCGCCAGGGTGGGCTGGCAGGCAGTGCAGGGCGATCGCGTCGTCGCGCGCCGCGGCCAGCAGTGCGTCGTCGACCCGGTAGGGGGCGAGCGTCTCGCGCCGCGCGGCGGCCTCGCCGGGGTCGTCGCCCATGCTGACCCAGACGTCGGCGTAGACGGCGTGCGCGCCGGCGGCCGCCTCCAGCGGATCGGTCGTCACGGTCGCGCGGCCCGAGCCCTCGGCACCCGCGCGGGCGAGCTCGACCGCGGCCGGTGCCGGGGCGAGCTCCGCCGGGCTGGCGACCACGACATCAACACCCGCCTTCGCGCCGAGCACCATCAGCGACGCCGCGACGTTGTTGCCGTCGCCGACGTAGGCGAGCCGCAGCCCGTCGAGCGTGCCGAACCGCTCTTGCAGCGTCAGGAGGTCGGCGAGCGCCTGGCACGGGTGGTGGTCGCGCGTGAGCATGTTCACGACGGGCACGGTTCCGAACTGGGCCAGCTCCTCGAGCGGCGCGTGGTCGCCGGTGCGGATGCCGATCGCGTGGACGAAGCGCGACAGCACCATCGCCGTGTCACGCGGCGACTCGCCGCGTGAGAGCTGGAGCTCGTCGCCGCGCAGCACGACCGGCGTGCCGCCCAGCTCGGCGACGCCGACCTCGAACGACACGCGCGTCCGGGTCGACGGGGCCTCGAAGACCAGCGCGACGCTCTTGCCGGCCAGCGCGTCCGACGCCAGCCGGTCCGCCTTCAGCTCGGCGGCGCGGGCGATCAGTGCGTTCAGCTCGCCGCGCGTAAGCTCGGCGCCGGTCAGGAAATGACGAGTCACCCCGGCATCGTATTGCGGCTTCTCACCTGGAACCTCTTCCATGGGCGCGACCACCCGCCGAACGGCGGACTGCTGACCTGGCGCTCGAAGTTGTTGTGCCACTCGGAGCGCGACGCGACGCACGTCCAGGTCAACCGCTCGCTGCGCGCCGGGTTCGCCGCCAAGCTCGCCGGCTGGGATTGGGACGTCGCGCTCCTGCAGGAGGCGCCGCCGCGCTGGCTGTCCGGCCTCGAGCAGGCGACCGGCGCCGCGGGGTTCCGCGACCTCACGTCGCGCAACTCGCTCGCGCCGCTGCGCGCCCGGATCGCGGACTGGAACCCGGACCTGATCGGCTCGAACGAGGGCGGCTCGAACATGCTGCTCGTCCGCCCGCCGGCGCGGATCGTCGCGACGCGGACCGAGACGCTCGCGACATGGCCTGAGCGCCGGCGCGTCGCGCTGGCGCGGCTGGCACTGCCCGGGGACCGCCGGCTCGTCGTCGCCTGCATGCACCTGTCGGTGCCATCCACCGGCCGGGGCCCTGACGAGGCGCTACACGCCGCCGAGCTGGCCAGCGCGTGGGCAGGCGGCGACCCACTCGTCTTCGGCGGCGACCTCAACCTCCGTCCACGTGACCACCGCGCGGCGTTCGACGACCTGCGCGACCGCTTCGAGCTGGCGCCCCCGACCGGACCGGGCGCGATCGACCACCTGCTCGCCCGCTCGCTCGACGTGATCGATCCGCCCGCTGCCCTGCCGGCCGCCGACCGAGAGGTCCCCGGGCCCGGCGGTTTGGCGATCCGGCTGTCCGACCACGCCCCTGTCGTCGCCTCGTTCGGCCTGCGATAGTCCCTTCGCAGACCGGCGAACCGACTCGGACCAGGAGGCAGTTCAGATGGCGGAGCAAGGGCGCGACGGCGCGGGACGCAAGACGGGCGGTAGTTCGAAGAAGGCCCCGGCCGGCGGCGTCGGCGACCTGCGCGAGGCGCTTCACGGCCTGATCGACCCGCTCGGGATGGTGATGCTCACGCGCGAGCGGATCGAGGACGCGCTCAACGACGCGGTCAGCCGCGGCCGTGTCACCGCCGACGACGCCCAGGACCTCGTCGCCAGCCTGATCGAACGCGGTCGCCGCCAGACCAACGATGTGCTCGGCGAGCTCGAGGATCTCGTCTCGACGAAGGCCGACAAGGCGCGCACGAAGGCGGCTGACAAGGCCCGCCGCGCGGCCGGCATGGGGGCGAGCTTCCCGATCGCCGGCTACGAGGATCTGACCGCCGCGCAGGTGCAGGCACGCCTCGATGGGCTCTCGCCCGCCGACCTGCGCAAGATCCGCGAGCACGAGAAGAGCCACGCCAACCGCAAGACCGTCCTGCGCTCGATCGACCAGCGGCTCAAGTGAGCGACGCCCCCGCTGTCAGAAGGCCGCGCCCGAAGCGCGACGAGGAGCTCGAGGTCACGATCGAGTCGCTCGCCTACGGTGGCGCCGGCGTCGGCCGCTCCGACGGCTTCGTCGTCTTCGTCCGCGGGGCGCTGCCGGGTGACCGCGTCCGTGCCCGCGTCGGCAAGTCGAAGCGGTCCTACGCCGAGGCCACGATGGTCGAGCTGCTCGAGCCGGCGCCCGACCGGATCGAGCCGGCCGTTCCCCACTCCGGCGCGCCGTGGCAGGTGCTGCCGTACGAGCGTCAGCTCGAGGTCAAGCAGGCGCAGGTCGTCGAGGCGCTCGAGCGCTTGGGTGGCTTCGAGGCGCCGCCGGTAGAGCCGATCGTCCCGGCCGTCGAGCAGCTGCGCTACCGCAACAAGGTCGAGTACTCGTTCGGCGAAGACGAGGACGGCCGGATGGTGCTCGGCTCGCACCGCGCCGGCCGCTGGGACGTGATCGACGAGCTGACCGTCGACGTGCTCGCCTCCGAGCGGGTCGACGAGCTGCGCAACGCGATCGCCGACTGGTGCCGCGAGCAGGAGGTGCCCGCCTACGACCGCCGCGACCAGTCGGGGGTGCTGCGCAACCTCGTGATTCGCGAGGGCCGGCGGACCGGCGAGCTGCAGGCGCGCCTGGTCACCCGCCGCAAGGAGATCGAGGCCGACGTCCTGGCCGCGTCGGTCCCCGCCGACAGCTTCCTGACGACGAACATCGAGGGGCTGGGCGAGACGACGCTCGGCGGCGAGACGGCGCTGATCAAGGGCCAGAAGAAGCTGTTCGAGGAGCTTGAGGTGGGTGGCAACAAGCTGCGCTTCGGCATCTCGCCGGAGGCCTTCTTCCAGACCAATACCGAGATGGCCGAGCAGCTGTATGGGATCGCGACCGAGCTGGCGGGTCTGAGCGGCCGTCAGCGCGTCTTCGACCTCTACTGCGGCATCGGGACGATCGGGATCGCGCTGTCGCTCGAGGCGCGCGAGGTGATCGGCGTCGAGATCGTCGAGGAGGCGGTCGCCGACGCGATCGCCAACGCCGAGCTGAACGGAATCGACAACGCCCGCTTCTACGCCGGCGACATCCGCACCGCGATGCGCCCGCTGATCGAGGAGGAGGGCACCGCCGACGTCGTCATCGTCGACCCGCCGCGCGCCGGCCTGTCGCAGAAGGTCGTCCGCCGCGTGCTCGAGGTCGGCGCCCCGACGATCGTCTACGTCTCCTGCAACCCGACCACGCTCGCCCCCAACGTCCGCCAGATGGTCGACGCGGGCTACGAGCTCGTCACCGTCCGCCCGGTCGACATGTTCCCCCAGACCCCGCACATCGAGTCCGTCGCGCTGCTGCGCAAACCCAGCTAGATTCCGCCTGCGGTGAGCGCCTACTACCCGGGACCGAATCCGCCTGACGCGGCTGAGCTGCGCGTCCTGGGCGCGCTGATCGAGAAGCGGCGGACGACGCCGGACGGCTATCCGCTGAGCGTCAACTCGCTGCGGCTGGCGTGCAACCAGGCGACGAACCGCGACCCGGTGGTCGAGTACGACGAGCACACGGTGCTCGACGCGCTGGAGCGGCTGGGTCGCCGCGGCTGGACGCGGCTCGCCAGCGGACCCGGCACCCGCGCGCGCAAGTACCGCCACCTCTTCGGCGAGGCGCTCGATCTGTCCGACGACGAGCTGGCGATGCTCGCCGTCCTGATGCTGCGCGGGCCGCAGACTCCCGGCGAGCTCAAGCAGCGCACCGAGCGGCTGTACCGGTTCGAGGATCTGGCGGCGGTCGAGGACACGCTGCTGAAGCTGATCGACCGTGAGCTGGTCGTCGGGCTCGACCGGCAGCCCGGTCAGAAGGAGCGCCGCTTCGTCCAGCTGCTCGACGGCGGCGATGGGGAGGAGCCGGTCGCGGCGCCCGCCCCGGCGGCCACCCCCGCGCACGGCGATCCGCTCGCCGGTGCCGCCGCTCCGTCCAGTGCGGCACCGGCCGCTGCCTCGGCGGAGCTCGAGGAGCGCGTCGACAGCCTCGAGCGCCAGGTCGCCGAGCTGAGCGGCGAGCTGCGCGCCCTGCGGGCCGAGCTCGGTCCCTGAGCGCCAGCGGCGCCTTCCTCACAGATCCGTCTTTGCCGATCCCGCGGCTGCCGGTGGGCCAGCCGGCGCGCGTCTGCGCGCCCTCGTATGTATGGTTAGGGAACCCTAATTAGGGTGGCCTAATACAGGGGGGTCCAGGGGGACTCGCCGTAAAGCAGGAGGGCATTTCAATGAGATCGGTTCTATCCAGGTCGATCGGGGTTGCCGCCGCAATCGCGGTCGCCATGTCGACCGGCGCCGCTTCGGCGCACGCCGCGACGACCGACGTGACGGCGCCCGCGGGGGCGACCACCACACCGGGCATAGCGGCCACCGTCGGCCATTCGCTCGAGCTGTCGGCGCAGGACTTCACGCGCCCCGGCGGCACCCATCCGGGGGCGTACTTCGTCTTCGGCAAGCTGAACTGGTTCCCGTCGGTCGGAGGATCGGGAACTTGGGCCGAGTACGTCCCGGGCGCGAACAGCCAGCTGTTCGTCTCGTGGGCGGGATCGCCGACGGCGCCGTTCGCGAACGGTCTGTTCGACGACGATCCGGCACCGGCCTTCGGCGACTTCGCCTTCAACGCGCTGGGTGGCAACTCGACTCCGGGCGTGGTCAACAAGCGGCTCAACGTCGCGGCGAAGTTCGTCAGCCAGACCGGGTCGACGATCGACTGCACGCTCGTCGCGTGCGGCGTGATCTCGTTCGGCGCGCATGGCCAGGTGAACGCCGGCAGTGAGTCGTTCAAGCGCGTCTACTTCGACGGGACGCCGACCTCGACGCTCGACCCGAACAACCCGGGAACCGTGTCGACCCCGACGCTGACCGTTCCGGGCAGCGTCGACAACGACGACGGGACGTTCAACGTCACCGGCGAGTTCGACAACTACAACGCCAACTGGAACCAGGGCTTCTACCTCAGCTTCGGCACGCTCGACGCCGACTGGAAGCCGTCCGAGGGGTACCCCGCCGCCGCGCGCGACGCGGTCCACACCTTCTGGGTCCATCCGGGCGGCTCCGCCGGTCCGACGACGGCGAAGCTCGAGACCGACGGGACGTTCACCGTCGACTTCCCGATCACCAACGCCGAGACGGCCGGCTCGGCGTGGACGTCGAGCAGCCAGGGCTACGCGGTCTGGGCGGTTCCGGCGCACGGGACTTTCCCGGGTCTCGAGGCATGGGAGGCGGCCGAGGGACTCGCCGTCACCAACTGAGTCAGGCGATCGCCGGTGCGGGCCCTGGGCCCGCACCGGCTTTTCTGCCCGCTTCGCACCGACAGCACGAAAGAGAGCACCCATGCCGGAACTCAGACCTCTTGCCGCGCTCCTCCTCTCGACGGCGGCCGCCGTCGTAACGGGGATGGCGCTTGCCGCTCCCGCCGCCGGCGAGAGCTGGACGGCGCCTGGAACGGCCGTCTACACCGAGCAGGACAGCTTCCCGTTCCGCGTCTTCGCCAGCGGCGGATTCGCGTTCAACGCGGACGGATCGCGAATCGTCATGTCGTACCAGGTGCACGCCACGACGGACAACGGCTTCTACGTGGTCGACGCGGCGACCAACGATCACCTTTGGAAGGTCAACACCGCCGCCAGCGCCTTCCGCGGCCGCCCGGCGGTGGCGCCCGACGGACGGATCTACGTCCCGAAGGGAGCGGCGGGCAGCCCGTCGACGCTCGGGATCTTCGACCCGAGCACGTTCCCCGCTCCGCCCGCGGAGATCTCCCCGACTCCCGAGGTGGTCACGCTGCCCGCCCGCGCCTGGGACGTCGCGATCGTCTCCGACGACGTCGCCTACGCGACGCTCGACAACGCGACGATCGTCCGGATCGAGCGCAGCGGCGGCGTCAGCGCGGTGGCCGGCACGCCGATCGCCACCGACGAGGACGTCGCGCAGACCGGACTGCGACTCGTCTACGACCCCGCGACCCAGTGGCTCTGGCACCTGAGCCTGAACGGCGTACGCGTCTACGACACGGTCGCCGGCACGTGGAAGGGGCCGCGGATCGCGCCCGAGGGAGACGGCGGCTCAGCCGAGCAGCTCACGCTGGATCCGGTCCGCGAGCGCGTGGTTGCGAGCTGGGGAACGGCCCCGATGCGCACACGCGTCTTCGACGCGCGCAGCGGCGACGTGCTCGCGACGCATCAGGTCGGCTTCGGCCTGGCGGCGAACTCCGCCGCCTACGACCCGGCGACCGGAACGCTCTACAGCACGAGCTACGCGCGCCGGCTGCTGCGCGAGTCGCGGCTGTTCGGCGATCCGTTCCGCTCGATCGACCATGAGCCCTTCGGTGCTGGCAGCGCGAACGTCCCGCTGGCGATCAATCCGGTGTCGGGGCTGATCTACCTGCCGGAGAACGTCCAGAACCCGGTCGGACAGGTGGTCTCGCGCGCCGTCTCGCCGACTGTGGTCGACGATCCCCAGCGCGTCGCGATCGAGCTCGCCGCGGGCGAGCCGTCGCGGCAGGTCTCGTTCGACGCCGCGGCCACCGGCCTGCCGGCGCCGGACATCCAGTGGCAGTCGCGTCCCGACGCCGACGGCGAGTGGAGCGACATCGCGGGCGCGACCGCGGCGACGCTGGAGCTGACCGCGAGCGTGGCCGATTCGGGCCGCTACGTCCGTGCCGTGTTCACGAACTCGGCGGGCGGGCTCGCTTCCGCCCCGGCGAAGATCGTCGTCACCGCGGACGCGCCGAAGGGGAGTCCGCCGCCGACGGGCAACGAGCCGCGTGAGCGGCCGTCGAGTTGGCCCGCGGTCTCCGCGCCCAAGCGCGTCGCGGCCGTCGGCTCGGGGGGCGTGGCCAAGGTCGCGACCGTCAGCTGTCGGAAGGGCCGGACCTGTGCGCTCGAGACGCCGAAGCGGGTCAGGATCGCGATCGCCGGCAAGAGCTACAGCGCCAGGGTCCTGGCGCCGAAGCGGCTCGCCGCCGGTCGCAAGGCCCGCGTGCGTGTCGTCCTGCCGCGCGCCGCGCGCAAGGCACTTGTCGGACGCCGCGCCAGCGTCCGGCTGAAAATCGTCGCGATCGCCGGTGTCCGCCGTACGGCGGACACCGTCGTGGTCACGGTCGCGGGCAGGCGGCGGGAGGGATCCGCCTGACCTGACCCGACGGAGGGCGAGGCGACGGGTCGCGTGGCGCCGGGGGGCGCGTCACGCGGCCTTCGTCTCGACACTCGTGACCGGCAGTCCGGTCGCGTGCGCCGCCTTGCGCTGTAGGTCGAGGTGGAGCCACTTCGACAGATGGTGCGGCAGCGTCGAGACGATCAGCTCGTCGTAGCGCTGACGGTTGCAGGCATCGGCGATCGCCGCCAGTGGGTCCGGGTCGCCGACGATCGCCTCCTTGACTGGCAGTCCGGTCGCGCGCAGTCGCTCGACGAGCGCGTCGCGATGCTCCTCCGCCTCCTCACGCCCCTTGTCCGCGGCCATGTTCGCCGCCCAGGCGAGCCCGTGTGGGGTCGCGGGGATCAGGACGGTGAACTCGGCGTCGCCCTTGCCGGCTCGCTCACGCAGCGCCCCCAGCAGGTCGTCTGACTCCGCCGTCTGGTTCGCCACCACAAGCACCTTCGCCATGACTCCTCCTGCGTTCGACTCTCAGGTCGAACGTACCCAGCTAATACGGAGGGAAATCGGCGTACCAGTCGCCGAGCGACCGGAAGGCGCTCCAGAAGGCGCGCTTGGCGCGCTCGTCGTCGAGCGACGCGTCGATGTCGGGCACGTAGAGCGCGTCGCAGCTCGCGGTCAGCTTCTGGATCTCGCCCGGGGTGGTGGTGACCTGGGCGGCGAGCGGGACCTGGAGCGCGTTCAGTTCCTCGCAGGCCTCCTCGCCCATGACGACGACGATCCGCGGCTGGACGACGGCCAGCTCGTCGAGGATGCGCGCCTTGCACTCCGGTGCGGCGAGATCGGTGTCGTGGACCGGGCACTTGACGACCACGGTCCCGTAGACGGCAAGCGGGTCGATCCCGAGCCGCTTGAAGCTCTTCATCAGCGCGCTGCCGGAACGGCCGTAAAAGGCGACGCCCTCCTCGATCTCCGACGGCCGTGGCGCGAACTTCAGCATGAAGACGTCGGCCTGCGGGTGGCCCGATCCGAGCACCGGCATCAGGTTGCCGCGCGGGCAGTACTCGCAGTCCTGGATCTCGTGGGTCAGCTGGTTGAGCTCGCGGATCGCTCGCTCGAGGTACTTCTCGCGGATCTCGTCGTCGGTCGCCGGCACGACCGAGGGATTAGACGGAGGGCCGCTCTGTCCTCTTGGCTGCATGATGGTTCTCAGCGCGGGCCGCCCCGGCGCCCGGTTTTGCCGTCCGGCGGCGGGCTGCCTCGGGGGTCGCGCGGGTCTGGATGAACTTCAGCGCCTGCACGTAGAGCAGCGACGTCTTCTTGCGCACGATGTCGGCGTCGCGCAGCGACTCGAGGAACTCCTCTGGGCCGTGGAAGTCGCGCATCCGGATCTTCACCGAGCCCAGTCCGGCGGCGACGTGGCTGTCCGAGCCGGCGCCCGCGACGATGCGGTACTTCTCGGCGAAACGGGCCGCCTCCTCGTTGAAGGTGGAGAAGGCTACGCGCGGGTTGAAGACCTCGATCGCGTCTATGTCCTCGACGACCGCGAGCAGGTTCTCGTAGTCGGGCACCGAGTGCATCCGGTCGAACGGATGCGGCACGTAGACGAGCCCGCCCTGGGCGCGGATCTCCGCGATCGTCTGCTCCAGCGTCAGCCCCTTGGGGATCTTCTCCTCGATGAAGAGTCCGATCACCTCGCCCTGGTCGGCGGTCTTGACCTCCTCGGCGACGATCACTTCGATACCGCCGATCTCCTCGGCAAGCGCACGCGCCTCGTGGGCGCCGGAGACCTCGTTGTGGTCGGTGATCGCGATCTTGTCGAGCCCGGCCGCCTTGGCCGCCTCCAGCAGCGTCGCGGCCGGCGTCGCGCAGTCGCTCGAATGGTCGGTGTGCATGTGCAGGTCGACGTGGACGAAGTCGCGATCGGCGAGCCGCTTGCGCACGGCGGGTTTGCCGATCGGGTCGTGACGGCGAGCGGCGGCCGTCGCATAGAGCGCTTCGAACTCGTCGACCGCGTGCGACCACGACAGCCCGTCACGTGCCCGCTCGACGCGCGTCGCGAACTGAGCGAGCAGATTCGGCTCCACGACCAACCGCACCAGCTGTGCTCCCAGCGCGAGTGCGTCGCGCGGGTCGAACAGCAGCCCGAGCTCGCCGTCGTCGAGCAGCTCCGCGTACTGGGGCAGGTTCGAGACGACGGGAACCGCTCCGGCGCCGAGCGCGCGCAGCACCAGCTGCGACGACGGGGCGACGCCGGTCGACGCGGCCACCACGATGTCCGCCCGCGCCAGGTGCTCGGCCTCGCTGCCGTCGGCCGGGCCGGCGAGCCGCACGCGGTCACGCAGCCGTCGCGGCAGCTGCAGCGGCGACGCGACGGCGGCCGGGTCGCGCAGCCAGATCGTCGCCGTCCAGTCGGCGTCGGCGGGCAGCTTGCGCAGCGCTCGCAGCAGTACTCGCAGCGCACCGCGGTCCTCGTCGGCCGAGTAGAGGATCTCGGTCGTCCCGTCGGTCTTCGCCGCCTCGAGTAGATCGGCGCCCGGCGGCACGACCGCGTACTGGCCCGGGAAGAACCGGTCGACGAGGTCGCGTGTCGCGACCGACGTCGCCGTCCGCGCGTCGAGGCGCCCGAACAGCAGCTGGACCACGCGGCGCGCGACCTGCGTCGACAGGAAGCGCTCGGTGGTCCCGTGGAAGGTCCCGACATTCAGCGTGCGCGAATGCCGCAGCGCCGCCGACGCCGCGCTCGGGGCGAACGGCTCGTGGACGTGGACGAAGTCGAGCTCGGCGTGGTCGAGCAGGTCCTCCAGCGTCCGTGAGACGTCGATCGGCAGCGCCACCGCACGTCCGCGGCGGAACGGCAGGCTCTGCCCGACCGCCAGCACGTCACCGTCGAACAGCGCCTCCTGGTCGCCGGCGACGATCCGCTTGACCCGCGCCCGCCCCTCGCGCACCAGCTTGCGCGAGTCCGCCGGCGCCACGACGACGACCCGGTGGCCGCGCGCGCGCAACTCGTCCGACACCCGCTCGACGTAGCGGTTGACATCGTGCCCCTGGTCCCAGGGGTACGGCGTCACCTGCGCGATCGAGAACGACTCACCCACGTCGTCGGAGGATAGGTGCAGAACGTGAACGGGCGGCGTGAACCCCTGCTTCGGTGCTCGCCGGACCTCGCTCCTGCTAAGGACGAAGCGCAGCCGGACGACCGGTCCGGCTGCGCTCCTCCGCTTGGGCCGCCCGAGCTAGGACTGAGCCGGCTCGCTGCTGACCGGCACGTCGCCCGGCAGCTTCGGCGCGCCGCCGTTCTCGGCGATGAACGTCTCCGTGTTCTCACGGGCGACCGAGTCCGGCACCTGGACCGGCGGCGACTTCATCAGGTAGGACGACGGCGCCTCGAGCGGTCCGCCGATTCCCTTGTTGAGCGCCAGCTTGCAGCAGCGCGTCGCGTCGATCACGATGCCCGCCGAGTTCGGCGAGTCCCAGACCTCGAGCTTCAGCTCGACGTTGAGCGGCACGTCGCCGAAGGCCTGGCCCTCGACGCGGATGTGCGCCCACTTGCGGTCGGTCAGCCACGGCACGTAGTCCGACGGGCCGATGTAGACGTCGTTGGCCGGTAGCTCGTGGTCCATGATCGACGTGACCGCGTTGGTCTTCGAGATCTTCTTGGACTCCAGCCGCTCACGCTCGAGCATGTTGTAGAAGTCCATGTTGCCGCCGACGTTGAGCTGCGACGTGCGCATCATCTTCACGCCGCGGTCGCCGAACAGGCGGGCGAGCTGGCGGTGGACGATCGTCGCGCCGACCTGCGACTTGATGTCGTCGCCGACGATCGGCAGGCCCTTCTCGCGGAAGCGGTTGCCCCAGTACTCCTCGCGAGCGATGAAGACGGGGATGCAGTTGACGAAGCCGCAGCCGGCCGCGAGCACCTGCTCTACGTACCACTTGGTCGCGTCCTCGGAACCGACCGGCAGGTAGGACACGACGACGTCGGTCTTCGTGTCCTTGAGGATCTGGACGATGTCGGCGGTCTCGCCGGGCGCCTTGGTGATCTTCTCCTTGAGGTACTTGCCGAGCCCGTCATGGGTCATGCCGCGGTAGACCGGCACGTCGAGGTTCGGCACGTCGGCGAACTTGATCGTGTTGTTCTGACCGGACCAGATCGCCTCGGAGAGGTCCTTGCCGACCTTGTCGGAATCGATGTCGAACGCAGCCGTGAACTCGATGTCCGAGATGTGGTACCCGCCGAGGTCGACGTGCATCAGGCCCGGGACGTCCTGAGTGGGGTCCGCGTCCTTGTAGTACTCGACGCCCTGCACGAAGGCGGACGCGCAGTTGCCGACGCCGACGATCGCGACGCGCACCTTCTCTGATTGGTAGCGCGAAGCGCCGTTGGTTGAAGCGTTGTCGCTCACTGAGCCTCCGTAAGGGTCTGAGGAAGAAGAAGAAAGGAGGGGCGGCCCTGGTCGGGGCCGGCGCACAGGGGATACGAACCCCGGCGCGGGGTTTGCGTTACACGGCCGAGCCTAGCGCCCGCCGGACATGGAAGATGCGCTGGAAGGTCGTAATGACCGTCAGCGCGGCAAGCAGGTAAATCGCCGGCGCAAGCAGCTCGAAGTCGCCGAGCCCGGCTCCCTTGGCGAACAGCAGGCCGACGGAGATGATCACCACGCGCACCGCGCGCGTCGCCAGGCCGACCTTGCACTCGACGCCCAGCGCCTCGGCGCGGGCCCGTGTGTAACTCACCATCAGCGAGAAGAGGACCGCGACGACGACGGCGGCCACCGCAAGCTCGTCGCCCTGCGAGGCGAAGTAGGCGGCGACGGCGGTCAGCACGATTCCCTCCTCAACCCGGTCGAGCGTCGAGTCGAGAAAGGCGCCGAACGGAGTGCCCTTGCCCGACATCCGCGAGTAGCGGCCGTCGAGGGTGTCCATCACCGAGCCGAGGATGAACGCGATCCCCGCGAGGAAGAACAGCCGCTGGGTTACGAGCACCGCCGCGATCACGTTGCCGACCAGGCCGGTCATCGAGATCGCATTCGGCGTCAGGCGCGACTGGATCAGCCGGTTGCGCGCCTGCTCCCGCATCTCTGCCGCGCGGCCATTGGCCACGCGCCCGCCCCCGCCAGCTCCCACTCAGGCCACCGCTTGCGCGCGTCCGGTACGCCAGGCCCAGGCGTCGGGCCGGGCGCGGCCGAGTGCGTAGTAGGCGCCCCAGGCTGAGATGGCCGCGACCAGCGCGCCGAGCGCGGCGTCGAGCCAGAAGTGGTTGGCGGTCACGATGACCACGAAGGTGACGACAGCCGGGTAGATCCCCCAGAGCACCTTGGCGAAGCGGTTCTGGACGATCCGCATCGCCGGGATGCCGACCATCAGCGCGAACGCGACGTGCATCGACGGTACGGCGGCGAACGGGTTGTAGAGCACGTTGGCGCTCGCCTCCGCCTGCGGGCCGACCAGCGCCGAGACGGTGTCGTTGAAGCCCCACTCGGGCAGGTAGCGCGGCGGTGCCGTCGGGTACGCCATGTAGCCGACCAGCGCTAGGCCCATCGCGATCATGAACATGTTGCGCACGAAGTAGTAGCTCTGGTTGCGGAAGATGTAGAGCCAGATCAGGAACGTCGTCGTGATGACGAAATGCGAGTTGACGTACATCCAGTTCGCGCCGGTGACGAGCCAGTCGGCGTGGTCCTGGGCCCAGGCCTGGAGGCCCGGCTCGAAGAAGAGGCCGACCGCCCGCTCGATGTCGACCAGGGTGCGCGCGTTCTCGAACGCCAGCGTCGCCTGACCGTCGACCAGGCCACGGACGATTCGGTAGATGTAATACGCGCCGGCGAACAGCGCGAGCTGGCGCAGCGCGTCGATCCAGCCCTGCGGCAGCCAGCGACTGCTGACTCGCCAGGCGCGCCGGAACTGGAGGGTGAAATCGTCGTAGACCTGACGCACGAACAGGAAAGGGTACCGCGAAGACGCGCGGCTATCCGTCGTCGCAACGCTCGCCGCGCTGGACGATGCGCTCGGGCGAGAAGCGGGTGACCAGCGGTAGGAAGCCGGTCTTGGTCGCGGTGACGCGCGTCCACTCGCCGGCGCGCTCGACACAGCCGCCCTTCGCGAGCCAGTACGAAGTCCAGCGCACGCGGACGAGCGCGCTGCCCGGCCGGCGGACGCGCAGCAGCACGCGGTCGGAGCCGAGCTGC
The DNA here is from genome assembly GCA_964629855.1 of uncultured Thermoleophilaceae bacterium. Taxonomy (GTDB): domain Bacteria; phylum Actinomycetota; class Thermoleophilia; order Solirubrobacterales; family Thermoleophilaceae; genus JAAYBF01. The sequence goes on from CAZVRI010000034.1 coordinate 23,559, forward strand.
TCGAGCTGGATGTCGGCGTCGCCCTCCGGGATCACGAACGGCGTTGGCAGCGTCACCTCGTAGATCCGCCAGTGGTCGAACCGCTTGCGCAGCCGCAAATAGGGCAGCCCGCTCTCGATCAGGGCGCGCTCGCGGTAGGAGCTGGAGTCGGGCTTGGCGTCCGGCAGCGCGACGAAGCGGACGGCGTTCTCGGACAGCCAGCTCGCGTAGGTCAGCTCGTTGATCCGGTCGCCGTAGAAGATCGGGTGGCGGCCGGTGTCGAGCTGGCGCAGCCACCCGCGCGCAAGCGGGGCCTCGGAGGCGACCTCGGCGCCCTCCCAGTGGCCGAAGGTGAACGGGATCTCGACGCGCCACTGGCCGGGCTCGAGCGCCAGGTACTCGCGCAGCGGGTCGAAGTAGGAGGCCTTGGCGACCGGATCGTCGATCGCCTTGTAGATGTCGCGCACCGCCGGCGACCACTGCCAGAACGCGAGCGCGCCGAGCAGCGCGATCATCGGGACCATCGGCCGCCGGCCGAGCCGCGGCCAGAGCGCGCAGGCGAGCACCGGCCCGCCGACCAGCGCGCCGAGCCGCACCGCATTGCCGCCCATCGCGGTGTGCAGCACGAGCGCCAGCGTCGCGCCGATGCCGTAGAGCGCCGCCGTCCAGCGCAGCGTCCCCTGCGAGCGCGGCAGCAGCAGCACGCAGACGAGCGCGAACAGCGGGATCGGCAGGTAGGAGGAGAACGGGAACGGCGCCCAGCCGCCCTCGGGGAAGGCGACCGTCAGCAGCACCGGCGGCACGAACGCCGCCGCGGCGAGGACGATGCCGTCACGGCGCGCGACGCGGTCGCTGCGCCAGTGGGCTAGCGCGTGGCCGGTGCCGCCCATCGCCAGGAAGAGCCCGGCGACTGGGCTCGAGATCGCGCTCAGCACGGCGAGCAGCGGTGCGAGCAGCCGGCGCTCGCGCTGAACGGCAAGCGCCGCGGCCGTGCCGAAGCCGACGCCGAGCGCGAACGGCAGCCGGTTGGTGAACAGCAGCGTCGCGGAGCCGACGCCGAACCAGATCGTCCCGAAGCGAGCGTTGACCGGCCCGTAGGCCTTGCGCATCAGCTCGGTGAAGCAGACCGTCGCCGCGACGGCGGCGATCGCTCCCATCAGCTGCGGGCCGAGCAGCCAGCCCAGCGGCGGCGAGAGGATCGAGTAGGCGGGCGTGTGGTGGCCGCCGTACCACTGGCCGTTCCAGACCGTGAAGCCCTCGCGGCCGAACAGCTCGGAGCGGAAGATGTGCGCCGCGAGGTCCGGCGAGCGCGGCTTGAAGTAGAGGTAGACCGCCGCCAGGGCGACGGAGATCAGCGTCGGCGCTATCCGCCACCAGTCGATTCGGCGGAGCCGCGACACGCGGGTAGGCTAGCTAGCGGATGGCGTCTGCCGCCCCGGAGCCGCTGAGCGTCGAGGACGCACGCATCCTCGCGCTGGAGGAGGGACCGGTGCGCGGGCACACCTGCAAGCTGGTTCTGCTCGACGGTGTGCGCGGCGTCGACGAGCTGCGCGAGCACGTCGCGTTGCGGCTCGACCGCGAGTATCGGCTCGGCGTCCGACTAGTCGCGGGCGACGCTCCCGCCTGGGAGCCCGACCCGGCGGTGGCGATCGAGCGTCAGGTCCGCGACGCGGGCCGGGTCGACGAAGCTGGCCTCCCGGAGGCCGTCGGCGCTCTGATGGCCGAGCGCCTGCCACGCGACCGGCCGCTCTGGGCGCTCGACGTGGTCGCGATCGGGGATCGGCGGACGGCGCTGGTCTGGCGAATCCACCACGCGCTCGCCGACGGGTCCACCGCGATGCGGATGGCGCGCAACGTCCTGTTCGACGATCGCGCCGAGGTGGCTGTGCCGCCTAGCCGCCCCGCCCCAGGCGCGGGCCACGGCGCCGTCGAGGCCCGCCGGCCCACCGATTCGCGGCTGGCCCCGCTGCGCTCCGCGCTGCACGTGCCGGCCGCGCTGCACCGCGAGCTCGCCCGCCGCGGCGCCGAGACCGCGCTCGACGCCGAGATCGGCGAGCGCCGTGCCGTCGCTTTCGTCGACGTCGAGCTGGACGTGGTCAAACGGATCGCCCACGCGCTGCCCGAGCACGCGACCGTCAACGACGTCGTCCTAACCGCGGTCGCCGGCGGCCTGCGCGCGTGGCTCGACGGCCTCGGCGCGCATCCCCATGCGCTGCGCGTAAAGGTCCCCGTGAGCCTCCACCAGCCCGGCGACGACGACGGCAACCGCGACTCGTTCATCTGCGTCGACCTGCCGATCGACGAGGCTGACCCGGTCGCCCGGCTCGGCGCGATCGCGACCGAGACGCGCGAGCGCAAGCGCGACCACGACGCCCAGACGCTCGACGTCTTCTTCCGCGACCTCTCGCACATGTCGAGGTCGCTCGAGCGGTTCGCGGAGCACTGGGCCGAGAGCCCCCGCGTCTTCACGCTCAACGTCTCGAACGTGCCCGGCCCGCGTGGCCCGCTGTCGGTTCTCGGCGCGCCGGTCGCGTCAATGCACTCGCTTGCAGAGATCGGGCACCGGCACGCACTGCGCGTTGCCGTCGTCTCGGCCAACGGCCGGATCGGCTTCGGGTTCTGCACCGACGCTGATGCGATCGGATCACCGCGGCCGATTGCCGACGGCGTGGCCGCCGAGCTGCGCGCGCTCGACGCGGCGCTCAGCTGACGAAGGCTGTGATCTCGTCGATCAGCGACGGCTGGTCGAGCCACGGCCAGTGGCCGGCGTCGTCGACCACCCTGGCCGTCGCGGGCCCGCCGAGCGCGTCGGCGTAGCGGCGCGCGAACTCCGGCGAGATGAAGGGGTCGTCGGCGCCGTGGACGACCAGCGCCGGGCTCTGGACCTTGCCCAGGTCGGCGCCGGCCGCGGCCAGCGCCTCGGACGGCGCGGAGCGGTAGAGCTTGAGGATCGCGCGCTGGGTGCCGTGGTCGAAGTGCTCCCAGGTCGCGTCGATGAACTCCGCCGGCACCGGCTTGTGGCTGCCGCGGTTGATCAGGACGCGCGCGACCGTCTTGAAGGTGAAGCCCATCGCCAGCTCGCCGAGCACCAGCCGCCGCCACTGGCGGGCGATGAAGTGCCAGCGGTAGTCCGGCAGCAGCGGGACGCCGGAGACGACCACCAGCCGCTCGATGCGCTCCGGGGCCGCCTGGGCGAGCGCCAGCCCGACGACGCCCCAGTCGTGCACGACGAGCGAGAACCGATCCAGTCCGCGCTGGTCGGCGAAAGCGTTCAGCCAGCGGCCGTAGCTGGCGATCGAGTAGTCGAAGCTCGCCAGCTTGTCGGAGCTTCCGAAGCCCGGCAGGTCGGGCGCGTAGCCGCCGGTCCGCTCGAGGAAGTCTCGCCACATCCAGCCGGCGTTCGGAACGCCGTGGACGTAGAGGATCGGCGTCTGTGTTTCGCTCGGCGCCTCGAGCCAATGCGTGTCGACGCCATCGACGCTGCCCTGCTGCTCCACGATCGCGGCCATGGCGGCGTTTCATATCAGTCCCGCCGTAGGCTGCGGCGATGGCCCGTCGCGACGATTGGAAGCCACCGCCCCCGCGCCGCCTGCGGACGATCCTCGAACGGCTGCGCGCCGAGTACGGCCGGCCGTCGACGCGGATTCACGGCGCGCCGATCGACGAGCTGGTGCTGACGGTCCTCTCGCAGAACACCAACGACCGCAACCGCGACGTCGCCTACGAGCGGCTGCGCGACCGGTTCCCGTCGTGGGAGGCGGTCCGCGAGGCCCCGCCGGAGGAGATCGTCGAGGCGATCCGGCCCGGGGGGTTGGCGGTCACCAAGGCGCCGCGGATCCAGAAGATCCTCGACGCGATCTCGGACTCGGGCTCGATGGACCTCTCGTGGATGGCCGAGGCGCCGCTCGACGAGGCGCGCGACTACCTCTGCGAGCTGCCCGGCGTCGGCCGCAAGACGGCCGCCTGCGTGCTGCTCTTCTCCTACGGCCGCCACGACGTCCCGGTCGACACACACGTCCACCGCGTCGGCACGCGGCTGGGCCTCTTCCGCGAGGGCGCGTCGCTCGACGAGTGCCACGACGAGATGCTGCGGCTCAGCAATGGCGCCGACCCGATCGAGGCCCACGTGGCACTGATCCGCCACGGCCGCCGCACCTGCCATGCCCGCAAGCCGCGCTGCGGAGAGTGCCCGCTGCTGCGCTTGTGCCCCTACGGGCGCGAGCGGCTCTAAGCGTCTACGTCGGACTCCAGTTGTTGTTCGCCAGGCATGAGTATTTGCACGAGGATCTCGCGCTGCTCAGCCGGCAGACTGAGCAAGTGGGCCCGGTCGTGATCGACCTTCCAACGCAGCGCGGCCCGCAGGATGCTCAGTGGGATCTCGAGCTCAGTTGGGGATGTGGCAGCGGTCCACTCGTCCAGCCAGTTTGTCGCCGCGGCCTCGCTGACGTGGTCGTCGACGAACAGAGAAACCGTGCCTACGAGTGCGCTCCCGAGGCTGTCGAGCACGTCAAACTCCTCGTAGAGGCCGGCGACCCCGGCGATTAGCGCGCGTCGCCGATTATCTGTGTCAGGGGTCTCCCATAGGAGCTCACAAATAAGATTTGGATCGCCCGGAGGCGTCTTGCGCTCGTCGCTCCACACTTCGAACGCCGCGCGGAAGCCAACGAGTGCGCGCTCGTGGTCATTTTGCGTAAGGGCGATCTCGGCGAGGGTGAACCGATAGACCGGGTCGGAGCCGTCAATCTCGATGGCTCGCTCGGCTGCCCGCCGCGCGTCGTCGAAGCGGCCGACTGAGCGCAAGGTATTTGCCAGCGAATTGTGTTGGGCCGGATCTCCGGGATTGAGCTCGGCGGCCCGCTCGTATGCCGCGACAGCCTCCTCTCGACGGTCCAAGCGGGTGAGCACCCAGCCGCGACTGTCATGGTAGTCGTGGTGGTCTGGGTCAAGCTCGACCGCTCTGGTGAAGGCGGCTAGTGCCTCCTCGTAACGCTTGAGAATCATCAGGGCGAGTCCGGTGAGGTTGTGGAACGGGGCAGTGTCCGGCCTCAGCTCCAAGGCCTTCTGCGATGTCTCCAGCGCCTCCTCCCCACGGCCGAGATGCACGAGCGCAAGACCCTGGTAGGCATAGGCGGTTGGCTCGTCCGGTGCGAGCTGGACAGCCTCCGCCAGAACCTCCAGCGCCTCGGCATGCTGTCCCATGCCGATGAGCAGCTGACCGCGCGTTCGGCGAACGTCGGCCCTCTCAGGATCTAGTGCCGCCGCTGAGCCGTATGCCTCGACGGCCTCCTCTGTGCGGTCAAGTCGCTTGAGTGTGGAGCCTAGGTAGGAATGGAGATTCGCGTCATCCGGGTCCAGCGCGATAGCTTGTCGCCAGGCATTCGCGGCCTCTTCGGTACGACCAAACAGCTCGTAGGTCTGAGCGAGAAGAACCGCGGCGTCAGGGTCGTCGGGATCAAGGTCGTGCGCCTCCTCCATGGTGGCCAGCGTCTCCTCGCTGAGTGGTTGGTCCAGCGCTCTCTGACAGGCGGCCATCTGAAACTGGAGGGCAGCGTTTGCTTTGCCGGGCGGCGTGGACGGGACCAGTTTGGTGAAAGCCTCCAGCGCCTCGGCCGGATGTCCATCGAGGAGCAGCCCCGTCCCCTTCGCGAACTGGAGGTTGGTGTTCTCGGGGAGGAGGGTGAGGCCTCGCTCGGCGCGCTTGACCATCTCACTCGGGGAGTCGTGGAGGATCGACCTCTGTATGGCTGGGGCGTCGAGCGTCCGGAACGCCTCCGCTGCGTACGTCGCGGCGAGGCGGGCGGATTGGGGCAAACGTAGGAGCTCATCCAATAGGCGCGGGCCGTACCACGCGCGCAGGAACTCAACGACGATCCGTAGCGGCTCGCCCCGCGCCTGCTTTACGTCGAGGCACAGTCGCATGAGTGGCTCGCGCAGCTCCCAGAAGGTCATCCGCCTGTCGCCGGTCGCGAGGCCCTCGGGCAGCTCCGCGTGGCGCACGTAGCCACGGTCCGCGAGCAGGCTGAGCATCGTCGCGACCTGGTTCTGGGTGACCCCACTACGGTCCGCAAGCTCGCGATTACTTAGCGCGCCACCGGCCTCGCTGAGGAGGACGACGATCTCCTGTTGCTGGTCTCCGAGCATGCGCAGCCGATCCTGGTAATAGGGCGTCAAGTCGTCGAGGGCCTCAAGGAAGAGCGGGACGAGCTCCTCGATGGCGGGTACGGAGATGCAGCCGGCGAGCAGTAGCCAGATGCGCGGGTGCCCGCCGGCCAGGGCCTGGACGGCGACGAGGCGCGACATCGCCAGGTCGGTCGACAAGAAGTCGACCAGCTCGTCGTCCTCGCGCAGCCGGGCGATTCGCTTGAGCAGCTCGACAGCGTTCTCGAGGCGCAGCTCCTCTAGGTGCGTGACGGCGAAGAAGCCGTAGAAGGGAGACGTCTGCCGCCGCACGCCTGCAAAGAGCTGAGGCGTGGTGGCGACTATCACCAGCTGGCGCCAGTCCTCGGCGAAGGCGCGAAAGCGAGCCTGGCCCTCGTCTTTGATTCGCCGGAAGATGTCATCGAGGTTCTCGACCAGTAGCACCAGCCGGCGATCGCCAAGTGCCCGGCGCAGCAAATCCTCCGCCGCTGGTCCTTCGTCGCCGGCGGCGCGGAGATCCGACGCAGCTTTCGCCAGCTCGGCGTCGCCAGTCTCGGCGGCCACCCGTGCCGCAATCGAGGCGACGAACTTGCCGTAGCTGCGAATCGCCCAGGGATCCTCGTCGAGCCAGGCGACGACGATGTCAGCGCGAGCTTCTACGCGGATGCGGCTCGCCAGGACGGACATGATGTGCGTCTTGCCGATGCCGCGCGGGCCGACCAGCAGCTGGTGACGAGCGTCGCCGCCTTGATCCAGCGTGCCCTCCACAAGCGCTGCGATCAGCGGTTCCCGCTGGACGGTGATTGCCTCGAGCACCTCGGCGCTCTGTGCCGACGGCGTGAACTTCAGCAGTGGGATTACGTCGTTCATCGTTTGGGATGGCGCCGTGTGAGCCACGCGCGGCGGATCAAGCTCAGCCTGAACGAGAAGCCGTCGTCGGTCGTGAGGTAGTGGTCTTTGCAGAGGAGCACGAGCAGCTCACGAAGCCGCTCGATCGCTGGGGGATCGTCGATGCTTCCGCCGATCCGCTCCTGGATCGTCTCGGCGGCGGGCGGCTCCTCAGCGTTGGCGATTATGTCCAGTGTGGCCTTCACCGCGTCTGCGTCACTGCCGTAATAAGAGCTGACGCGGTCGATGTAGTGCTGGAGCTGCCACGGATCGAGGGGGTCTCGTAAGGCCTCCTCGACGACCTCCTCGACTACTGCCGCGTCGACGGAGTCGCAATGTCCATCGCGCTGACGATTCATGACCATCTGGACCGTGTGGTGGACGTAGAAGGGCGCGTGGTCGACCTGGCGGGCGATCATGGTGGCGACGCTTTCGAGATCGTCACAGACGACGTCCTCGTTGCGCAGCAACTCCGCGGCGAGGAACATCGCGTGGTCGTAAGTCAACGTCGGGAGGTCGATGGTGAGCATGTCGTGTGTAGGCACCCACATGCCACCCTGCGCGCGCAGGTCGTCGACCACGTGGTGCAAGCCCAGTGAGCCGCTGAAAACCATGCGAACCGAGCTGTGTGTCTCGCGGGCGCCGCGCAGGACGTCGAGCAACTCTCGCGCCGCGGCGGCCCCCTCGTTGTCGCGGATGTCGGCGACCATGTGCGGCAGCTCATCCCAGAGCAGGACGACGGTGATGTCGGCGTCTTTGTCGAGCGCCGCGAAGGTGTCGGTCGTGACCTCCTTCCAACTGTCCTTGGTTCGCGGCTCGAATTCCACCTGCGCGGCAGAGACGCCGAACGACTTGATGCCCGCGTTGGCCAGCCGCTCGCCAAAGGATTTCTTCAGTAGGCCGGGGAAGTTGCTCTCGACGTCTCCGACCAAGGTTCTGGCGAACTCGTTGGAGGACGTGATCCCCTGCAGGCTGCGCTTGACGGGAAGAACCCCATTGCGCGGCTCGGCAACCATCTTGTTCAGCACCGAAGTCTTCCCCATCCTGCGCTCTGCGGTTAGGAGGACGCTTTGCTGCTCGAGCACGCGCCAGACCCGATCAAGGAACTCGTCCCGGCCCACGATCTGGGCCGGTGCGAGCCTCCCGCCCGGGTTGACTCGCAGCTGGACTGCCGATGAGTCGACCATTCGCGAAATGTACAACTGCATAGATGCACATGTCAAGAGGTGTCTTTCCTCGGCTGGTGGACGACCGGTAACGATCTGCCATACTGGCGCTTAGATTTTTCCAGCAAGCCAGTAGAAGGAGCAGATGCGATGGGCAAGACCATCGGAATCGATCTGGGCACGACCAACTCGTGCATGGCAGTGCTCGATGGCGGTGAGCCCACGGTTATCGAGAACGCCGAGGGCGCGCGGACGACGCCGTCCGTAGTCGCCTTCACCGACAGCGGGGAGCGCCTCGTCGGCGCGCCGGCCAAGCGCCAGGCAGTCACCAACCCCGAGAACACGATCTTCTCGATCAAGCGCTTCATGGGCCGCAAGGAGGCGGAGGTCAAGGAGGAGGAGACGATCGTCCCGTACGAGGTCGTCCGCGGCCCGAACGGCGATGCGCGCGTCAAGGCGGCCGGCAAGGAGTACTCGCCGCCGGAGATCAGCGCGATGATCCTCCAGAAGCTGAAGGCCGACGCCGAGGCGTACCTCGGCGACACCGTCGACAGCGTCGTGATCACCGTCCCGGCCTACTTCAACGACGACCAGCGCCAGGCGACCAAGGACGCCGGCAAGGTCGCC
>CAZVRI010000035.1:0-31000 GCA_964629855.1 uncultured Thermoleophilaceae bacterium
GCAGCTGGAAGAGAAGAAGCAGAATTTCGAAGTCGTGTTCCCGGAGAAGCTGCCGGAGATCAACTTCGCCCTCGAGGCGACGTTGCCCGACGGCAACCGCCTGGTCCTCGAGGTGCAGCAGCACGTCGGCGACAAGCGCGTCCGGACCGTCGCGATGGACTCGACCGACGGCCTGGCCCGTGGCGTCGAGGTTCGTGACGTCGCCGACCGGAACGCTGATCGGGCCGCCGGTGTCGCGGACCTCGGCCCCACGGGCCAGGCCGTCGGTGGCGTCCATCGCGACCGCGCGGACGCGGTCGTCGCCGAGGTGCTGCTGCACCTCGAAGACCAGGTTCGAGCCGTCGCCCAGCGTCGTCTCGATCGCGTTGTTGAGCTCCGGCAGGCGGCCGTCGGGGAAGGACGCCTCGACGACGACGCCCTGGACGGACTCGATCCGCCCGGTGGCGGTGGCAGTTGCGGCTTCCATCAGATCCTCTTCTCGTGCGAGTACGGGCGGTACTGCTGCGACTTCAGGGGGCTGGGCATCAGTTCAACGCCTCCGCGCCCGCTACGACTTCCATGATCTCCTGCGTGATGTCCGCCTGGCGGGCCCGGTTCATGGCCAGCGTCAGGTTCTGGATCACGTCGCCGGCGTTGTCCGACGCGCTGCGCATCGCGGTCATGCGCGCGCCGTGCTCCGACGCGGCCGACTCGAGCAGCGCCCGGAGCAGCGAGATCTCGACGAACTCGGGAACGAGCTCCGCGAGGATCTCGGCCGGACCCGGCTCGTACTCGACGAGCGCCTTCGGCCCGGAGGTCTCCCCCTCGGCCGGATCGACGTCGCCCTCGCCCTCGGTGATCGCGGCGGCGGCCAGCGGCAGCAGCGTCTCGCGACGAACCTCCTGGACCAGCGGCGAGACGTAGCCGTTGTAGATCATCTCGACGCGGTCGACCCGGTTGTCGACGTAGGCGGCGACCAGGTCCTCGCCGATCCGCGCGGCGTGCTCGTGCCGCGGCGCGTCGGTGAACCCGGTGTACGAGCCCTCGATCGGCTTGCCGCGGAAGTTCAGCGCCGCGTCACCGCGACGACCGGTCACGTAGAACCGGCTCTCGACGCCCTGGGCGTCGAGCTCGGCGGCCCGCTGCAGCCCCGCCCGCAGGATCTGCGAGTTGAACGCTCCGGCGAGGCCGCGGTCGGCGGTCACCATGACGATGCCGACGACCTTCTCCTGGTCGTGCGTCTGCAGCACGGGCTGCGCCTGCAGCTCGCCCGAGCCAGCCGCCGCGGCGGCCTGGCTGGTCATGCGACGCACGGCGTCCGCGTAGGGACGCAGCGATGCGGCACGCTGCTCCGCCTTGCGCAGACGCGACGCGGAGACCATCTCCATGGCCCGCGTGATCTTGCGGATGTTCTGGACGGATGCGATCCGTGCCTTGACGTCGCTCTGCGCCATGACTCAGCTCCCTTCCGTCCCCGTCGGAACCGTCATCAGACCGCCGCCGTCCCCTGCTCGAGCAGCTCGCCGTCCTCGTCGAGCTCGTAGCCGAAGTCCTCCTTGGTGAACTTCGCGACGAACGCGTCGACCTCGGCGATCGTCTCGTCCGACCAGTCGCCGGCGGCGATCTTCTCGCGGACGCTGCCCAGCTCGGAGTGCGCCGTCTCGACCAGGCGCGCGAGGTACTCCTCGGCCCGGTCGACGGTGATCCGGTCGAGGTAGCCGTTGGTCGCGGCGAAGATCTGCAGGACCTGGTCCTGCACGGCGATCGGCGAGCGCTCGCCCTGGTTCAGGGTCTTGACCAGACGGGCGCCGCGGTCGAGGGTCTTGCGCGTGTCGGCGTCGAGGTCCGAGCCGAACTGCGCGAACGCCTCCAGGTCGCGGTACTGCGACAGCGCCAGCTTGAGGCCGCCCTGAACCTTCTTCATCGGCTTGGTCTGCGCCGACGAGCCGACGCGGGAGACCGAGATGCCGACGTTGATCGCCGGGCGGACGCCCGAGTAGAACAGCTTCGGCTCGAGGAAGATCTGACCGTCGGTGATCGAGATCACGTTGGTCGGGATGTAGGCCGAGACGTCGCCGGCCTGCGTCTCGATGATCGGCAGCGCGGTCATCGAGCCGCCGCCGAGCTCGTCGTTGAGCTTGACCGCGCGCTCCAGCAGGCGGGAGTGCAGGTAGAAGACGTCACCCGGGTACGCCTCGCGGCCCGGCGGGCGACGCAGCAGCAGCGACATCTGCCGGTAGGCGAACGCGTGCTTGGTGAGGTCGTCGTAGATACAGAGCGCGTGACCGCCCTTGTAGAGGAAGTACTCGCCCATCGCGGCGCCCGCGTAGGGAGCCATGTACTTGATCGGCGCGGCCTCGTCGGCCGGCGCAGCGACGATGATCGTGTTCTCCATCGCGTTGTGCTCGCGCAGCGTCTCGGCGACCTGGACGACCGTCGAGAGGCGCTGGCCGATCGCGACGTAGATCGAGATCACGCCGTTGTCGCGGTTGTTGATGATCGTGTCGATCGCGATCTGGGTCTTGCCCGTCTGGCGGTCGCCGATGATCAGCTCGCGCTGGCCGCGGCCGACGGCGATCATCGAGTCGATCGCCTTGATGCCCGTCTGCATCGGCTCCTCGACCGGCTGACGCTGGACGACGCCGGGGGCCTTGAACTCGGCCGGGCGCGTCTCGGTGGTGTTGATGTCGCCCTTGCCGTCGAGCGGGTTGCCGAGCGGGTCGACGATCCGGCCGAGCAGCGCCTCGCCGACGGGGATCTCGAGCAGCTTGCCCGTCCGCTTGACGGTGTCGCCCTCCTCGATCTTGTCCCAGTCGCCGAACAGCACGGCGCCGACGTTGTCGGACTCGAGGTTGAGCGCCAGGCCGGTGACGTCGTGGGGCAGCTCGAGCATCTCGAGCGACATGCAGTTCTCGAGCCCGTGGACGCGCGCGATGCCGTCGGCGATCGAGAGCACGGTGCCGACCTCGGACAGGTCGCCGCCGCCGTCGTCGAGTCCCTCGATGCGGCTCTTCAGGATGCTGGTGATCTCGTCTGGCTTGATCTGCATTGGTCTTGGGGGCCTTTCTAAGCCGCCTTTGCGACTTGCTTTCTAAGTCTCTCGAGCCGGTTGCGCACGCTGGCGTCCAGCACCATGTTGCCTACCCGGAGCACGAGACCGCCGAGAACGTCGGGATCGACCTTGCTCGACAGATCGACGCGCTCGCCGGTCTGCTCCTCGATTCGCTTTCCGATGCCCTCGACCAGCTCGGAGTCGAGCTCCACGGCGCTGGTCACCGAGACCGGCAGCAGCTTGTTCTCGCGCCGCCAGAGGCGGTCGAGCTCGTCGCGCATCCGGAAGACCACTGGCATCCGGTGGCGCTCCGCGAGCAGCTCGAGGAAGCGGACGAAATTCGGGTCCGCGTCCTGCACCAGGGTCCCGATCCCGTCCTTCTTCTCCTGCGACGAGAAGTAGGGCGAGAAGAAGAAGACCTGGAGGTCACGGCTGTCGCCGAGCGCGTCGGCGAACTGCCCGAGCTCGTCGTGCACGCGATCGAGGACGCCCTGCTCCTTGGCGACCTCGAACAGCGCGCGGCTGTAGACCTCGGCGATCTCCTCCATGGCTTAGGAGCGCCCCTCCGAGCCGGCCAGCGACGAGAAGTCGACCTCGCTGAGCGCCTCCTCGATCAGGCGGCGGTGATCGTCGCCGTCGAGCGACTTGCGGGTCACCTTCTCGGTCGCGATCACGGTCAGGTCGGCGACCTCCTTGCGGATGTCGTCGAGCGCGAGCTGCTTGGCGGCCTCGATCTCCTTGATCGTGGCGGCACGCTGCTCCTCGCCGTACTCCTTCGCGGCCGACTTCGCCTCCTCCAGCGTCGTGTCGGCCGCCTTGCGCGACCGCGTGACGATGTCCTCGGCCTGCTCGCGCGCCTCCTTCAGACGGGCGCGGTACTCCTCCAGCAGCTCCTCGGCCTCCTCCTTGGTGCGGACGGCGGCGTTGAGCGACTCGTCGATCGTCGCCGCGCGCTTGTCGAGCGCGTCGCCGATCGCCGGGAATGCGAACTTCTTCAGGATCAGCATCGAGACGCCGAACGCGATCAGCGTCCAGAGCATCAGCCCGACGTTGGGCGATACCAGGAAGCTGCCGCCCTCCTCCGTGGCGGCGCCATGCTCGGCGGCCGCGAGGACGAACGTCGCGATGTTTGTAAAGGCGTCCACGATCGCCGGCCTAGAGGAAGAAGGCGATCAGGCCGAAGATGAAGGTGTAGAAGGCGACCGCCTCGGTCAGCGCGAAGCCGAGCCAGCGGATCGACTGGAGCTCATCCTTCATCTCGGGCTGGCGGGCGACCGACTCGATCTCCTTACCGAAGATGAAGCCGATGCCGATGCCGGCGCCGATCGAGCCGAGTCCGGCACCGACGCCGAGCGCGATCGCCTTACCGGCGTCCGTAATGGCCTGAGCGTCAGCCGACTGGGCGAGTGGGAGCAGCAAGTCCACTTGTCCTCCTTAGTGGTGGTCGGCGGTTGCGTCGCCGAGGTAGATGGATGAAAGAATCGCGAAGATGAAAGCCTGAAGCGTGGCGACCAGGCCGATCTCGAACAGGAAGAACGGGATCGCCATGCCAAGCGTGAAGATGCCGAGCGCCGAGATGCCGAGCAGGACCACGAGTCCGCCCGCCATGAACAGGATCAGCAGGTGGCCGGCGAGGATGTTGGCGAACAGCCGCACCGACAGCGAGATGATCCGCACGAGGTCCGAGATCACCTCGATCACGAACAGCGGGATCGCCCCCACGCCGCCGATGCCCGGCGGCACGAAGCTCTTCATGAAGCCGACGAAGCCCTTCACGCGGATGCCCTCGACGTGGTACGCGACCCAGACGACGAGCGTCAGCGCCAGCGGGATCGAGAGGTTCGCGGTCGCGGCGTAGATCGCCAGCGACGGAACCTCGAAGCCGAAGATATCGACCGGATGCTCGGTGTTCGTCGGCAGCGGCAGATAGCCGAGCATGTTCGAGAACCAGATGAAGAAGAAGAGCGTCGCGATGAAGGCGAACCACTTGCTCGCCATCGGCTGGCTCATGTTCTGGCCCGTGATGTTCTTGCGCGTCATGTCGTAGGCGACCTCGACGGCCGTCTGGACGCGGTTCGGGCGATCCTTCATGCGGCGCGCGATGTAGATCATCGAGCCGGTCGTCGCGATCGCCGCGAGGAAGAGATAGAAGACGGCCTTGTTGATGCTCATGTCGAGCCCGCCGATGTGGATCTCGATCCACGGGTTGAGGCGGAACTCCTCCTGCGGCTGGAAGGCGTCGTTGCGGCCCTCGCTGCCGAACAGGACGCCGAGCAGGATCGCGATCGCGAACCAGATGCCAACGCCGATCAGGACCTTGTTGCGAGTCTTCATCGCTGTGCTCCAGTGGGAGGCGCCGACGTCACCTGGACGCCGAGCGCGATGCTGAACAGAACCGCGGCGAGCAGCGCCGCCGGGAGGCCCGCGTCACGGTCGATAATTCCGACCACCGCTACGGCCGAGGTCACGAGCGCGAGCCGGACCATCATCGACAGCGAGATCGCCTTCATGACCGCGCCGCGGTCGCCGGTCGCGATCGCGCGCCGCTTGAGCGTGGCGACGATCCAGCGCTGAGCCACCCACACGACAGCGACTACCGCCCAGCCGATCACCGGCAATCCCGCAATCAGGAATAGCGGCAGGGCCAGTGCAAGCACCAGCAGGTCCAGGGAGCGGAGCAGGGTGAGGAGAAAACCAGCCTCTCCCGACCCCTCGGGGGTTGCGACAGCATGAGCGGTCAAGGGGCGCGCGACTCTATACGAAAGGCTTGTTAAAGCGCTTTGTGGCGAAAATCACACTACGCGCAGGATGGCATCGACGACGCGTTCGTCGAACTGTTGGCCGGCGCCGCGACGGAGCTCCTCCGAGGCTGCGACCGGGTCTAGCGGCCGACGGTAGGGCCGGTCGGCCGTCATCGCCTCGTAGGCGTCGGCGACGGCGAGGATCGACGCCTCGAGTGGAACCTCGCCCGCGGCGAGACCCTCCGGGTAGCCCTTGCCGTCCGGCCGCTCGTGGTGGGCAAGGATCCACTTGCCGATGTCGCCGAACTCGGTCGTGTCGAGCATCCGGGCCCCGACCGCCGGATGCGAGCGCATCCAGCCCCACTCTTCGTCGGTCAACGGCCCGCTCTTGTTGATCAAGTCGTCCGGCACGCCGACACGACCGACGTCATGCAGGATGCCGGCGATCCGGACCCGCTCGACAGCGTCCGGCGACAGCCCGAGCTCGCGGGCGATCAGCTCGGCGTAGCGGCCGACGCGCTGGCAGTGGGTGGCACTGCCGGAGTCGCGCACGTCGAGCGCCTCGGCGAGGTTGAGCAGCGTCGCCAGCTCGACATGCGAGTCGTCGCGGCCGCGCGGCGCCCGCGCCAGGATGCCCGGCACCTCGGCACTCGAGATCACCGCACGGTTGCGGCCGAGGCGCTTCGCGGCGTAGAGGGCCTGGTCGGCGGCCTGGAGCAGCACCTCCCCGGTCTGCCCGTGGATCGGGAAGCTGACGATGCCGAAGCTGGCCGTCAGCTGACCGCTGCCGGCCGGCTCGAAGGTCTGCTCGAGCTCGATCCGCAGCCGCTCGGCGAGCACATAGGCGCCGTGCTCGTCGGTGTCCGGCGCCAGCACGGCGAACTCCTCGCCGCCGATGCGCGCTGCGATGTCCCAGCTGCGCTTGGTGGCGCGGATCGTCGCGCCGACGCGGCGCAGGACCGCGTCGCCCGCGGCATGACCGAAGCGGTCGTTGATGTCCTTGAACCGGTCGAGGTCGCCGACGATCACGCTGAGGCTCCTGTCGGCGCGCCGGGCACGCTCGAGCTCGATGTCGAACGTCTCCTCGAATCCGCGCCGGTTGAACAGCCCGGTCAGGGGGTCGCTGCGGGCCGCGTCGGTGAGGTTCGAGATCAGGCCGGTCAGCCGGTCGCGGATGACCGCGACCACGAGCCCGGCCACGGTCAGCGTGCCGATCGTCGCGATCCAGTCGGTGACTGGGACGTAGTCGAGGTCGCGCGTGCCGAGCTCGACGCCGAACATCGCACCCAGCACCGCCATGTGGACCAGCGCCGAGGGCAGCGAGAAGAAGTAGAAGGCGTAGATCGTCACCCACAGGTAGGGCAACGGGCCGTACGGGGCCTGGTCGCCCCAGCTGTAGATCGCCAGCGTCGCCAGGGCGGTCGCCACGACCGTGCCGGCATGAAAGGCCCAGAGCGGGATGCGATCGAACCCGAACAGCGCGATCGCGGCGAGCAGCCCTGCCCCCAGGGCCACAGCGAACAGGCCCAGGTCGTCCTGCTCAGGCCCCTGCGGCGGAAGAAACGCGAGCAGGATGATCAGGACGCCGGCGAAGGCGAACCAGAAAGCGGCACGAGCCATCGCCGCGCGACTGCCCGGGACGGTCGTTCCTGCGTCGATAGACGTCTTCCAGCCGAGGCGCTGGCGAAGAGACGAATCCATTTCCTGCCCTGTTCTCCCGCAGCACCCTGCCCCTATGGCGAGCTGGCTGCCCGCGGGGCGTTTGCAAGTCCCCGCCCAATATAGGTCCGCCTGCCGATATGCGCCAATACTGCTGGCGGGTGTGGACAAGCCGTGACATCCAGCTCTCCTCCCGCCCGCGCGGCTTCCACCTGATCACCGGCGAGCTGCTCGACGCGCTGCCGGAGTTGAGCCAAGTGGCAGTGGGTCTGCTGCACGTCCAGATCCTTCACACCTCGGCGTCGCTGACGCTCAACGAGAACGCCAGCCCAGACGTGCGCGCCGACTTCGAGTCGTGGTTCAACCGCGCCGTTCCGGAGAACGCCCCCTACTGGCGCCACACGCTCGAGGGCCCCGACGACATGCCCGCCCACATCAAGGCGTCGCTGCTCGGCCCGTCGCTCAGCCTCGCGGTCCGCGACGGCCGCCCGGTGCTCGGGACGTGGCAGGGCATCTACCTCTGCGAGCACCGCGACCACGGCGGCCCGCGATCGCTCGTGCTGACCCTCTGGGGCGAATAGCCACATAGACACCCTTCCGTTGTGCGAACATACGTTCGCATGCGATGGGATCGACTCAGCGCGGAGGACGAGACGATGCGACAGCTGCCCGGCTATAGCGAGCCGGCCGCCGTCCGCACCTTCGATACCCCTGAGGCGCTGGACATCCGCTTCTACGAGGTCCGCTCGAAGTCCGTCCTGAACAAGGTCCCGAAAGCCTCCCGGATGCCGTTCCGCTGGACCGTGAACCCCTACCGCGGCTGCACCCACGCCTGCGTCTACTGCTTCGCGCGGCCGACGCACAAGTACCTCGACCTCTCCCCCGGACGCGACTTCGAGCGCGAGATCGTCGTCAAGGTCAATGCGCCGGAGGCGTTACGGGCGCAGCTCTCACGGCCCTCGTGGCGGCGCGAGCACGTCGCGCTGGGGACGAACACCGATCCCTACCAGTGGGTCGAGGGCCGCTACCGCCTGATGCCCGGCATCTGGGAGGCGCTGCGCGACAGCGGCACGCCGTGCTCGGTGCTGACCAAGTCGCCGCTGCTGCTGCGCGACCTGGACCTGCTGAAGGAGCTCGCGGACCGGGTCGGCTTCACCGCGAGCCTGTCGGTGCCGACACTCGACGAGCGCGCCTGGCGGGCCAGCGAGCCGCATACCCCACACCCGCGCGCACGGTTGGAGGCGGTCGCGGAGCTGAACCGCGCCGGTGTGCCGACCGGCGTACTGATCGCGCCGCTGATGCCGGGCGTCAACGACGCACCGGAGCAGGTCGAGCGGATCCTCGCGTGGGCCGCCGAGGCGGGCGCCACGAGTGTCGGCGGGCTGTGCCTGCACCTGCGCGGCGAGGTGCGCGGCATCTTCCTCGACTGGCTGCGCGGCTACCGGCCGGACCTGCTGCCGCGCTACGAAGAGCTCTACGCGGGCCGCGCCTACGCGCCGAAGGCCGAGCGCGAGCGGATCGCGCGGCTCGCCCACGCGCCCGGTAGGAGCAACTGGCGCAAGGCGTTCCGGAGCCGGGGCGCGGCTCCACCAGCGGAGCCGCCGCCGGCGCCCGAGCAGCCGTCGCTCTTCTGACTACTGGTTCAGCGCCTCGAACTCGCCGGCCTCGACCTCGCGCTCGATCTCCTGCTCGATCTCGGCCTCGCTGAGGCGCGAGTCACGGCGCAGCTGGCGCTCGCGGAAGCGGCGGAACTTGAGGATCTCGAGCACGAAGACGAGGTAGACGCTGGCGGCCAGCGCGATCAGGCCGAACAGTCCGAGCAGCGCAACCCAGCCCGCGTTGAAGCTGCCGTCGTCGTCGGAGTACGGGATGAAGCGCATCGCGAGCGCGAGCGCTGCGAGCGACAGGGTCCAGGCGTAGAGGTAGAGCACCGTCCGCCGCTGCGAGAAGCCGATCGCCGCGAAGCGGTGGTGGAAGTGCCAGGTGTCGGCCGAGTAGACGGGCCGGCGGTACTTGATCCGCTTGGCGACGACGAACGTGGCATCGGCGGCCGGGACGGCGAGGATCACCAGCGGGAAGAACAGCGCGACGACGGCCGCTGTCTTCAGCACCCCCTGGATCGCCACGCAGGCGAGCAGCAGGCCGAGCAGGTTGGAGCCCGAGTCGCCCATGAAGACCGATGCCGGATGGAAGTTGTGGCGCAGGAAGCCGACAGCCGCGCCCGCTGTCGCGGCGGCCAGGATCGCCGGGTCGACGCGGTCGAGCGAGAGCGCGATGACGGCGAACGTCGCCGCCGCGATCGTGCAGACGCCGGCGGCGAGCCCGTCGACGCCGTCGGTGAAGTTGACGACGTTCATCACGGCGACGATCCCGACCAGCGTCAGCGGGTAGCCCCAGGCGCCGAGGTCGACCGGGTCGACGAACGGCAGCGTGATGTTCTCGACGCGGACGTCGCAGGCGACCGGGATCGCGGCGGCCGCGAACTGGCCGAGCAGCTTGACGACCGGGTTGAGGCCGCCCGGCTTCGCGTCGTCGACCGCCCCGACGAACGCGATCGCCACCGCCCCGGCGAGGATGCCGCGCATCTCCTGGGTGCCAGGCAGGAACATCAGCCCCGCCACCAGCACCCCGGCCAGGATCGCCAGCCCGCCCAGCCTGGGCATCGGCGAGTCGTGGAGGTCGCGCTCGCGCGGCAGCGCAACCGCCCCGACTTTCCGGGCCAGACGCGCGGTCTGCGGCGTCAGCAGCAACGCCACCGCCGCCGCGACGAGGAACGCCCAGAGCGCGTCGAGGTCGTTCATCTGAGCGGCAGCCTACCGGCGGCCGTGGTCAGGCTTGCGGGAGTACCCAGAACGCGATCACTGCGTATTGCAGTGCCGCGGCGATGATCACGAGCGCGTGGAAGACCTCGTGGTAGCCGAAGACCGTCGGCACCGGGTCCGGGCGACGCAGCGCGTAGGTGACGGCGCCGAGCGTGTAGAGGATGCCGCCGGCGGCGACGAGGATCGAGGCGGTCACCCCGACCTGGCCGATCAGATCCGGAGTCACCGCGACCGCGACCCAGCCGAGCCCGACGTAGATCACCGCGGCAAGCCACTTCGGGGCGTCGATCCAGAGCAGCTTCAGCAGGATGCCCCCGACCGCTCCACTCCAGATTACGGCCAGCACGACGTCGGCGAGCGAGCCGTGGAGGACGAGCAGCGCAAACGGCGTGTAGGTGCCCGCGATCAGCAGGAAGATCGCCGAGTGGTCGAGCCGGCGCATCCAGCGCCGTGCCGTATCGGTGCGCCAGGTGACGCGGTGGTAGAGGGCGCTGGTGCCGAACAGCAGCGTGACGCAGGCGGCATAGATAGCCGCGGCGAGCGTCGCCTTGCCGGGCGGCGCCGTGATGACGAGCGTGATGCCGAGCGCGAGCGAGATGAAGAACGCCCACTGGTGGGTGACACCGCGCAGCCGCGGGCGGCTGCGGATCGCCTGCTCGATCTCCCGCTTGGCGTGCTCGAGATCGAGCCTGGGTGCCGCCTCGGTCATGCCTAAAAGCCTAGACGGCGGCGACAGGCTTCGCCAGCTCTGGGTAGAGCGGGTAGCGCTCGGCCAGGGCGCGCGTGCGCTCGGACAGCTCGGCGCGCACGGAGTCGTCGAAGTCGCCGGTCAGCGCCGTCGCGATGATCTTGCCGATCTCGCGGAAGTCCTCGACCTGGAGGCCGCGCGTGGCGAGCGCCGGCGTCCCGATCCGCAGGCCCGACGAGACGGCCGGCGGCCGCGGGTCGTTGGGGACGCTGTTGCGGTTGACGGTGATGCCGATCGCGTGCAGCCGGTCCTCGCCCTGCTGGCCGTCGAGCTCGGAGTCGCGCAGGTCGACGAGCACGAGGTGGACGTCGGTGCCGCCGGTCAGGTCGCCGACGCCGGCCGCGGTGAGCTCCTCGGCGATCGCGGCGGCGCCCTCGCGGGTCCGTCGCTGGCGCTCGCGGAACAGCTCCGACTGGGCGACTTTCATCGCGACGGCCTTGGCGGCGATGACGTGCATCAGCGGTCCGCCCTGCTGGCCCGGGAAGACGGCCGAGTCGATCTTCTTGGCGAGCTCCTCCTTGGCGAGGATCATTCCCGAGCGGGGCCCGCCGAGGGTCTTGTGGACCGTCGTGGTGACGACGTCGGCGTGGGGCACCGGGCTGGGGTGCTCACCGGCCGCGACGAGGCCGGCGAAGTGGGCCATGTCGACCATCAGGTACGCGCCGACCGAGTCGGCGATGTCGCGGAAGCGGGCGAAGTCGAGCTGGCGCGGGTAGGCCGACCAGCCGGCGAGGATCAGCTTTGGCCGGAACTCCTGCGCGAGCCGCTCGAGCACGTCCATGTCGACGCGTGAGTCCTTCTCGGAGACGCCGTAGGCGACGATCTCGTAGAGCCGGCCGGAGAAGTTGATCTTCATCCCGTGGGTCAGGTGACCGCCGTGGTCGAGCTTCATCCCGAGGATCCGGTCCCCGGTCTGCAGCATCGCGTGGAAGGCGGCCGCGTTGGCCTGCGCGCCGGCGTGCGGCTGGACGTTGACGTGCTCGGCCCCGAACAGCTCCTTGGCGCGGTCGATCGCGAGCCGCTCGGCGACGTCGACGTATTCGCAGCCGCCGTAGTAGCGCTTGCCCGGGTAGCCCTCGGCGTACTTGTTCGTCAGCACCGAGCCCTGGCAGTCGAGCACCGCCTGCGGAACGAAGTTCTCGGAGGCGATCATCTCGAGCGTCGTCTCCTGACGGCGGAGCTCGTCGTCGAGCACCTGGGCGATCTCGGGATCGACCTCGGAAACGGGCTTGGCGAAGTAGTCAGGGCTCAAATCGGTCACGCCGGCCACGGTACCAGCGGCGTCCCGCCGGCTACCCCCAGCGGGGCCCGTTTCCCGCTCTGAGCGGGCTTCCGAGAATCTGTTGGAGCTTTGTACGGGCCAGTACCCATACAAAGCTTCAAGATCGGTCGGTGAGTACCCGCCGGAGCTCGTCTGCGGGCAACGCGCCCTCGCGCAAGACCGCGTAGCGGCCGCCATCTTCGTAGCCGGTCAGGTCAACGACCGTGGAGGCGATGCCCGGCAGCTCGCCGCCGTCGAGGGCGACAGCCGCGGCTTCGCGCAGCTCGACGGGGACGTCGACGAGCCGCCGAGGATCGGCACCGCCGTGGAGGTTCGCGCTCGACTGGAGCACGGGATGGTCGACAGCGGCCAACGCGGCGATCGGGGCCGGCAGAGCGGGGACGCGAACGCCAAGCGACTCGGGCCGATCGCCGCAGGCGAGCGGGAAGCGGCGCGCCGGATTGGGCAACACGAGCGTGAGCGGCCCCGGCAGGAGGTGCTCGACCGCCGCGCGGGTCGTGGGCCCGAGCTCGCCGAGGGCAGCCAGCGCCGCGCCGAGCGAGAAGAACATCACTCCGCTCGGCTGGGCCGGGTCGCGTTGCTTCAACTCGTTGAGCCGGCCGACCGCGGCCGCGTTGTCGGGGTCGACCGCGAGCCCGTAGACGGTGTCGGCCGGGAAGATCGCCACCCCGCCGCTCACGACACACTGCTCGAACGCCTGCGCGTCGCCGGCAGTCAGGGTCATCGCGCCGACCCCACAGTCACCCGCTCGTGGCCGGCGAGGTCGCGGAGGGTGTCGGCGTCGTCGAGCAGCGCCCGGGTCGCCGGCCCCTGCTCGGAGCCGTGCTCGAGCGCCAGGCGCTGTCCGCCCGGGGCCTGCGCGACGAGCGCGCGGATCGCGTCGAGCCCGTCGGGCCCGGACGTCAAGGCGCCGCGTGGCTCGTAGCGGGTGATCTCGGGCGCGAGGGTCGCCCAATCGCCGTCGCTGACGTACGGCAGGTTGGCGAGAACGAGGTCGAAGTCGCCCGGTGGCAGGCCGTCCGCGACCGAGGGCTCCAGCGGCAGGCCGAGACGGACCGCGTTGGCACGCGCGACGGCGACCGCGTCCGGCGAGATGTCGGAAGCGGTGACGCGCAGGTCGGGCCGCTCGTCGAGCAGCGCCAGCGCGACAGCTCCGCTGCCCGTCCCCACCTCATGCACGGCCGCCCCTTTGGGAAGCTCGAGCGCGGTCTCGACCAGCAGCTCGGTCTCCGGCCGCGGGATCAGCACGCGCGGGTCGACGGCCAGCTCGATCCGCCGGAAGCCGCGCGAGCCGAGGATGTAGGCGACCGGCTCGCGCGTCACGCGGCGGCGGATCCGCTCGCCGATCGTGCGCGCCGCGCCCGGCGGTACCGGCATGTCCCGATCGGCGACCAGCGCACCGCGATCGACGCCGAGCGCATCGGCGATCAGCACCTCGGCGTCGAGCCGCGGCGTGTCGCAGCCGGCCGCGGTCAGCGCGTCGGTGGCCGCGCCGACAGCGTCGCGCGCCGTCATCGACGCCACCGGCATCAGCTCTCGACGAGCGAGCTGGCCTCGAGCCGCTGGCGCTTCTCCTCGGCCTCGAGCGCCGCGGTGAAGTCGTCGAGCTCGCCGGAGAGGACGCGCTGTACCTCACCCTTGGTCAGCTTGACGCGATGGTCTGTGACCCGGTCCTGCGGGAAGTTGTAGGTGCGGATCTTCTCGGAGCGCTCGCCGGTGCCGACCTGCGAGCGGCGGCTCTCGGCCAGCTCGGCCTGCTGGGCGGCCAGCTCGCGCTCGTAGAGACGCGCGCGCAGCACGCGCATCGCCCGCTCGCGGTTCTGGAGCTGGGACTTCTCGTCCTGCATCGAGACCACGACGCCGGTCGGCTTGTGGGTGATCCGGACGGCGGAGTCGGTCGTGTTGACCGACTGCCCGCCGGGACCGGAGGAGCGGTAGACGTCGATCTGGAGGTCGCTCTGCTCGATCTGGACGTCGACGTCCTCGACCTCGGGCAGCACCGCGACGGTCGCCGTCGAGGTGTGGATCCGCCCCTGAGACTCGGTCTCGGGCACGCGCTGGACGCGGTGGGTGCCGCCCTCGTGCTTGAACACGCTGTAGGCGCCCGTGCCCTTGATCGCAAAGGTGTAGTCGCCGTCGGCGACATTCATCGCCTCGGGCGCGAAGCCGAGACGCTCCGCGTAGCGGGTCAGCATCCGGTACAGGTCGCCGGCGAACAGCCCGGCCTCCTCCCCGCCGGTCCCACCGCGAACCTCGACGATCACGTTCTTGTCGTCGTTGGGGTCCGGCTCGACCATCGCCAGCCGGATCTCCTCGTCGAGCGCGCCCAGCCGCTCGTCGGCTGCCTCGAGCATCGCCCGGATCTCCGGGTCCTCGTCCTCGCTCAACATCTCGCGCGCACCGGCCGCGTCCGACGACGCCGTCCGCCACTCCCGCGCCAGCTCAGCCGCCGGCTCGAGCGCACTGTACGCCCGCCCAACCTCGGCATAGCGCTCGCGGTCCCCGATCACCTCGGGGTCCGCCATCTGCTCCGAGAGCTCCGCGAAACGGCTCTCTATCTGCTCGACCAGCTTCTGGATCACAGGGGAAGGGTACGGCGTCGCTACGCCCCGACCTCCATCACCACACGCTCGGCGTCGGTGACCTCGGCCGGATTCTCAAACTGGAGGACGGCCTCGAGGGCGGCGATCGCGACGGCGAGCTGGGTGAGCTCGGGCTCGCGGGTGGTCAGGAGCTGGAGCTTGAGGCCTGGCCACATCAGGATTCGTGCCCAGCGCTTGGTGCGGTTGCGGCCGAACCACTTGATGACCTCGAAGGCGAGGCCGGCGACGATCGGGATGCCGACGACGCGCGAGATCAGCAGCCACTGCCAGTCGAGCTTGCCGAGCGGGGCGAAGACGAAGATGGCGACGATCATCACGATCAGCAGGAAGCTCGTCCCACAGCGCGGGTGCAGACGCGAGAAGCGCTGCGCGTTCTCCGGCGTCAGGTCGAGCCCGGCCTCGTAGCAGGAGATCGTCTTGTGCTCGGCGCCGTGGTACTGGAACACGCGCTGGAGGTCGCGCATCCGCGAGACCAGCCAGAGGTAGAGCAGGAAGATCGAGATCCGCACGAGCTTCTCGATCACCACGAAGAGGAACGAGTTCGGGATCGAGTCCTTGAAGACGTTCGTCGCGAACGCCGGCAGCAGGAAGAACAGCCCGACCGCGAACAGCAGCGCGAAGGCGATCGTGCCCGCCCAAGTGGCGCCGCCGATCTCCTGGCTCTCGCCCTGCTCGTCGGGCGGAAGCTGGGCGTTGGCGGAGATGCCGAGCGCGCGGAAGCCGATCTTCAGCGACTCGTAGAGCGCGACCATCCCGCGCAGCACGGGCAGCCGCGCCCAGCGGTGAGTCTTGGCGTAGGAGACGAGCGGCTCGGTGACCACCTCGATCTCGCCCTTGGCGCCCTCGGTCGCGTTGAGGCCACCCGTCTCGATCTGTTCCGGAGTCGGCTTGCGGACCGCGACCGCCCAGGTCGAGACGCCGCGCATCATCACGCCCTCGAGGACCGCCTGGCCGCCGACCGGCAGGTCGCGTGGGGCCTCCAGCCGAGGCTCTGAACCGGCGCTCACCCGGCGGATCGTAACGCCCGGCGCAGGCGCTTCCGCGCCGCTACAGGACCGCCGAGCAGGGCGTCCGGATCAGGTTGTCGCGCTCGTTGCTCTCGCGCACACGCAGGTTCGGATCGGCCAGCGCCCTCACCTCGCCGACGCACTTCGGACCGACGAAGCGCACGACCCTGCGCTCACCGGGCTTCAGCCGGCGAAGCGTGCGCGTGTCGATCTCGGCGCCGTCGACCAGCAGCCTGACCTCGACGTCGGTCGCCGTCGCGGAGCCGGTGTTCGCGACGACGACGGCGTAGCGCAGCGTCTCCTCGGTCGGCCCCGGCATAGCAGAGACCGAGTCGCGGATCTTCAGATTCGCCAGCTTGCCCGGCTGCCGGCAGACCGGCGACTTGCCCAGCTCGCGCCGCGCTGTCGAGCCGTCCTGCGCGAGCCAGCGAAACTGCACCGCCGCGCGGTAGGAGGTGCCCTTCTGCAACGCCACGACGCGCTGCCGGTAGGCGAACTTGGCGATACCCGGACGGGCCTCGTGCCAGACGCCGATGCCAGGCGCCTTGACCCCGGTCCAGGGTCCGTTGCCGACCCGCTCGTCGAGGGCGAAGCGCATCTGCATGCGCAGGCCATCCCCGGTCTGCTTCATCTGACCGCGGAAGACCGCCTGGCGGTCCTTCGCCTGCTTGCCGCGGGCGCACTCGACCAGGTCGACCGAGACGTTGGCGCTCGTCCGCACCGTCGAGCTGGCCCCGCTCGGCACGTCGAGCAGCAGCAGCGCCAGAACGGCGAGCGTCGTTGCGGCGATCGGGGCGCGGCTGCTCACTGGCCCATGAACAGCCCGGGCCGAGCTGAGTTGCGGTAGGGCCGGAGCTCAGGCAGCGCCGGCACGGCCGCGCGCTTGACGGCGACGGAAGCGCTCGACGCGGCCACCGGTGTCGATCAGCTTCTGCTTGCCCGTGTAGAACGGGTGGCAGTTCGAGCAGACCTCGACGTTGAGGTCGGCCTTGGTCGATCGAGTCGTGAAGTCGTTGCCGCAGGTGCAGCGAACGTGGGCCTCGGCGTAGTGGGGGTGAATGTCGGTCTTCATGAGCGACGAACCAGTCTAGCGGGGCGGCGTCGTGCGACGCCGCCCGGCGAACCAGTCGCGCATCCGCGCCCACCAGGTCCGCGGCCGGCCGAAGCGAGCCGGCGGCGGCTGCTTGGCACGGACGAGGGCGATCCAGTCGTCGAGCGGCAGCTCGCCGTCGATCAGGCGCGCAAGCGCCGAGGTCACGGGCGCTTCGAGCCCGGCACGCTCGATGGCGCGCGCCAGCAGGCGCACCGTCTCGAGCGCCTCGACGGCCTGACCGAGACGCGCGGGAATCTCCGCGGTCGGCGTCCCAGCGGCCAACAGCTCGCCGGCGCTGCGGTTGCGCGAGGTCGGCGCCAGCGTCGTGGCGACGAGATCGCCGGTCCCGCCACGACCGACGAACGTGCGCGCCGACCCGCCCCACAGCTCGGCGAGCGACAGCACCTCGAGGAAGATGTCGGCCGCCGCCATGCCGGCGGCGTTGAGGCCCTGGGACTGAGTAGCGCCGACCGCGACCGCCGCGGCGTTCTTGGCGACGCCCGCGAGCTCGACGCCGACGGGGTCGTCCGACGCCTCGCAGACGACACCCGCCCGCTGGAAGAGCTCCGAGACGCGGATCGCCAACTGCTCCGAGTGCGAGGCGCAGACCAGCCCCGCGCCGGTCTCGACCATCTCGCGCGCATGGGCGGGGCCGCCGACGCAGGCCGTCCGCTCTGCGCCGAAGGCACGCTCGAGCGCCGTCGTCGGCGGGACGCCGTCGGGCGGGACGAGCCCCTTGGCGAGCGACACCATCCCGGCCTGCGGCGAGACACCGAGCCGCTCGATCTCCGCGATCGCCTCCCCCAGTCCCTTCGACGGGACCGCGAGGAAGACGAGGTCGGGGCGGCGGAACTGGTCGTCACGAGCGCCGAACGCCCGGATCTTCAGCGCCGCCGGCAGCTCGACGCCCGGCAGGTAGCGCTTGTTCTCGCGCGACTCGCTTAGCGCGCGCGCCTGCTCCTCCGTGCGACAGAGGAGCGTGGTGCGCACGCCGGCGCGCTCCAGCAACAGCGCGACGGCGGTCCCGAAGGACCCGCCGCCGACGACGGTAGCGCGACTAGGTGTTCTGGTAGAGCGGGCCATCCCCGCCCTCGGGCGTCGTCAGGCGGCCGCCCTTCGCGGTGATCGCGCCGCACTGGACGCAGTTGGTGTAGTTGACGATCACGTCGACGTTGCCCTCCTCGGGCGCGTCGTCGGGAATCTCGTACACGCCCGCGGGGCACATCCACTTCCAGGTCTCGGCGACCTCACGCGGGACGTCGGTCTGGACGCGGATGTGGTTCGGCGCGTCGTCGCGCGTCGCGTTGCCGGTGATGAAGACGCTCGACAGCTTGTCGAAGATGTACTTGCCATCCGGCTTCGGATACTTCTCCGACGTCTTGCCGATGAACATCTCGCGCTCGTCCTGGCGGTGCCAGGGCAGGCGGACCGGGATCTTGCCCTTGGTCGCGATGAACAGGTTGACCAGCGGGCCGCCGAGGAAGAAGCCCTTCGAGAACGGCTGGCGGGTGTTGCGGACCTCCCACAGCTCCTTGCCGGTGACCGACTCCTCGATCGCCGTCTCGTAGGAGGAGAAGTCGTTGCTGCCCTGCTTGAGCGACTCGTAGATCGCCTCGGCGGCGAGGATGCCGGAGTTGATCGAGTGGTGGACGCCCTTGAGCGCGACCGTGTCGACCATGCCGCCGGCGTCGCCGACCAGCAGCGCGCCCGGCATCGTCAGCTTCGGCATCGACCAGTAGCCGCCGCCCGGAAGCGCCTTGGCGCCCCAGCCGACGCGCTCGCCGCCCTCGAGGATCTCGCGCACCAGCGGGTGCGTCTTGAAGGTCTGCAGCAGATCGTGGGCGGACGTCGTGGCGTCTGCGTACTCGAGGTCGATCACGAAGCCGATCGAGACGAGGTCGTCGCCGGTCTTCTCGTCCTTCATCGGGTAGATCCAGGTACCGCCGACCTGGCCGTACTTGGCCGAGGTGCTGACCGGCCACGGGCCGATCGTGTGGATCAGCCGGTCGAGCGGCTTCGGAACCTTCCAGACCTCCTTGACCCCGAGCTCCCAGGTCTGGGGCTCGCGCCCCTCGCCAAGGTCGAACTCGCGGATCGCGGGACCGGTCAGGTGGCCCCAGCAGCCCTCGGCGAGCACGGTCGCCTTGGCCTTGATGTCGGTGCCGGGCTCGAAGTTGCCGAGCGGCTCGCCGTCCTTGCCGCGGCCCTTGTCGCCAGAGCGAACGCCGACGACCTTGCCGTCCTCGACGATCAGCTGGGTCGCCGCCGTCTCGGTCAGCAGGTAGGCGCCGTTCTCCTCGGCGATCCGCTGCTGGTAGCGCGCGAGCGCCGAGACCGACATGACCTCGTTGCCGTGGTTCTTGAACGGCGGCGGAGTCGGGATCCGCAGCGAGCGTTTGGAGGTCGGCGTCATGTAGACCGCCTCCTTCTCGACCTCGCCGAAGGCGAAGCCCTCCTTGCGCCAGTCCTCGCGCGTCAGGTCCGGGAACAGCCGCTCGAGCGGCTCCGGACGAACGACCGCGCCGGACAGGTTGTGTCCACCGCAAGTCTTGGCCTTCTCGATGACCGCGACCGGCACCTCCCCCAGGCTCTCCATCGTCTCGGGGTCGTCGGCAAGCAGCTGGAGCAGCCGGTTCGCGCAAGCGAGCCCAGCCGTTCCGCCGCCGACGATCGCGACGCCGATCTCAATCAGCTCGTCCTCGGGATCGAGGCCGCGCTTGATGAACTCATCGGGAGAGTTGACGGGAGGTGGGAAAGCCGCCGGAGCGACCTTCCCGTTGCCGTTCGCGGAAGACATCGAATCAGCCGCCCTTCTTCGCCTTGATCGCCTCGGTCAGCTTCGGCATGATCGCGTTCAGGTCACCGACGATGCCGAGGTCGCAGAACTCGAAGATCGGGGCGTTCGCATCCTTGTTGATCGCCACGATGTTCTCCGACGACTGCATTCCGACCTTGTGCTGGATCGCGCCCGAGATACCGGCCGCGAGGTACAGCTTCGGCGCGACGGTCTTACCCGTCTGACCGATCTGCGCGGCGTAGGGGTACCAGCCGGCATCGACCACCGCACGGGTAGCCGCGACAGCACCGCCGAGCGCGCCCGCGAGGTCCTCGCAGAGCTGGAAGCCCTCGGCCTTGCCGAGACCGCGGCCACCGGCCACGAGCAGCTCCGCGTCCTCGATGTTCACGTCGGCGCCACGCTGCTCGCCGCGCTGAACCATCACAGCCTGGCCGGAGTGCGCCTCGAACTGGACGTCGACGTCGACGACCTCAGCCGCACCGCCACCGCTCTCGACGATGTCGAACGCGTTGAGGCGGCCGATGATGATGCCCGGCTCGCCGACGTAGTCGACGTCGACGATCGCGGAGTCCTGGAGGATCGGCCGCTCGGCGACGAGCTTGCCGCCCTGCGCCTTGACCGCCGTGACCTCCATCGTGACGCCGGCGTCGAGCCGCGCGGTCAGGCCGGCACCGATCTCGAAGCCGAGCAGACCGCCGCCGAACAGGGCGTAGGAGTAGCCGTTGTCCTGGATGACCTTGGCCATCGCGTCGACGACCGGAGCACCGAGGCCCTCCGGGCCCTTGACGCGGTAGACCTTCGTCGCGCCGTAGTTGCCGAGCGACGCGCAGAGGTCGTCGGTCAGGTCGTCGCCACCGACGACGACGACAGCGGCGTCACCGCCGATCTCCTTGGCGAGCTTGGCGCCCTCGGAGACGGCACCCAGCGAGTTCTTGTTGAAGGCGCCCTCGTAGTGGAGCGCGTAGGTCAGGATCCCGCTCATGCCAGCAGCTTCCTCTCATCGAGCCAGTTGACGATCTTCTCGACCGTCTCGGCGGTGTCCTCGTCCTCGATGATCTCGCCGGCCGACTTGGCGGGCGGCGGGTTGATCCCGAGAACCGCGGTGCGCGATCCGTCGGCGCCGACCCGGCCGGCGTCGATGCCGGCGTCAGCGGTCGACTTGGTGTCGAGCTGCTTCTTCTTCGCGCCCATGATCGCCTTCAGCGACGGGTAGCGCGGCTCGTTGATCGCGTCACCGACCGAGATCACGGCCGGAAGGGCGATCTCGACGGTGTCGTAGCCGTACTCGGCCTGACGCTCGCAGCGGAGCTTGCCGCCCTCGACGTCCATCTTGATCACCTGGGTCAGCGAAGGCATCTTCAGCAGGTCGGCCACGACGGCGCCGATCGTGTAGCACTCACCGTCGTCCGACTGCTGGCCCAGCAGGACCAGGTCGGGGCTCTCGGCCTCGAGCACCTTGCTCAGGGCGTAGCCGGTCGCGGCGACGTCGGAGCCCGCGAGGGCATCGTCGGTCAGGTGGACCGAGCGATCGGCGCCGAGCGACACGGCCTTGTGGAGGGCGCGGAAAGCGCTCTCCGGGCCCATCGTTACGGCCACGACCTCCTCGACCTCAACCGCACCGCCCTCCTTGAGCTGCATCGCAGCCTCGATGGCGTGGGTGTCGAACGGATTCAGGTTCTTCTCGCCGCTGCGATCGAGGCGCTTCGAATTGGGATCGATGCGCTTCTCGACGGCGGCGTCAGGTACCTCTTTTACGAGGACACAGATCTTCAAGGGGTCTCCTTGGAAAAGTTGACTGACGAGTCAGTCTACGAGTCTACGGAGTTCTGGATGAAATCGATGATCTCCTGGACCGGCGATCCCGGCGTGAAGATCTCCGAGACGCCCAGGCGCTTGAGCTCGGGGATGTCGTCGGCCGGGATCGTCCCGCCGACGACGAGCACTACGTCATCGATGCCCTGCTCCTTCAGCAGGGCCGCGATCCGCGGCACGAGGGTCATGTGGGCACCCGACAGGATCGACAGGCCGACCGCGTCGGCGTCCTCCTGGATCACGGTCTCGACGATCTGCTCGGGCGTCTGATGGAGGCCCGTGTAGATGACCTCCATGCCCGCGTCGCGCAGGGCGCGGGCGATGATCTTGGCGCCGCGGTCGTGCCCGTCGAGGCCCGGCTTGGCG
Source organism: uncultured Thermoleophilaceae bacterium (assembly GCA_964629855.1). Classification (GTDB taxonomy): domain Bacteria; phylum Actinomycetota; class Thermoleophilia; order Solirubrobacterales; family Thermoleophilaceae; genus JAAYBF01. Next base: position 21,962 of record CAZVRI010000035.1, read on the forward strand.
ACGACGACGCGGATCTTGCGCCCCGTCGCCGGTCGGTCCTGGGCTGTCTCGGTGTCAGCAGTCATGGTCAAACCGGCCGCATTCTACGGGCTAGGAGCCCGCAACCTCGATGATCATCGCGTCGCCCTGACCGCCGCCGGAGCAGATCGCCGCAACGCCGAGACCGCCGCCGCGACGGCGCAGCTCGTGGACGAGCGAACCGAGGATGCGTGCGCCAGACGCGCCGATCGGATGACCGAGCGCGATCGCACCGCCGTTGACGTTGACCTTCGCCTCGTCGACGCCGAGCATCCGCACCGAGTTGATCGCGACGGAGGCGAACGCCTCGTTGATCTCGAAGAGATCGATGTCGTCGACCGTCAGGCCGGCCTGCTCGAGGACTTTCTTGGTGGCGTTCGCGGGCGTGCGCGCGAGGTAGGGGAAGTCGTCGGCGACTGCCGCCTGGGCGACGATCGTCGCGAGCGGCGTGCGGCCGTTGGCCTTCGCCCACTCGTCGCTGGCGAGCACGAGCGCACCGGCGCCGTCGTTGACGCCCGGCGCGTTGCCGGCGGTGTGCGAGCCGTCCTTGCCGGTCAGGCCGGGAAGCTTGGCGAGCGTCTCGAGCGTGCTGCCGCGGCGAGGCGCCTCGTCGACCTCGACGACGGTGTCGCCCTTGCGCGACGTGACCGTGATCGGCGCGATCTCCTCGGACAGCCGGCCCTCGTCGGTCGCCTCGAGCGCCAGCTCGTGGCTGCGGAGCGCGAAGCGGTCCATGTCGGGCCGCGTGATCTCGAGCTCGTCGCCGACCTCGGTCGCCTCGACGAACATCTGCTTGCCGGAGAAGGGGTTGGTCAGCCCGTCGTGGACCATCGCGTCGAGCGCCTTGGCGTCGCCCATGCGGTAGCCGAAGCGGGCCTTCGGCAGCAGGTAGGGAGCGCCGGACATCGACTCCATGCCCGCGGCGACGCCGACGTCGAGGTCGCCGGCGCGGACCTGCTGGTCGATGATCCCGGCGGCGCGCATGCCCGAGGCGCAGACCTTGTTGACGGTCTCCGAGGAGACCTCCTTCGGAATGCCGCCCTTGATCTGCGCCTGCCGCGACGGGACCTGGCCCTGTCCGGCCTGCAGGACCTGGCCGACGATCACGTGCTGGACCTGATCGCCCGATACCTCGGCGCGCTGCAAGGCATTCTCGATCGCGTGGCCGCCGAGATCGGTGGCGTCGAACGAGGCGAGCGCGCCACCCATCTTCCCGAACGGGGTGCGAGCGGTGCCTAGGATCACTGTCTTGGGCATGGGGGCGTCGGTCTCCTTCGGTGCCTGGGGGCACGCAACCTTACCGGAGGCCCTTCTCCCCACGGCGTCCATAGACTCTTTCGACATGCGTGAGATCGCCGTCACAGTCCGTCCTGGAGCCCCTGAGGAGACCGCCGCCGACACCCGCGTGCTGGGTCTGTTCGACGGCGAGCACCTGCCCGAGCCGGAGCTGCAACAGCTCGTCGAGCTCGGCGAGGCGAAGTCCGGTTTGCGCAAGGTCGCTGTGACACACGAGGAGGCCCCCGGCGGTGGTAGCCGCCGGGTCCTGATCGCCGGCCTCGGCAAGCGCGAGGAGTTCGACGGCGAGGCCGCACGGGTCGCCGCCGCCGCGGTTGCCGGCCGTGCCCGCGAGCTCGGCGCGGTATCGCTGTCGTGGGCGCTGCCCGACGACGGCGCTGAGGTCGGCCTGGTCGAGGGCACGCTGCTCAGGCTCTACACGTTCGACCGCTACAAGTCGAAGGGCGACGACGACTCCGCCGGTCTGGAGACCCTGGAGATCGCCGGCGCCGGTGTCTCCGAGGAGGCGGCGCGGCGCGGCAAGATCGCCGCCGACGCCGTCAACCACGCGCGCGAGCTGCAGAACATGCCGTCGAACGTCGCCAACCCGGAGTACCTCGCCGGCCGCGCCCAGGAGATCTCCGACTCCCACGCGTCGGTCGAGCTGGAGCTGTTCGACCGCGCAGAGATCGTCCAGCGCGGCATGGGCGCCTTCGCCGCCGTCGCCCAGGGCACCCACGCCGAGCCACGGCTGATCGTGCTCCGCTACAACGGCGGCGACCAGGGACCCCACCTCGGCTTCGTCGGCAAGGCGGTGACCTTCGACACGGGTGGGATCTCGCTGAAGCCCGGGGCGAAGATGTCGGAGATGAAGTTCGACATGTCCGGCGGCGCGGCGGTGCTGGAGTCGATCGACGCGATCGCCAAGCTCGAGCTGCCGGTGACGATCACGGCCGTCGTGCCGGCGACCGAGAACATGCCGAGCGGCCACGCGATCAAGCCCGGCGACATCGTCACCGCCCTCAACGGCAAGACGATCGAGATCAACAACACCGACGCCGAGGGTCGCCTGATCCTCGCCGACGCCCTCTCCTACGCCGTCGAGCAGGGCGCCGAGCGGATCGTCGACCTGGCGACGCTTACCGGGGCGATCATCGTGGCGCTCGGGTCGACCCACGCCGGCCTCTTCTCCAACGACGACGACTGGTTCCAGGAGGTCGACGCGGCGTGCACGGCGACCGGCGAGCTCGGCTGGCGGCTGCCGCTGCATCGCGAGACGGCCAAGCTCGTCGAGGGGACGTTCGCCGATCTCGACAACGCTCCCGCCGGGCGCAAGGCGTCGTCGATCACCGCGGCCCACTTCCTCAGCAACTTCGTCGGCGACGTGCCGTGGGTCCACATGGACATCGCCGGCACCGCCTGGGAGCTCGGCCGGCCCTACGTCGGCAAGGGCGCCTCGGGCTTCGGCGTGCGTGCGCTGATCGAGCTGGCCAGCCGGTCGGCCGACGCCTAGGTGCGGTTCGCGGGTCTGCTCCTCGCCGCGCTGGTCGCGGCGACGGTCGCCGCCTGCGGCGCCCCGGACTCGCTGTCCGAGAGCGACGGGGTCCAGCTCGACCTGGCGCGTGACCGGACGATCGCTGCGGTCGACGCCGAGCAGCGGCTGAGTGCCTCCCCGGAGACCGCCGACCGCCTGCTGGCCCGAGTGCGGAAGATCGTCTCCTCAGGCGCGCTCGAGGCGGAGCAGCTCGACGAGTTCGGCCTCGCCGCCCTCGGGGAGCTGCGGCTCGCCGTGCGGAGCCTCGTGATCGTCGACCGGCTCGAGGTTCCACGCCAGCTCGACCGCCCCGCCCTGACCGCCTTCCTCGCCAACGCAAAGGACGACCCCAGCGCGGCCACACGACCGGCCGCGGCGACCGAGGTGACCCGCATCGTCGAGATATTCGAGGGCTCCGACGCCGGCCCTGGCACCGAGATCCCGGTCGCCAACATGACCGCCGACGTCTACCTCGCCGACCTAGCCGCCCGCCTGCATCCGGTCTGGCCCAGCCTGGCCGCCAGACTCGCGGCTGTCCGCAGCAGCCTCTGACCTAGCATCCAGTCCGATGCGACCCCCCGGACACGTGGCGGTCGGAGCATGGAGCGGCGGCCGCTTCATGCACTTCGGCGAGCCGATCGACGAAGCGCGGCTGGAGGCCGTGCTGCGCCCCGGCGACGGGATCGACACCGTGCTGACCGCCGACGTCTACGGCCAGGGCGCGGCGGACGAGCTGGTCGGAAAGGCCGTGGCCGGCACCCCGCGCGCCGACTACTGCCTCGTCGGCGCGCTCGGGCACGACTTCTACTCCGGCGAGCGCCAGGGCGCCAAGGGCTTCCCGCGCTTCACCGACCCGGCGCTGCGCAGCCCCGGCGGCTATGCCGACTACCTGCGGATGGCGGCCGAGCGGAGCCTCGAGCGGTGCGACGTCGACAGCTTCGACGTCCTGCTGCTGCACAACCCCGATCGCACCGGCTACACCAGCGAGGCGGTCTGGGACGCGATGGCCGCACTCCGCGACGACGGGCTCGCCGGCGCGATCGGCATCGCCCCCGGGCCGGCCAATGGCTTCGTGCTCGACCTGATCGACTGCCTCGAACGGTTCGGCGACCGCATCGACTGGGCGATGACGATCCTCAGTCCGCTCGAGCCGTGGCCGGGCGAGCTGGCGCTGCCGGCGGCGGTGCAGGCGGGGGTCAACGTGATCACCCGCGTCGTCGACTACGGCGGGCTGCTCTGGGGCGGCGTCGATTCCGCCGCCGACCTCGGCGAGCGCGACCACCGATCGTTCAGGCCGCAGGGTTGGATCGAGCGCGGGCACGAGCGAATCGACCGGCTGCGCCCGATCGCCGACCGGCTAGGCCTCACGCCGCTGCAGCTGGCGTGCCAGTGGAACCTCGCCCACGACGCCGTCGCCTGCGCCGTGCCGACACTGATCCAGGAGCGCGGCACCGACGCGACGCCGATCGAGCGGCAGCGGGCCGAGCTGGCGGCCACGCCGGCGGACGTCCTGCTGGACACCGCCGACGTCAACGCCATCCGCGCGATCGGCGACAACTCCGGCACGATGGCGCTGAAGGGCGCCGTGCCCGACCACGAGGGCGACGAGCGGCCCGACCGCTGGGCGCTGACACCGGAGCTGATCGACGCCGGCGCCGGCTGGGGCATCGAGCCCGCGCGCGACCTCAGCTTCCTGAGACCGTCTGCTTGAGCTCGCGCTTCAGCACCTTGCCGGTGGCGTTGCGCGGCAGTTCGTCGAGGAAGCGGATCTCGCGCGGAACCTTGTAGCGCGCGAGGTTCTGCTTGACGTACTCCTTGAGCTCGTCTTCGCCGACGTCAGCCCCAGCTCGGCGGACAACGAAGGCGACCAGCCGCTGGCCGAACTCGTCGTCGGCCACACCGAGCGCCGCGGCCTCGGCCACCGCGTCGTGGCGGGCGAGCAGATCCTCGACCTCCTTGGGGAAGACGTTCTCACCGCCGGAGACGATCATCTCGTCGTCGCGCCCCTCGACGAACAGGCGTCCACCTGCATCGAAGCGGCCGACGTCGCCGGTCGCCATCAGACCGCCGATCTCGTCCTTGGTGCCACCGCCGGTGTAGCCCTCGAAGAGGAACTCGTTGCCGACGAAGATACGGCCGGTCTCCCCTTGCGGAACCGCCTTGCCGTCCCCGTCGTAGAGGCGAACGACCGTCCCGCGCGGCGGCGTGCCGGCAGTCCCTGGGGCCGCCCGCATCTCGTCGGGGCCGGCGATCGTCGCCCAGGCGACCTCGGTCGAGCCGTAGAGGTTGTAGAGCGTGTCGCCGTACTCGTCCATCCACTCCGTCGCGAGATCGCCCGGCAGCGCCGAGCCGCTGGCGGCGACGATCGAGAGCGAGCTGGTGTCGTACTGGCGGCGTGTCGCCGGCGGCAGCGCAAGGATCCGCTGCAGCATCACCGGCACCACGACGAACGAGTCGGCGCGCGTTCGGGCGATCGCCGCGAGGCTCGCCTCGGGGTCGAAGCGGCGGTGCAAGACGAGCGTCGAGTTGAGCATCAGCCCGATCGAGAAGTGTGCGAAGCCCCACGAGTGGAACAGCGGCGCGGCGATGTGCGTCGTCTGGCCGCGCTTCAGCGGGATCTTCGAGAGCAGCGAGATCGCCGGGTCGAGCGAGGTCGGCGACGAGCGGCTGGCCCCCTTTGGAGAGCCTGTCGTTCCAGAGGTGAGGATCACCGCGCGTCCGACTCGGCCCGGCGCCGGCGGCTGGCGGTCTGAGCCGGCGGCGATCAGCTCTTCGAGCGTTGGATCTCCACCGCCGTCGGTGTCGCACCAAGCGACGAAGCGCGCGCGGTCCGCTCCGGCCTGCTCGAGCAGGCCGGCGAACTCCTCGTCGTAGATCAGCGCGCTCGGTCCCTCGCGCTCGACCACCTCGGCGAGCTGCGGACCGGCGAACGCGGTGTTCAGGTAGAGAGCGTCGGCGCCGAGCTTCGCCGTCGCGACGGTCGCCTCGACGAAGCCGCGGTGGTTGCGGCACATGATCCCGACGCCGTCCCCTTCCCGCACGCCCGCGGCGGCAAGGGCGTTGGCGAGCGCGTTGGTGCGGCGGTCGAGCTCGCCGAAGCTGAGCGATCCGCGCTCGTCGACAAGTCCGGTGACGTCGGGACAGAGCAGCCCGGACGTGATGTACCCGGACGCGGGTCCGCGCCCCCAGCGGCGGAGCGTCGCGACGACGCCGACCAACTTGTCCGGCCGGACCGGCCTGACGATGCCGGCGTCCGTCAGAACCTTGGCACCGCCCGCCTTGTGGGCGAGCGCGTCGAGGACCGCCCTGCCGCGCGCTTCTATCGGCCGGTCTGCCGCCATGAGCGGCCGGAGTCTGCCACGTTCAGCGCTTCTTCTTCTCCCGTGGGGGCCGGGGCGGATTGGCCTTGCGCTCCGCCGTGGTCATCTTGCGAATCACGAGTGAGCCCTCCTCGACCTGCTGCTGAACTTGCTTCAGCTTCTCCTCGCGTCGCTTGTCCTGCTGCTCGCGCACGGTCCTCGCCATTCGGGAGTTCCTCGCTTTCGATAGCCAGCGTCACCTCTAAAGGTAGCCGCTCATGAACTCGGAGTCTCGGGATTTGCGTATGCGTCCTTCTCCCAGGGCGGCGATATCCCGGGATCGAGCCGCCGATAACCGTCCTTGTCGATCCCCTCGAGCGGAACCAGACGGATCCCTTCGGCCGTCGACGTACGCTCGCGCAGGCCGTTCCCGGGCTCGCCGTCGGTCGGCACGTGACCGGCGTGGCTACCGCGCGATACGCGGGTCCAGCCAGTTGCGGGCCCCCACTCGCCGGCACAGCCGCGCTTGCACCACTGCCAGTGGCCGTGGGAGGTGACGCGCACGGCGGCGCGCCCGTCGGCCTCGACTCGGACGACCGCGCCCTCCCAGTCATCCGGGTGGAAGCCGGGATAGCGCTTCGAGCCGGTGACGACACGGGCGAGCTGTCCTGCCGGGCTGTGATTCCAGATCCTGTCCGAACCGGCCCACGTCGTATTGGAGTCGGGGTAGTAGAACCAGTACTGGATGTAGCGGCGGCCGCCGTGGCGCGACAGCCGGGTGAAGACGGTCACCGGAAGCCCCGCCTCGCTGCGGTGCACATCCAGCTCTCGATCGTCGGGGGCCAGCGCGCACTCGACCGCGCGACAGTCGCGCCAGTCGACCGGGACCTGTCGCTCACCCGGCTCGAAGACCAGTCCCTGGAGGTGGCGCCGCACGAGCTCGGCGTCGGCGGCGCCGTAGGCGCCACGCAGCATGTTCTCGCAGCCGCCCTTGACCGTGCAGGTCAGGCGGTGGGCCAGCGCGCCGCCCAGCGACCTGCCGTCGACAGCCGGGATCGCCGCCAGTAGTCCGCCTGCCACGAGCATCATGACGGCGACCAGCCCGATCCACTCCACAGAAGCCTGACCCCGTTGCCCATCCATCCGGACAGCATCGGTTGGCCGGGGTTACAGGAAACCACGCCGCTCACCCAACTGTGTAACGGATCAGGCAGAGCCAAATTTACACACGAACGTTTATTGTTGTCTAACACAAGTCACGCAGGGGCCAGCCGTGCACTCTCTGTAGGTTCGCCCCCAATGGGGTCCGCCCGCCTCCCCCGCGGCAGCCATGGGCTTCCGCCCGAGTTCGTCGTTCGCTCTCAGCGCGAGCGGCTATTTGCGGGAATGGCGAGGGTGATGGCGCGAAGTGGCTACGCGGCGACCACCGTCGACGAGATCGCCTCCGAGTCGGGCGTGTCCAGAAAGGCTCTGTACACGCACTTCTCCGGAAAAGAGGACGTGCTGCTCCAGGCGTACCGGGCGATCGTCGAACAGGTCGCCACCGGCGCCGGCTCGGCGGCCGCCGAGCAGGACGGCTGGCGAGCGGCGGGGCGGGCACTGTTCGACTGGGGCCTCGAGCTGTTCGCCCGCGAGCCGGACTTCGCCAACCTCGCGCTGACCGAGATCGCGGCGGCGACCCCGGCGTCGAGACAGCTTCAGCGCGAAACTCTGGACAAGGTCCGCACACTGATCGAGCAGGCGACCGCCGGCAGCGGGCAGGTCGTGCCCGACGTCGCGATCGACGGCATGCTCGGCGGGATGGCGTACGCGGTCGCGAAGGCGGCGGAGGAGGGCGACCCCGCCGATCTTCCGCTGCTGCGGCCACAGCTGATGGCGTGGTTCGTCCTCGTTTTCGAGGGACCAGAGGCCGCGGAAGCCGAGCTCGACGCCACCGGCTAGCGCGCCGGAGGAGCGCCGAGCGCGATCAGCAGCTCGAGCCCAGCGGCGACCGCCACCGTCCGCGCACGAGCCGACTCCGGGTCGATGACACCCCGCCAATACTCGTTGAGGTCGTCGGCGAGCCGTTCGGCATCGGCGCACAGCGAGTCGTAGATCGCGCTCCAGAGCACGGCGCGCGATCCCACGAGCACACACGGCTCGGTGCCGCCCAGCGCGCCACCGCCGATCTGGTCCAGCAGGCGCTCTATCTCCTCCGAGCCACCGGCGGCATCGCGCCGCTCGCTCAAGCTGCGGCGGATCGACTCGACCCGCTCAGGCGGGATCTGGATCGTTGTTGCGGACATGAAGCCCCTCCCTTCGTGATGATCGTCGTTGAGTCGAACATACGTTCGGGCGTGGACGGGTGGACGACACACCGGCCCGAGCGCCACACGGCCGTCGCAGACCCGTTGCAGTCGTCGCGCTTTCTTAGCATATATGCATAGTTCTGTTACGGGTCCAGCAGTCCGTTACGATCCCGCGCCGTGAACTTCGATCTGACTGACGAGCAGGCGGCAATCCAGCGACTGGCACGCGACTTCGCGCAGCAGGAGGTCAAGCCCGTCGCCGAGGAACTCGACCGCGAGAAGCGCTTCCCGTACGAGATCGTCGCCAAGCTCGGCGAGCTCGGGCTGATGGGGGTTCCCTATCCGGAGCAGTACGGCGGAGGCGGCGCGGACACCCTCTCCTACGCGCTGGTCGTCGAGGAGCTGGCGCGGATCGACTCGTCGGTCGCGATCACCGTCGCGGCGCATACGTCACTCGGCACATGGCCGCTCTATGCGTTCGGCAGCGAGCAGCAGAAGCAGGACTGGATGCCGCGCCTGACCGCCGGCGAGCAACTGGGATCGTTCGGCCTGACCGAGCCGGAGGCCGGATCGGATGCCGGCAACGTCCGGACGACCGCGACCCTCGCCGACGGCGAGTGGAAGG
>CAZVRI010000035.1:31010-31633 GCA_964629855.1 uncultured Thermoleophilaceae bacterium
CGGGGCCAAGCAGTTCATCACCAACGCCGGCACCGACATCTCCGGTTTCGTGGCCATCACGGCGCGCACCGGGGACAACGAGATCTCGAACATCATCGTGCCGCGCGATACGCCCGGCTACGAGGTTGGCCCGGCCTACCGCAAGATGGGCTGGAACGCCTCGGACACGCGACCGCTCTCGTTCGACGACTGCCGCGTGCCGGAGGAGAACCTGCTCGGTCCGCGCGGCATGGGCTTCAAGCAGTTCCTCCAGACGCTCGACGGCGGACGGATCTCGGTCGCGGCGATGGGCCTCGGCCTCGCCCAGGGCGCGCTCGACGAGGCGCTCGCCTACGCGAAGGAGCGCCAGGCGTTCGGCAAGCCGATCTCCAAGTACCAGGCGATCCAGATCAAGCTCGCCGACCTCTCGACCGAGATCGAGGCCGCCCGGCTGCTGACCTACAAGGCCGCGATCGAGAAGGATCTCGGCCGCAACTTCTCCCTGACCGCCGCACAGGCGAAGCTGAAGACGGGCCGTCTCGCGGTGCGTGCCACCGAGGAGGCCGTCCAGATCCACGGCGGCTACGGATTCATCGAGGAGTACCCGGTCTGCCGCTTCTACCGCGACGCCAAGATCCTCACGA
>CAZVRI010000036.1:0-19863 GCA_964629855.1 uncultured Thermoleophilaceae bacterium
TCTTCGTCAAGGGCCCGGGTTCGGGCCGCGAGACCGCGATCCGCTCGCTCCAGGCCGCCGGCCTCGAGGTCACGGGCATCCGCGACGTCACCCCGCAGGCGCACAACGGTTGCCGCCCCCGCAAGCGGCGGAGGGTCTGACGATGGCGCGCGATACCGGCTCCCAGTGCAAGCAGTGCCGCCGCGAGGGCACCAAGCTCTTCCTCAAGGGTGAGCGTTGCCTCACCGACAAGTGCGGCATCGAGCGGCGCAACTACCCGCCTGGCGATCACGGCCGTGGCCGTCCGCGCCAGTCCGAGTACCGCGTCCAGCTGCGCGAGAAGCAGAAGGCCCGCCGCTACTACGGCGTGCTCGAGAAGCAGTTCCGCGGCTACTACGACCGTGCTTCGCGCCAGGACGGCGTGACCGGCGAGAACCTGCTGCGGATCCTCGAGTCCCGTCTCGACAACGTGCTCGTCCGGCTCGGCTTCGCCTCGTCGCGCCGCCAGGCGCGCCAGTTCGTCCGCCACGGACACTGGCTCGTCAACGGCCGCCGCGTCGACATCCCCTCGTACCAGGTGCGTCCCGATGACGTGATCACGCTGGCCCCCGGTTTCGCGGGCGACCAGACGATCCGAGACGCCACCGAGCTGGTTTCCGTGGTCCCTGCCTGGCTGCAGGCCGACCACGACGGCCTCACGGCCAAGGTGCTGCGCCGACCGGAGCGCGACGAGATCGCAGTCCCGGTCCAAGAGCAGCTCATCGTCGAGCTTTACTCGAAGTAGAAGTCCAAGACGCGCGCGACGCCCGCCGGCGGGTCGTGTGCGCACCAACGCGAAGAGGACATCGCCCATGATCGAGTTTCAGACCCCCCAGATCTCCGCCGAGACCGTCACCGACACGCGCGGGACGTTCACGATCGAGCCGCTCGACCGCGGCTTCGGCTACACCTTTGGCAACTCGCTGCGGCGGGTGCTGCTGTCCTCGCTGACCGGCGCCGCCGTGACGAGCGTTCGGATCGAGGGCGTCGCCCACGAGTTCTCGACGATCGCCGGGGTCAAGGAGGACGTCACCGACGTCGTCCTCAACCTCAAGGAGATCGTCTGCCGGATGCACTCCGAGGCGTCCGAGATCGAGGCGCCGCTCGTCGTGACCGGCCCGGGTGAGGTCACCGCTGGCGACATCGACCTGCCCTCCGGCGTCGAGATCCTCAACCCCGAGACGCACATCGCGACGCTCGAGAAGAAGACCAAGCTCGAGGTCTATCTGACGATCGGCCACGGCAGCGGCTACTCGCCCGCCGAGGACAACAAGTCGCCCGAGCAGCCGATCGGCGTCATCCCGATCGACTCGATCTTCTCGCCGGTCAAGCGCGTCGCCTACTCGGTCGAGTCCGCTCGCGTCGGACAGCGCACCGACTACGACAAGCTGACGCTCGACATCGAGACCGACGGCTCGCTCGACCCGCACGCCGCGCTGCGCGAGGCCGCCGAGACGCTGATCAAGTACCTGGCGATTTTCAGCGAGCCCGAGCGCGTCGAGGCGCTGCGCGAGGCTGGCGCCGCACTCGTCGGCGCTGCCGCGACCAACGGCGGCGAGCTGGGTGGCGGCGGCGGTGCCGCGGCCTCCGGTGGCGACGGGATGGACGACATCCTGATCGAGGAGCTGGAGCTGGGTGTCCGTTCCTACAACTGCCTCAAGCGGGCCGGCGTCCAGACCGTCGGCGACCTGATCCAGAAGTCCGAGTCCGAGCTCAACGCGATCCCCAACTTCGGCCGCAAGTCGATCGAGGAGGTCATGGAGACACTCGAGGCACGCGGACTTTCTCTGCGGTCCTAGCGAGAACAGGTAGGCTGCTCAGGTTCGTCATGCGCCATCAGAAGCAAAAAGGAAAGCTCAGCCGCGATTCAGCGCACCGCAAGGCGCTGCTGATGAATCTCTCGCGCGAGGTCATCGACCACGAGAAGATCAAGACCACCCAGGCGAAGGCGAAGGCCGTCAAGCCTGAACTGGAGCGGCTGATCACTCTCGCGAAGAAGGGCGACCAGCACTCGCGTCGCCTGGCGATGTCACGCCTCGGGCAGGACAAGGGCGTCGTCTACAAGCTGTTCGAGGAGATCGCCCCGCGCTATGCGGAGCGTCCGGGTGGCTACACCCGCATCTCCAAGCTCGGTCCGCGTCGCTCCGACGCGACCGAGATGGTCTTCCTCGAGCTCGTCTAGAGCTCGAGGACGTAGCCGTCCGGTCCGAGGTTGCGGACGAGCGTGTCGCCGATCCGCGACTCGTTGGTCCACTCCTCGTGGATGTGGCCGCAGAGCACCGCGCGCGCGTTGCCGCGCTGAGCAGCCTCCAGTACGGCGGTGCTGCCGAGGTTCTTGTCGACGTGGCCCTTCGGCGGTGAGTGGCTGAGCAGGACCGCGTTCTCTGGGAGGGCGCGGAGCATGTTGGTCGCCTCCTCCTCGGTCAGGTCGAAGCTCCAGTCCCAGGGCGTGGTGGGGATGCCGCCGCCGATGCCGAAGAAGTCGATTCCGTCGACTGTCGCCGCGTCGCCGTGCAGCACAGTCACGCCGTCCCAGCCCGCGGTGGCCGAGCGGAGCGCGTCGGCCGTCTCGTTGTTGCCGGGCACGAGCAGCACGGGCACCTCGATCGCCTCCAGCGGGGCGACTGTCTGCAGCAGACCCTCGTGGACGCTGGCGAAGTCGCCGACTCCGGCGACGACGTCGGCGGAGCGCGCCTGCTCGACGAGCGAGTCGATCGCGCCGAGGTCGCAGTGGACGTCTGAGAAGGCCAAGAGCTTCATGAAGAGCAGCCTACCCAGCGGCTGATAGCGTCGCGCGCATGGACTTGGAGCGGATCAAACAGGGGGCCCGTGAGGGCTGGGGCAAGGGCGACTACTCGGGGCTGTCGGAGGTCCTGCGACCAGCGGCGCAGGCGCTCTGCGACGCGTGTGCGGTCGGAGCGGGCCAGGAGGTGCTCGACGTCGCGGCGGGCGACGGGAACTTCGCGTTGGCCTGCGCCTTCGAGGGCGCCAGTGTCGTCGCCTCCGACCTGTCGCCGGGAATGGTCGCGCGTGGCAAGGCACGCTCCGAGGCCGAGGGCTACGACGTCGAGTGGGTCGAGGCCGACGCCGAGGACCTGCCGTTCGACGACGGCCGCTTCGAGTGCGTCGGGTCGGTGTTCGGCGCCGTGATGGCGCCGCGGCCCGACGTCGTCGCGCGCGAGCTGTTCCGCGTCGTGCGGCCCGGCAACACGGTGGGCCTGGTGTCGTGGGTCCCGGGCGGCGTCGCGCAGGAGCTATTCGCTGTAGGACGCAAGTACGCGCCGCCCTCAGACGCCCCGACGCACGACCTCTGGGGCGACGAGGACGTCGTCAACGAGCGGCTCGGGGAGCTGGCGAACTCGATCGAGATGGAGCGGCGTTCGCTCCCGTGGGCCGGCGAGTCGCCCGAGCAGTACGTCGACTTCATGGAGCGCCACGCGCCGATGCAGGTGGCGGCCAAGGAGGCGATGCCGCCGGAGGTCTACGCCAAGATGCGCGCCGACTTCATCGAGGTGGTCCGCGGCTGGGCCGGCGGCGACGGCGCCTTCTCGGTCGACGCCGAGTATCTGGTGATCGTCGCCCGCAAGCGCGGTTAGTGACCGCCCGTCTGCTGATCGAGTACGACGGCGGGGAGTTCGCCGGCTGGGCGACGCAGCCCGGGCAGCGGACCGTGCAGGAGGTGTTGGAGGACGCACTCGCGCGGCAGGCGGGCCGTCCGCTCCCGCTGACGGTGGCCGGGCGCACCGACGCCGGTGTCCATGCGCGCGGGCAGGTGGCCTCGCATGACGGCGAGCCGCTGCCGCGCGAGCGGATCAACGCGCTGCTGCCGGCGGACGTGACGGTGCTGGAGAGCGAAGCCGCGCCGGACGGTTTCGACGCTCGCCGTGATGCGACCGGGCGGGTCTACCGCTACCGGGTACTGCCCGGCCGGGTCGAGCGGCCGCTCGAGCGCGGGCGGGCGCTGCACTGGCGCTACCCGCTCGATCGTGCCGTGCTCGACGCCTGCGCGGAGCTGCTGCCGGGACGGCACGACTTCACCGCCTTCACCCCGACCGACGGCTACCACCAGCGCTTCGTGCGCGACGTCGTACGGGCGGAGTGGGTCGAGGAGCCCGGCGGGGTGCTCGCGTTCTGGATCGAGGCCGACTCGTTCATGCGTCACATGGTGCGCACGCTGGTTGGGACGATGCTCGGGCTGGCGGCCGGGCGGACGACGATCCCGCCGTTCGCCACGCTGCTCGAGGGCCAGCACCGCCGCGAGGCCGGCGACACGGCGCACGCCCACGGCCTCTATCTCGAGGCGATCCGCTACGGCTAACGGCCTGGTCACGACAGCTCCGACCTGAGGTCTATCCTCGTTCGTCGCGATGAAGGTGCTGCTGACCAACGACGACGGAATCCAGGCGACCGGCCTGCACGCGATGCGGCGGGCGCTGCTCGAGGTGCCCGGCGTCGAGCTGGCGGTCATCGCACCGGACTCGAACCGCTCCGCAACGGCGCGCAGCATCACGACGCGCAGCCCGCTTTGGGTCGACGAGGTCGATCTCGACGACGGCACGGTCGGCTACGCGACCGACGGCACGCCGGTCGACTGCGTCCGCTTCGCGGCGCTCGGGCTGATCGAGTTCAAGCCGGAGCTGATCGTCTCGGGCATCAACCACGGATCGAACCTGGGCGACGACATCACCTACTCGGGAACCGTCGCCGCCGCGCTCGAGGGGATCGTGCTCGGCGTCCCGGCGATCGCCGTCTCCCAGCAGGCCGACCACGGCGGGATGGACTTCCGCATCGGCCGCGCGTGGGAGCCACGCAACTTCGCTCCGGTCGCGGCGTTCGTCGCCCGGATGGTCGAGGAGCTGAGCGACGTCCCGATGCCGGAGGGCACACTGCTCAACGTCAACGCGCCCGCCGGCGGGATCGCCGGAGCGCGCGCCTGCCGGCTCGGCAAGCGGATCTACCGCGACTCGCTCGAACTGGCCGAGGAGCAGGACGGCCGCCGCCGCTACCGCATCTACGGTGAGAGCCCCGGCTACCACCCGGAGGAGGGAACCGACTTCGCCGCCGTCGCCGACGGCTGGATAGCGGTCACCCCGCTGCACTTCGACCTGACCGACCGCGCCGCGATCGAGGGACTGTCCGGCTTCGACTTCGACCGGTTGCTCGGCCCGGCCGCCCGCGAGGTGTGAACGACTCCCCGGAAGCGCGCGCTGCCGACCTGCGGCGGCAGATAGAGCACCACAACCAGCTCTACTACCAGCGGGACGAGCCGGAGATCGGCGACGACGAGTACGACGCGCTGATCGACGAGCTGCGCCGGATCGAGGCGGAGCACCCCGAGCTGCGGACGCCGGAGTCGCCGACCCAGCGCGTCGGGGGGACTCCGCTGCAGCGGTTCGAGCCGGTGCGGCACGAGCAGCCAATGCTGTCGCTCGCCAACGCGCGCTCCGAGGAGGAGCTGCGCGCCTGGCTCGAGCGCACCGAGCGCTACATCGAGCGCGAGGAGATCGAGCACGACGGCGAGATCGCCTTCGTCACCGAGCCGAAAATCGACGGGCTCGCGATCTCGCTGCTCTACCGCGACGGCGAGCTGGTCCGCGGCGCGACGCGCGGCGACGGCGAGGTTGGCGAGGACGTGACGCAGAACCTCCGCACCGTCAAGACCGTCCCGCAGCGGGTCGAGGGAGCGCCGCCGCTGCTCGAGGTGCGTGGCGAGATCTACCTACCGCGCGCCGCCTTCGCGAAGCTCAACGAGGAGCGCGCCGCCGCCGGCGAGCCAACCTACGCCAACCCGCGCAACACGGCCGCCGGCTCGATCCGCCAGCTCGACCCGGCGCTCGCCGCTGCCCGCCCGCTCGCGCTTTGGAGCTATTCGATCGGTGCGCTCGAGGGGCTCGAGTTCGAGACCCACTTCGAGTCGCTCGAGTGGCTGCGCGAGCACGGCTTCCCGGTCAGCCCCGACGTCGCGTGCCACGAGACGCTCGACTCGGTGGTCGCGGCCTGCCGCGGCTGGGAGGAGCGCCGTGAGGGGCTCGACTTCGAGATCGACGGCGTCGTCGTCAAGGTCGACAGCCTGGCCCTGCAACGCCGGCTCGGCGTCGTCGGGCGCGAGCCGCGGGGGGCGATCGCCTGGAAGTTCCCGCCGATGACCGCCACCACCACGCTCGCGCGGATCCAGTGGAACGTCGGCCGGACCGGGCACATGGTGCCGTTCGCGGAGCTGGAGCCGGTCCAGGTCTCGGGCGTGACGGTCAAGCTCGCCACGCTGCACAACGAGGAGGACATCGTCCGCAAGGACGTGCGCGAGGGCGACGAGGTGGTCGTCACACGCGCTGGCGACGTGATCCCGCGGGTCGTATCGCCCACGCCCCAGGCGCAGCGCAACCCCGACCGCGGCCCGGTTCCCGGCCCGCCGGCGGAATGCCCCGCCTGCGGCACGCCGACCGTCAAGCCGGAAGGCGGCGTCTGGACGATCTGTCCGAACCGCGCCGGCTGTCCCGGCCAGCTGTTCCAGACCGTCAAGCAGTTCGTCAGCCGTGGCGCGATGGACATCGAGGGGCTCGGCGAGGAGCGCGTCCTGCAGTTCCTGCGCGCCGGCGTGATCGACGGGATCGCAGGCATCTACGACCTGACCGAGGAGCAGTTGGTCGAGCTCGAGCGTTTCGGCCCCGACTCCGCGCGCAACCTGATCGCGGCGATCGACCGCTCCAAGCAGCAGCCCTTCTACCGCGTGCTGTTCGGGCTCGGCATCCACGGGATCGGCGGTGTCAACGCGCGCGCGCTGACCGGCTGGTTCCGCACGATCGACGCGCTGCTCGAAGCGACGCCGGAGCAGATCGAGGAGGTCCCGGGGATCGGGCCGATCCTCGCTGAGCAGATCGCCGAGACGCTCAGCGAGACCGCCACCCGAGAGCTGATCGAGCGGCTGCGCGCCGCCGGGGTCCAGCTCGAGGAGGAGGGACCGGCTCCCGGACAGATCGAGGGTCCGCTGAAGGACAAGACGTTCGTCCTGACCGGAACGCTGCCCGACCTGACCCGCGACGAGGCCAAGCAGCGGATCGAGGCCGCGGGCGGCAAGGTCACCGGCTCGGTGTCGAAGAAGACCGACTACGTCGTCGCCGGCGCCGATCCCGGCTCGAAGCTCGCCAAAGCCGAGAAGCTCGGCGTCGAGGTGATCGACGAGGCCGGGCTGCTGGAGCTGCTCGGCTAGCGGACGCCAGCGAGCGCCTGCAGCATGCGGTCCTGGATGCCGCGAGCGCTGTAGGGGTTGATCCCGTTCATCAGGATCGAGAAGACGTAGGTGTCGCCCGAGCGGGCGCGGCAGTAGCCGGACACGGCCGAGACGTCGGACAGGGTGCCGGTCTTGCCGCGGCAGCGGCCGCGTGCCGGGCCGCCGCGCATCCGTGGTCCGAGCGTCCCGTCACGGCCGGCGATCGACAGCGAGCGGTTGAAGGCGACCCACTCGTCGCGCTCGCGCATCGCGAGCAGCAGCTTGGCGACGCGGTAGGGGGAGGCGCGGTTGAGTCGCGACAGCCCGGAGCCGTCGGCCAGCCGTGATGGCCGGCCGCCGATCCGCTTCGCGAAGCGGCCGGCGATCTTCGCGCCGCCGGCGGTCGTGCCCCTGCCGTTGGCCTGCATCGCCAGGTCCTTGACGAGCATCTCGGCGAAGTAGTTGTCCGACGGCTTGTTGGTCAACGCCGCCAGCCGCGCCATCGTCGGCGACTCCACGGCGGCCACCACGGCGGCGGCCTGGGGCGCGACGCCCGCGGTCGCGCTGCCGGTGACGGCGATGCCGCGCTGGCGCAGCGCGTCGGTCAGGCGGGCGGCGGCGAACGACGGCGGACTGGTCTGGAAGCTCGAGCCGTTCTCGCTTCCGAGGCCGCGGTTGTAGCCGAGGCCGCTCAGCGGGCCGACCCAGACCGACGTCCCGTAGCCCGAGTCGGGGCCGCCGCGCAGGCTGTCGAAGGCCGACTCGTCGCCGACGACACGTCCGGCCACGCGCTCGATGCCGGCCCGATCGAGCTTGGTCGCCAGGGCGTCGACCGTGGCGCCGCTGCCGTAGGAGCGGCTGGCGAAGCTCTGGCTGCCGAAGGTCGGGTCGCCGCCGCCGACCAGGTAGAGGTTGCCGCGGTAGACGCCGCGCTCGCCGAGCTTGCCCGCGCCGCGGACCTCGGTGGCGAGCTTGCCGGCGACGCCGAAGCGCGCCAGCGCGGCCGCCGTGGTGAACAGCTTCGTGTTGGAGGCCAGGATCCGCGGCGTGGTGTGGCGCCAGGCGAAGACGGGGCGGCCGCTGGTGGCGTTGTAGACGTAGGCGCCGCTCCAGCTCCCGGAAGAGCCCATCGCTGAGCCCAGGCTGCTCGACAGCCCGCGCTCACTGGCACCCGCTGTCGGTACCGCGATTGCGCTCGCCAGAAGGACGATCGCAATTAGGAACACGAGATTCGCCGGGCGCGCTGCTCTGGTCGTTCCGCGCATCTTCAAGGGCAGAACACGGTACACGGGCAACCGGAGCGGTTGAGCGACCGCCGCTGGGGGATAATAAGTAGGGCATGGGAGACGTCGTCAAGCTGGAGAAGCCTCCAGCCAAAGGGAAGAAGCCGGTGGCGAAGCCGCGGCGGCGCCGTCCTAGGCGCTCCCGGACCGCCCTCGTACTGGGCGGCGGCGGCTTCACCGGCGGCGTTTACGAGATCGGCGCGCTGCGCGCCCTCGACCTGCTCGCGGTCAACCGCACGGTCAACGACTTCGACGTCTTCGTCGGTACCAGCGCCGGCTCTTTCGTAAGCAGCCTCGTCGCCAACGGCGTCACGCCCGAGGAGATGATGCGGGTGGTCAACCAGCAGCCGCCGAGCCCGTTCCGCGACGTCGACCGCGGCCAGCTGATGCGGCCCAACCTCGGCGAGTTCGCGCACTCGGCGGCGATGCTGCCGCTGCGGGTGCTCGGGGTGATGAAGACGCTCGCGACGCAGCGCGGACTGTCGCTGGTCGACATCGCCGCCGAGGTCGCCCAGGGGCTGCCGTCCGGCGCCTACAGCACCCGTGGTGTCGAGCAGTACCTCGACGGGGTCCTGGCCGAGGACGGGCGAGTCAACGATTTCCGCGAGCTCAAGCGCGAGCTGTACCTGACCGCGACCGACCTCGATACGACCGAGCGGATCGTGTTCGGCGGGGAGGGCTGGAACGATGTCTCGATCGCGAAGGCCGTCAGCGCGTCGACCGCGCTGCCGATGGTCTACAAGCCGGTCGAGATCGGTGGGCGGCAGCTGATCGACGGCGGCATCCGCTCGACGACCAACGTCGACGTGGCGGTTGAGCGCGGCGCGAAGTTCATCGTCGTCGTCAACCCGCTCGTCCCGTACGTCAACGACTTCCAGAAGCAGATCCCGACGGCGTTCGGCAGCAAGGTGCGCCGCGTCGCCGACATGGGGTTCGCCCAGATCGGCTACCAGACGTTCAAGCTGCTCGCCCACCAGCGGCTGCACGAGGCGGTCAGCCACTGGAAGGAGCGCTACCCGGGGGTCGACATCGTCTTGGTCGAGCCGGCGCCGAACGACCAGCTGATGTTCGAGACGAACATCATGAACTTCAACCGGCGCGTCGACATCGCCCGCCACGGCTTCGAGTCGGTGACGATCAAGCTGGCCGAGGACTACGACGACCTCAAGGCGGTCTGCGCCAAGCACGGGATCGAGATCTCGGCGACACGCGTCCGCAAGGTCGTCGGAAAGCTCGAGCGCGGGCAGGAGAAGACGGCCGCCTGGCGGCGCATCCTGGAGCAGACGACAGGCTCCCTGCTGCGGCAATCCGAGGACGGGTAGGGGAGCCCAAGGGGCGGAGCCGGCCTGGTCGGTGCCCTAGTCTGTCTTCGACGTGGCAAGCAACGACCCCACAGAGAGCGGCGGCCTCTTCGTCCGGCGTCCCAGCGAGGTTCGTGGGGTCAAGTACCGCGGTACGCCCAAGCGCAAGGGCGAGGCGCGCAAGAACGCCGATCGCGGTCTCGCCTTCGGGCTGTTGGCGCTGGAGACGTTGCTGTGTCTGAGCTTGTTCGGCCCGCAGCCGTACTTCTGGTTCTGGTTCGGCTCTCAGGTCCAGTACTGGACCGACTCGGTCTCGGCTGGCATCGCCACGATCATGGCCGGGACGCTGACCTCGCTGCTGGTGACGGTCGCGATCGCCAAGCGCGTCGACAACGCTTGGAAGCTGGTCCGGCGCGCCGCCGGCTACAAGCAGGAGCGCGGCGCGCTCGAGGTGATCTTCGCGATCAGTGTCGGGATCGCCGTCGTGATCTTCTCGTTCTGGTTCTTCATCATCCAGGGTCCCGGACCGTCGGTCGCGCCGCAGTAGCCCATGGGATTGCTCGACTACTACAAGCAGTTCGAGGACGTGGACGAGGAGGAGCTCAACAAGGCTCGCCGCGAGCGTCGCGCTCGCGAGAAGCGCCTCGCGCTCGAGCGTGCCCCGGAGCTCGACCTGTCGAGCACCGAGTGGCCTGAGCTGCCGAACTCGGAGGTCGTCAACGCCTCGATCTACACGGCGCGCGGTCGCGTCAACGGCTATCCGAACCGCCACGCCGCCGGCGTGCGCCGGATGCTCGCCGAGCGCCACGGCGTCGAGCCGGAGCGGATCGTCGTCGGCAACGGCGCCGCCGAGCTGCTCCAGACCGCCGCGATGACGCTGATGTCGGCCGGCGACGAGCTGGTCACCCCGTGGCCGAGCTACCCGCTCTACCCCTTGATGGCCGCCCGTGCCGGTGGGCGCCCCGTAGCGGTCGAGACCGGCGCCGACGGCCAGGACCTCGACCGGCTGCGCGATGCGGTCACGGACCGCACGCGGGTGGTGATGATCTGTAACCCCAACGATCCGACCGGCACCTACGTTCCCGCTGAGCGGATCGCCGCGCTCGCCGGCGACCTGCCGGAGCGCGTCCACCTGATCGTCGACGAGGCGCTGATCCACTTCCAGGAGGCCGAGCCGCTCGACGCCGTCCTGCGCCTCACTGACGCCTTCCCACGCCTGGTCGTCGTGCGCACCTTCTCGAAGATCTACGGCCTCTCCGGTCTCCGCGCCGGCTACGCCGTCGCGTCGAACGCCGCCGCCAAGCTGCTCGACTCGATCGCTCCGGTGCTCGGCGTCAATGCGCTCACCCAGGCCGCAGTCGTCCAGGCGCTGAAGATCAGCGACCGCGAGGTCGAGCGCCGCCGCGCCACCGTCGTCGAGGAGCGCCACCGGCTGCTCGCCGCCCTCGCCTCGATGCCGGTCGACGTAACCGCCTCCCAGGCCAACTTCATCTGGCTCGCCGCCAACAACCTCTCCGGCGCCGCCCTCGCCAACCGCCTCCAGCGCGAGTCCGTCACCGTCGCCCCCGGCGGCCCACTCGGCGCCGACGACCACATCCGCGCCGCCATCCGCGACGTCGGCGCCACCAACCGCCTTCTCTCAGCGCTCGAGAAGGCCCTGGCCTAGCGCCCGGAGCGCTCATAGATCGAGTCGACGACGGCGGCGAACTTGTCGTTGACGATGTTGCGCTTGACCTTGAGGGTGGGGGTCAGCTCGCCGGTCTCCTGGCTGAGGTCGTCGGGGAGGATCTCGAAGTACTTGACCTGCTCGACGGGGCCGACGGTGGCGTTGACGGCATCGACGGTCTCCTGGACGGCGGCGCGCATCTGGTCGGACGCCGCGACCTGGTCCGGCTCGAGGCCGTGCTGGGCGGCAAAGGTGGGCAACTCGTCGGGGTCGAGCGTGATCAGCGCGTCCAGGTAGGGGCGGCGGTCGCCGATCACGACGGCCTGGGAGACCCAGCGGTTCTGCTTGAGGCCGTTCTCGAGGTTCGCCGGCGTGATGTTCTTGCCGCCCGCGGTGATGATGATGTCCTTCTTGCGGCCGACGATGTAGATGAAGCCGTCGTCGTCGATCCGGCCGAGGTCGCCGGTGTGCAGCCAGCCGTCGACGAGCGTGTCCGCTGTCGCCTCGCCGTTCTTGTAGTAGCCCTGGAAGATGTTCGCGCCGCGCAGCAGCAGCTCGCCGTCGTCGGCGACCTTCGCCTCGACGCCGGGCAGTGGCCGGCCGACGGAGCCAAAGCGGAACTCGTCCGGCGCGTTCGCGCTGGCGACGGTCGAGGTCTCGGTCATCCCGTAGCCCTCCATCACCGGAACGCCACAGGCGTAGAAGAACTCAAGGATCTCTTGGGCGATCGGCGCGGCCCCGGTCACGCACTCGCGGATCTGGCCGCCGAACAGCGCGCGCACGTTCGCGTAGAGCTTCTCGTCGGCGGCGTCGAACGCCTGCTGCAGCTCCGCCGGAACCTCCCGACCGGTCCGCTGCAGCTCACGCACCTTCAGGCCGAGCGCGACCGCCTGCTTCAGCTGCTCGGGATCCTCCGCCGCGCTGGTCGCGAGCGTGTAGATCTTCTCGAACATCCGCGGGACGGACGGGAAGTAGGTCGGCTTGATCTCGATCAGGTTGGGGACGATCTTCTGGGCGTCCTTCTCCCAGTAGGCGATCGTGCCGCCGAGGTCGATCGCGACGAACTGGATCAGCACCGCGAAGGCGTGCGCGAGTGGGAGGAAGAGGTAGACCGAGTCGCCCGGCTGGAGCACGCCGCGCTGCTCGGTCATCGACGTGACGTCGCGGTAGTTGGCGTGCGTCAGCAGGCAGCCCTTCGGGGGGCCGGTGGTGCCCGAC
This sequence comes from uncultured Thermoleophilaceae bacterium, assembly GCA_964629855.1. Taxonomy (GTDB): domain Bacteria; phylum Actinomycetota; class Thermoleophilia; order Solirubrobacterales; family Thermoleophilaceae; genus JAAYBF01. Next base: position 12,694 of record CAZVRI010000036.1, read on the forward strand.
GTGTAGATCGTGATCGCGAGGTCGTCACCGGTGACCGCGGCGGTGCGTGCGGCCAGCTCGGCAGCGTCCCGGACGGCGCCGCGCTCGCGCAGCTCGGCGAGCGGGATCGCGTCGCCGACGTCGCCAGACGGGTCGACGATCACGATGTGCTCGAGCCGCGGCAGCCGGTCCTGGACGGAGCGCACCTTGGCGAGCTGCTCGGCGTCCTCGACGAAGACCGCGCGCGACTCGGAGTGCTCGAGCACGTAGTGGCACTCCTCGGCCGAGTTGGTCTGGTAGATCGACACCGAGACGAGACCGGCGGAGAGGATCGCGAAGTTGGCGTGGGTCCACTCGGGGCGGGTGTGGGAGAGGATCGAGACCTTGTCGCCGTGCTGGAGGCCGAGATCGATCAGGCCGCGCGCCGTCTCGCTGACCGCGTGGCCGAGCTCCGCATAGCTGGTCTCGACCCACTCGTCGCCGACCTTGTGCTTGAGCGCCGGGCTGTCGCCGAACCGCTGCGCCGCAAGCGGCAGCAGGTCCGCCATCGTCTGCGAGCCAGTACCCGTAGCCGCTGTTGCTCCCTCCATCGTCTCTCCTCCCCAGGAAAACTCGGTTGGTTGCCGGCAGTCTAGACCGGGTTCGGAACCTCGATGAAACGGTGCTCGACGCCGAACCGCTCGGCGACGATCTCGCCGAGCCGCCGGATCCCGAAGGTCTCGGTCGCGTAGTGGCCGGCGGCGATGAAGTGGAGGCCGCTCTCGCGAGCGTCGGCCATTGAGTGCTCGGACGGCTCGCCGGTCAGGAAGCCGTCGAGGCCGAGCGCGATCGCATCGTCGAGCGAGCCGGCCGCCGCGCCCGAGATCACGCCCAGGCTGTGGACGGCCTCGGGGCCGGCACCCTGGAACAGCGGCTCGCGGCCGCCGAACGCGGTGAGGCAGCGCTCGCGCAGCTCCTCCAGCGCGATCCCCTTGGCTGAGCGGCCGACGAAGCCGATCGGCCGGCCGTCGTAGTCGCCGATCCGCTCGGCCGGCTCGAGGCCGAGCGCGGCGCAGATCAGTGCGTTGTTGCCGACCTCGGGGTGGGCGTCGAGCGGCAGGTGATAGGCGACGAGCGACATGTCGGCCGCGAACAGCGCCTGCAGGCGGCGCTTCGCCGGCACGCTGATCGCCTGCGGACGCGAGCCCCAGACGATCCCGTGGTGGCAGAGCACGAGCTGCGCTCCCGCCGCGGCGGCGCGCTCGAACAGCTCGAGATGGGCGGAGACGCCCGTCACGACGAGCTCGACCTGCTCGGCACCGGGGACCTGGAGACCGTTCGGGCCGTAGTCGGGAAAGCCGGGTGAGTCGAGCAGCTCGTCGAGGAACGAGACGATCTCGTCGCGGTCAGCCATCGGCGAGACGATAGCCGCACCGCCGCACGGGTACGCTGAGGCGCATGGCGGACGTCTCGCAGCGCAGCGACGACGCGTTCCTCGAGTCCTTGATGGACACGGGGCTCTACTCGATGGGCGCGTTCTTCAGCGACGAGCACCCCGATCTCGTCGATGACGTCGTCGCCCAGAGCGAGGCGATCGAGCGCAGCGGCATCCGCGCCTACGCGGCCGAGCACGACCTGACGCAGGAGGCCTGCTTCGAGGCGCTGCTGACTGGTCTCGCCGTGCGCTACTACAACGCCGTCGCCGCTTAGCTCACGCCGCCTCGTCGACGGCGCCGTGGAGCGTGTCGAGGGCGCGCCGCAGCAGGCGCGAGACGTGCATCTGGGAGATGCCGATCCGGTCCGCGATCTCCGCCTGGGTGAGGTCGTCGAAGAAGCGCAGCTGGAGAATCGCCCGCTCGCGTGCCGGCAGTTGGCGGAAGGCCGGCCCGATCGACTGGCCGAGCTCGACGAGCTCGAAGTTCGGGTCGTTCGAGCCGAGCGCGTCGCCGAGCGAGCGCGCGTCGGGATCGTCACCGCGTTGCGGTGCGTCGAGCGCGGCCGGTGTGTAGGAGGCGCCGGCGTCGAGCGCCTCGATCACGTCGTCGATCGACATGCCCGTGGCATTGGCGATGTCGCGCGGGCGCGGTGTGCGTCCGAGTGTCGTCGCCAGCCGTTCCGTCGCGGTGTTGACGGTCAGCAGGTTCTCCTGGACGCTGCGCGGAACGTGGACGCCCCAGCCCTTGTCGCGGAAGTGGCGGCGCAGCTCACCGAGGATCGTCGGGACCGCGTAGCGGACGAGCGGCCCCTCGGACGGGTCGTAACGGTCGACCGCCTTGACGAGGCCGAGGCAGGCGACCTGCTCGAGGTCCTCCTGACTCTCGCCCGCGTGGCGGTAGCGCGCGGCTAGGCGCTTGGCGAGTGGCAGCAGACTGCGTACCAGGTCCTCATTCCTAGATCGCTCTTCGAGCTCTCCAGGGCGTGCTGGTGCTGAGACTGACATGGGCGCTCCTCGCTCATCGGGTGGGCCTGCGGCGAGATCCCCATAGGCCTGAGACAGAGGCGTGGATCCAGTGTCGTAGGGAAACCTGTACCCAGCCCGCGTTCGCGGTGAAACGTGGCCGACTGGCGCTCGGCGCATGCGGAGGCGGTCGCGTTTTCGCCCGCGGCGACGGGGTAGGGCGGTCTTGCTGGCCAGCGAGCAAACCGGGAAGGAAGTGGGCTAGATGGCTGACGAGCTACAGGGCAAGAAGGTCGCGATCCTGGCGGCCGACGGGGTCGAGCAGGTCGAGCTGGAGCGGCCGCGCGAGGCGGTCGAGCAGGCGGGCGCCGAGACCGAGCTGCTGTCGCTGGAGCGCGGTGAGATCCAGGCGATGAACAGCGACATCGAACCGGCCGACACCTTCGAGGTCGATCGCGACGTGGCGTCAGCGGCGGTTGAGGACTACGACGCGCTGCTGCTCCCAGGCGGCACCGTCAATCCGGACAAGCTGCGGATGGACGAGCAGGCCGTCGGCTTCCTGCAGGAGTTCTTCTCGACCGGGAAGCCGGTTGGGGTCATCTGCCACGGCCCGGCGTCGCTGGTCGAGGCCGATCTCGTGCGCGGGCGGACGCTGACCTCGTGGCCGAGCATCCGCACCGACATCCGCAACGCCGGCGGCAACGTCGTCGACGAGGAGGTCGTGACCGACCAGGGCCTCGTCTCCAGCCGCAGCCCCGACGACCTCGACGCCTTCTGCGCGAAGATCGTCGAGGAGTTCGCCGAGGGCGAGCACGAGGTGCTCCCGGCGGGCGCCACCGCCTGAGCGTTCCATGGCACACCGCTGGATAAGGGTGCTGCGCCGGACGGTCACGGAGTTCCGTGACGACGCGCTGACCGACCGCGCCGCCGCGCTGACCTACTACGCGGTGCTGTCGATCTTCCCGGCGCTGATCGCGCTGGTGTCGATCGTCGGGCTGTTCGGCGATCCGCGCGCAACGACGGACTCGCTGACCGAGATCGTCGAGCAGGTCGGGCCGGAGTCGGCCGCCGACACGTTCAAGGGGCCGATCGAGCAGGTGACCTCGAACCGCGGAGCCGCCGGCGTGCTACTGGTCGTCGGCATCGCGCTCGCGATCTGGACGGCTTCCGGCTACGTCGGGGCTTTCGGCCGCGCCGCCAACGCGATCTACGAGGTCGAGGAGGGGCGGCCGTTCTGGAAGCTGCGGCCGTTGCAGCTGGCGATCACGCTGGTGATGGTGGTGATGCTGGCGCTGGTGCTGGTGGCGCTCGTGTTGACCGGGCCGTTGGCTTCAGCTGTCGGGGACGCCGTCGGGGTCGGCGACACCGCGGTCACCGTCTGGGGGATCGCGAAGTGGCCGGTGCTGCTGGTCGTCGTGATCCTGATGTTCGGCGTCCTCTACTACCTGTCGCCGAACGTCCGGCTGCGCGGTCCGCGCTGGATCACGCCGGGCAGCATCGTCGCGCTGGTCATCTGGATCGTCGCGTCGGCGGCCTTTGCCTTCTACGTCGCGAACTTCGGCTCCTACGACAAGACCTACGGCACGCTCGGCGGCGTCGTCAGCTTCCTCGTCTGGGTCTGGATCGGCAACATCGCCGTGCTGCTCGGAGTCGAGCTGAACGCCGAGCTGGAGCGCGAGCGTGAGCTGGCGGCGGGCGTCAGCGGAGCCGAGGAGACGATCCAGCTGCCGCCGCGCGAGCCCGCGGACTGAACGGGGCGGCTAGCGCGGTTCGAGTACGAAGACGCGGATGTCGCGGTCGGTCTTGGCCGCGTAGTCGTCGAAGCCGGAGTACTGCTCGTTGATCCGCTTCCAGAGGTCGGCGCGCTCGTCGCCGGCGGCGATCCGCGCGCGCATCTTGCGCCGCTTGCGGCCCGTCTCGACCTCGGCCTCGGGATTGGCCTCGAGGTTCAGCGCCCATGCCGGTGCGCGCACATTGCCGGCGTTGGAGCCGATCACGACGAGCCGCTCGCCGTCGCGCATGTAGGCGACGGGGGCGGTGCGCTCCAGCCCAGACTTGCGGCCGGTGGTCGTCAGCAGCAGGACGGGCGTTCCGTCGAGGCTGCCGAACAGTCGGCCGCCGCTCAACCTGTAGATCGGGATGTTGAGCTTGCCGGTCGCCTTAAGCATCCACGCGGGCATCGTGCTGGACACCCGGGTGTAGAAGCGGTCGCTAGGCATGGGGAAACATCGGGCTGCCGAGATTTGAACTCGGGACCTCTCCGACCCGAACGGAGCGCGCTACCAGACTGCGCCACAGCCCGTGGCCGAGCGAAGGCTATCGCGCGCCGGCCTCGGGGTCCTCCGTGAGCGCCCGGCGCAATGTTTCGTCGAAGCCGGTTGGCTCGATGTCGAAGAGCGCCATGCCCGATTGATCGGTGACGACGGTCTCCGTCGCGAGGCCCTCGACCAGCGGCCGTGCGACACCGGCGTCGACGGGTGTCACGAGGCCGATCCAGAGCGACGAGAGCCACGGCGTCAGCAGTGGTACTGGGATCTTCGGCCGCGGACGGCGGCCCAGCGCGACCGCCATCCGGTCGAGCATCTCGCCGTAGGGCAGGACGTCGGGACCGCCGATCTGGACCTCGCGCGCGGCCGATCCCTTCACGCTCGGCGCCGCCGCGAGATAGGCGACCGCATCGTCGATGCCGATCGGCTGCGTCGGCGTCTTCAGCCAGGCGGGGGCGATCATCGCCGGCAGCCGCTCGACCAGGTAGCGCAGCGTGCGGTAGCCCTCGCTGCGGGCGCCGACGACCATCCCGGCACGGAAGTAGGTCAGCGGGGGGCCGTCGCGGCGCAGAGTCATTGCTGTCTCGTGGCGGCTGCGCAGATGCTTAGAGCCGGGCTCGTCGCCGAGCCCACCGAGGTAGATCACACGCTCGACGCCCTCGGCGAGCGTCATGCGGGCGAAGTTGTGCGCCGCGTCGCGCTCCTGGCGGGCGAAGTCGCCGGACCCGCCCCGGCCCATGCTGTGAACGAGGTAGTAGGCGACGTCGACGCCTTCGCCCGCGCCGGCGAGGCTCTCGGCGCGCGTGACGTCCCCCTCGTGCAGCTCGATCCCGGCTTGCGCGAGCGACTGCGCCCGGCTGCGGTCGCGCACGAGCGCGCGGACCTCGATCCCGTCCTGGGCCGCGAGCGCGCGGGCGAGGCGCCCTCCAACGAATCCGGTCGCCCCGGTTACCAATGCGCGCATTGGGGGGACTTACCCAGAAGTTGACGCAGCCACCGCCATACTGCGCCGAGTGAAGCGCGCCGTCGCCATCGCGACCGTCTGCTGCTCGCTGACGTTCGCGGTCAGCGCGTGCGCCTCGTCCGGAGACGACTCGACGAGCCGGTCGGGCGACCAGGGAGCAGCCACGGGCTCGGGAAGCTCCGCGCCAGCCGGCGGCGCCGCGGCGAAGGGCATCCGCCTGCTGCGCGTCGGGACCTTCGACCAGCCGACCTATCTCGCGGCTCCGCCCGGCGATCGCGCGCGCCGCTTCGTCGTCGAGCGCGAGGGGCGGATCGTCTTGCTGCGCAAGGGTCGCCGCTCGACCTTCCTCGACATCGCGTCGCGCGTCGAGACCGGCGGCGAGAGCGGGATGCTCTCGATGGCATTCCACCCTCGCTACAAGAGCAACCGGCGCTACTTCGTCTACTACGTCGCCAACGATGGCGCGCTGACGATCTTCCAGTTCCGCGCGACGACGTCGGGCAACGCGACGCGCAAGGGCTCCGGGCGGCTGGTCATGCGCGTGCCGCATCCCCGCTTCAACCACAAGGGCGGCCAGCTGCAGTTCGGGCCGGACGGGATGCTCTACGCCGGCTTCGGCGACGGGGGTGGAGGTGGCGACCCGGACCGCAACGGGCAGGACCTCGGCGAGCTGCTGGGCAAGCTGGTCCGGATCGACCCGAAGCCCGGCGGCGGCTACCGGGTTCCGCGCAGCAATCCGTTCGTCGGCCGCTCCGGCGCGCGCGGCGAGATCTTCGCCTATGGGCTGCGCAACCCGTACCGCTTCTCGTTCGACCGCGCGACCGGTGCGCTGACGCTCGGCGACGTCGGCCAGGACGAGGTCGAGGAGATCGACTTCCTGCCATCGGCCGCGGGCGGTCGCGGCCCGCGCGGCGGCGCCAACTTCGGCTGGTCGATCTTCGAGGGCAACAGCCGCCACCGCTCGGGCACCGCGCCCGGACACGTCCCGCCCGTGATCGAGCGGACCCACGACCAGGGCAGCTGCTCGATCACCGGCGGCTATGTGCTGCGCAACCGCGCCTACGGCGCGCTGCGTGGCAGCTACGTCTACGGCGACCTCTGCGACTCCGCCATGCGCGTCGCGCGCCTCGCGGGCGGTGGCGCGCGTGGAGACCGGGCGCTCGGACCCAAGGTCCCGCAGCTCGTCTCCTTTGGAGAGGACGCCAGTGGCCGTGTCTACGCGGTCTCGCTCGAGGGCGGCGTCTTCCGCCTTGCCCCGCGCGGCTAGCGGCTGGCGACCACCAGCCGGCGTCGGTAGCCTCCCTCGGCCCCCGTAGCCATCCAGGAGGATCGTTTCAGTGACCGGAGTCGTGATCTCGTCCGCCGCGCGCACCGCCGTCGGCTCGTACGGAAAGAGCCTTGCCGGCGTGCCGACCACCGACCTCGGCGCCACCGCTGTGACCGCCGCGCTCGAGCGCGCCCAGACGGCGCCCGACCAGGTCGACCAGGTCGTCTTCGGCAACGTCATCCACACCGCGCCCGAGGACATGTACACGGCGCGCGTCGTCGGCATGAAGTCCGGGATCCCGAAGGAGTCGCCGGCG
>CAZVRI010000036.1:19873-21598 GCA_964629855.1 uncultured Thermoleophilaceae bacterium
CCGGCGTTCACCGCCAACCGCCTCTGCGGCACCGGTGTCCAGGCGAGCGTGTCCGCCGCCCAGGCGATCCAGACCGGTGACGCCGCGTGCGTCGTGGCCGGTGGCGCCGAGAACATGAGCCGCGGCCCGTACTGGATGCCGTCCGCCCGCTTCGGCGCCCGGATGGGCGAGACCAAGATGGTCGACCCGGTCGTCGGCGGCCTGACCGATCCGTTCGACAACGTCCACATGGGCATGACCGCCGAGAACCTCGCCGAGTCGCACTCGATCTCGCGTGAGACGCAGGACGAGTTCGCGCTCGAGTCGCACCGCCGTGCCGAGGCCGCGATCGCCGCCGGCAAGTTCGAGGACGAGATCGTCCCGGTCGAGATCAAGGTCAAGCGCGAGAAGGTCCCGTTCGTGCAGGACGAGCACGTCCGTCCCGGCGCCTCGATCGAGGGCTTCTCGAAGCTGAAGCCCGTCTTCAAGAAGGACGGCACCGTCACCGCCGGCAACGCCTCGGGGATGAACGACGCCGGCGCCGCGGTCGTGCTGATGTCCGAGGAGAAGGCCGCCGAGCTCGGCGCTCCGGTGCGGGCGAAGATCCTCTCCTACGCCTACTGCGGCGTCGATCCGAAGATCATGGGCATCGGCCCGGTGCCGGCGGTCAGGAAGGCGATGGACCGCGCCGGCCGCTCGCTCGACGAGGTCGGCGTGATCGAGCTCAACGAGGCGTTCGCCTCACAGGCGCTCGCCGTCATGCAGGACCTCGAGCTCGATCCGGCCAAGGTCAACCCGAACGGCGGCGCGATCGCCCTCGGTCATCCGATCTCCGCCACCGGCGCCGTGATCACCGCCAAGATCCTCGCCGAGATGGAGCGCGAGGACCACGAGCTCGGCCTCGTCACGCTCTGCATCGGCGGCGGTCAGGGAATCGCGCTGCTGCTAGGCCGGGGCTAGAGCCCGACCCAGACGGTCTTGTCCTCGAGGTAGGACTCGAGGCCGGCGAGGCCGTGCTCGCGACCGATGCCTGAGGCTTTGACGCCGCCGAAGGGGGCGGCGGCGTCGCTCGGGCCCCAGATGTTGACGTAGACGTTGCCGGCCTTCAGCAGCGCGGCGAGCTTGTGGGCGTTGCCGACGTCGCGTGTCCAGACGCCGGCGGCGAGGCCGTACTCGCTGTCGTTGGCGCGGGCGGCGACCTCCTCCAGGTCCTCGTAGGGGAGGGCGACGAGGACGGGGCCGAAGATCTCCTCGCGGGCGATCGCGATGTCGTCGGAAGTCGCGGTGAAGAGGGTCGGCTCGACGAAGTAGCCGTCGCCGGCGCCCTCGGGCGTGCCGCCGCCGGCGACCAGCTCGGCGCCGTCGCGGCGGCCCTGCTCGATGTAGTCGCGCACGCGCTCCTCCTGCTCGGCGGAGATCACCGGGCCGAGCTGAGTGCCCTCGGCGAGGCCGGCGCCGACGCGCGCCTTGGCCGCCGACGCGGCGAGCCGCGAGACCACCTCGTCGAACTGGCCCTTCTGGACGAACAGCCGCGTGGCGGCGTTGCAGGCCTGGCCGGTGTTGTAGTAGATGCCCTGGTAGCTGCCCTTGACGGCGGCGTCGAGGTCGGCGTCGGGCAGGATCACGTTCGCCGACTTGCCGCCCAGCTCCAGCGTGACGCGCTTCAGCGCGCGGCCGGCCTTGGCGGCGATCGCACGGCCGACGGCGGTCGAGCCGGTGAAGGCGATCTTGTCGATGCCGGGGTGG
>CAZVRI010000036.1:21608-30900 GCA_964629855.1 uncultured Thermoleophilaceae bacterium
CGGGAAGCCGGCCTCGAGCGCCAGCTCGCCGAGCCGTAGCGCGGTCAGCGGCGTTTGCTCGGCCGGCTTGAGCACGGTGGTGCAGCCGGCGGCGAGCGCTGGGCCGACCTTCCAGGCCGCCATCAGCAGCGGGAAGTTCCACGGGACGATCTGGCCGCAGACGCCGACTGGCTCGCGGCGCGTGTAGACGTGGACGCCCGGCTGCGAGACGGGGATGACCTGGCCGGCGATCTTCGTCGGCCAGCCCGCGTAGTAGCGCAGGTGCTCGACCGTCTTGGCAACGTCGACGATCTTCGCCAGCGCGAGCGGCTTGCCCGTGTCGAGCGACTCAAGTTGGGCGAGCTCGTCGGCATTGGCCTCGACGAGGTCGGCGAGCGCGTAGATCAGCCGGGCGCGCTTGGCCGGCTGCAGCGATCCCCACTTGCCGTCGAGCGCGGCGCGGGCGGCGCTTACCGCGCGGTCGACGTCCGCCGCGCCGGCCTGCGCCACCGTGGCGATTGGCTGTGCGGTTGACGGGTCGAACGTCTCGAAGGTCGCGCCGTCGGCGGCGTCGAGCCGCTCACCGCCGATCAGCAGGCGGTGGGGGCCGGCGGCGAAGTCGCGTGCGGCGGGTGACAGCTCCTCGGGCAGTGTCGGGGCCGTCACGGCGTCAGCACGATCTTCAGCGCCTCGCGGCGGTCGTAGGCGGCGTAGGCGTCCGGCGCCTCTTCGAGCGACATGTGGTGGCTGACGAGCGGAGCCGGGTCGAGCACGCCCGCATCCATCAGTGCCAGCACCCGGTCGACGTGGGCGATCACGTTGGCGTGGCCGCTGTGGATCTCCAGCGCCTTGACCCAGAGCAGGCCCATGTGGACCTCGAACCGCTCCGCGTAGACGCCGGTCGCCGCGATCCGCCCCGCCTTGCGCGCGAGCCGTACGGCCATGTCGAAGGCGTCCGCATGACCGACAGCGTCGACGACCAGGTCGGCGCCCCGGCCCTCGGTCGCCGCCTTGACGGCCGCGCGCGGGTCCTCCTCGGTCAGGTGGACCGGTTGGGCGCCGAAGCCGCGCGCCATCTCCAGCCGCTCGGCGACCGAGTCGACCGCGATCACTCGCGCCGCCCCGCGCGCCCGCGCGACCTGGACGGCGCACAGCCCGACCGGGCCCAGGCCGAGCACCACGGCGGTGTCGCCGGGCTCGATGCCGGCCGACTCGACCGCGTGGAAGCCGGTGCCCATCACGTCGCCGGCGAACAGCGCGACGTCGCTCGACATCCCCTCGGGCACCTTGCGCAGCGTCAGGTTGGCGTTTGGCACCAGCACCTGGTCGGCCTGCGCGCCCTGCAGCGAGCCGAGCACCTTGCCGTGGCCGAAGACGCGGCCGCTGTCGCACTTGTGGAAGTCGCCGCGGCGACAGTAGAAGCAGCGCCCGCAGGCCGTGCAGTAGCAGCCGAGCACGCGGTCGCCGACCTCCAGCTCGGTGACGCCGTCGCCGGCGGCGATCAGCTCGCCGACGAACTCGTGGCCGATCGTAAAGCCTGGCTCGACGCCGACCCGGCCGTGGTAGATGTGCAGGTCGGAGCCGCAGATCCCGCTCGCCTCGATGCGGACGATCGCCTCGTCCGGCGAGCCGATCTCCGGCTCGGGCCGCTCGTCGACCCGGACCTCGCCGGGCGCTTGGAAGGTGACGGCGCGCATCGACGGCAACGGTATCGCCCGCCGCCGCCCGTGGCTGTAGGGATAACCCCACGGCGATTCGGTGGGGAGCCGGCTGGGCAGCGCCCGCCGGCTCTCATACGGTGTGCCCATGTTCGACGGTCGTATCGACGCCACCACTCCGGGACGCGCCTGGCGCGAGCTCGTCTACGTAGCGCTCTGCCTGCCGATCGGGCTCTTCTGGGGCTTCTGGCTGCTGTTCGCGATCGGGCTCGGGTTGGCGCTCAGTTTCGTCCTGGTCGGCATCCCGATGCTCGTCGTCGTGATGCTGATCTGGCGCCGCGTCGCCACCTGGGAGCGCGAGCGCGCCGCGCTGGTGCTCGGTGCTCCGATCGCGCAACCGTACGTCGACCTGCCGCGCGAAGGCGCCTGGCGCCGGCTGTGGGCGCGCCTGCGCGACCGCGCCACCTGGAAGGACCTCGGCTGGTTCGGCGTGCTGGCGACGGCGGGGGCGGTCGCGGGGCTCGTCCTGATCGCGCTGTGGTCGGCCGCGCTGGTGCTGCTGACGCTTCCGATCACCGCGTCGACGTTCCCGGAGGGCACGACGATCGGCGACGCGTCGCTGCCGTTGGCGTTCGCGCTCGCGGCCGGCGGGCTGCTCGTCGCCGTGATCGCACTATGTGCCGCGCGGCCGCTGGCGACTGGCATCGCCGCGCTGGCGCGCGCCCTCCTCGGTCCCGACGTCGAGGAGCAGGTTGCCCGTCTCGAGCACAGCCGCGCGAGCGCCGTCGACGCGACCGACAGCACGCTGCGGCGGATCGAGCGCGACCTCCATGACGGCGCCCAGCACCGGCTCGTCGCGATTGCGCTCGACCTCGGCCGGGCGCGCGAGAAGATGGCCGACGACCCGGCCGCCGCCGAGCCGCTGATCGCCCAGGCCCACGAGGAGACCAAGCGTGCGATGGCCGAGCTGCGCGACCTCGTGCGCGGCATCCACCCTTCGATCCTCACCGACCGTGGCCTCGACGCCGCCGTGTCGGCGCTCGCGGGCCGCTCGCCGGTGCCGGTGTCGGTGCACGTCGAGCTGGCGGGCCGCCCGCCGGCCGCGGCGGAGACCGCCGCCTATTACGTGGTCGCGGAGGCCCTTACCAACGTCGCGAAGCACGGCGACGCAAACGAGGCCGAGGTGCGGATCGACCACCGTGACGGCGCGCTGGTCGTTGCCATCCACGACGACGGCCAGGGCGGCGCCGCGCGCACGCCCGGGTCCGGCCTCGAGGGCATCGGCCAGCGCGTCGACGCGCTCGGCGGAAGCTTGGAGATCGACAGCCCCGCTGGGGGACCGACGACGCTGAAGGCGGTGATCCCGTGCGAGTTGTGATCGCGGAGGACCTGGCGCTGTTGCGCGAGGGATTGGTGGGACTGCTCACCGAGGCCAAGTACGAGGTCGTGGCCGCCGTTGGCGATGCGCCCGCGCTGATGGACGCGGTCCGCGACCACCAGCCGCAGCTGGCGATCGTCGACGTCCGGATGCCGCCGTCGCAGCGTGACGAGGGCCTGCGCGCGGCGATCGCGATCCGGCGCGCGTACCCGGACGTGGCGATCCTGATCCTGTCCCAGTACGTCGAGGAGCGCTACGCAACCGAGCTGCTCTCCGGCGGCAGCCAGGGCGTCGGCTATCTGCTCAAGGACCGTGTCGCCGACGTGTCGGAGTTCCTGTCCGCGGCGAGTCGCGTTGCCGCCGGTGGCACGGCGATCGACCCCGAGGTGATCGAGCAGCTGCTGTCGCGCCGCCAGCGCGAGGACCTGCTCGACGAGCTGACCCCGCGCGAGCGCGAGGTGCTCGCGCTGATGGCTGAGGGCCAGACGAACGCTGGCATCGCCGAACGGCTCGTCGTCACCGACGGCGCGATCGAGAAGCACGTCCGCAGCATCTTCCAGAAGCTCGGCATGCCCGCCACCGACGCCCACAACCGCCGCGTGCTCGCGGTGCTCACCTACCTCGGGGTCTGACGGTGCCGGCCCCCGTCGAATACCGCACCTCGCGCCCGGTCCGGCTGCTGCTGTTCGCCGTCGGCGGCCTGCTGACGCTGGCGATGATCGCCTGGGGCGCCGCCCAGGCGCTCGACTCGCTGTCGATCGAGGAGGAGCAGGTCTTCAAGAGCTACGCGGGGGTGACCTCGATCGACCTCCGCTACGCCCACGGCAACGTCGATCTCGTCCCCGCCCGCGGGCGCCGGGTCGAGGTCGCGATCGACTCGCGCCACGGCTTCTTCAGCGGCCACGACCGCGAGGACGAGCTGCGCGACGGCAACCTGCGCCTGCGCGGCAGCTGCAACTTCGTGACGCTCGGGACCTGCGAGGAGAACTACCGCGTCGCGGTGCCGCGCGGCGTCGCCGTTTCGGTGCACACGTCGGGCGGCGAGGCGGTCGCGCACGGTCTGCGCGGCGATCTGGAGCTGCGCTCGAATGCGGGGTCGGTACGGGCGGTCGACGTCCGCGGCACGACCATCGAGCTGCGCTCGCAGGCCGGGGCGGTCAACGTCGAGCGGGTGCATGCCACCAAGCTGACGCTGGACTCACGCGCCGGCGGGGTGAACGTCGTGCAGTCAGTCGCGCGCCGGGTCAACGCCAGCGCGGCGGCGGGCTCCGTCGACGTCGAGCTGCTGCGCCCGCCGCTCAACGTCGATGCTGAGTCGCACGCCGGCAGCGTCACCGTCTTCGTACCGGACGTCGGCTATGCGGTCGATGCCCGGACGGCGGCGGGCGAGGAGTCCGTCCGCGTCCGTCAGCTGCCGAACAGCCGCCGCAAGATCCGCGCCGAGTCGCGCGCCGGCAACGTCACCGTCGCACCGCTAGAGCGTGTGTCCGCGCCCGCCAGGTCACCGGCGCGGGATCGAGCTCGAGCAGAGCGCGCCAAGTCGCGGCGGTGACGATCCCGCTGACGCCGAGGCCGCGCGTGCGCTTGAACGCCGCCACCGCGCGCCGTGTCGTCAGGTCCATCCGGCCGGTGACGGGCAACTTGGCTCCGGCCGAGAGCAGCAGCTGCTGGGCCTGGACGACGATGTCGCCGCGCGAGACCGCCGTCAGCAGCGGGTAGCCGGGGTCGCGCGGGCGTGGCAGGCGCGCCGGCAGCGGCGCCGCGATGTTGGTGAAGTCGCGCGCGGTGGTCTCCTGCCACGACCACCAGCTCACCCCGGTCGCGCCGTAGGCGGCCGCGAGCGAGCGGAAGCGGACCACCTGGGCGCGTGATGGCTGCATCCAGGTCTGTCCGAGCGGATAGATCGGCCGCTTGTAGATCCGGTTGTGCATGTAGGTGATCTGGAAGATGCGGTCGACCGAGGTGCCGATCGCGCGCCAGTACATCTGCGGCACGTTGAAGTCGGCGCCACCGGGCCCGAGGAAGACCGAGAAGGGCAGGGTCGAGTGGTAGTGGACGTAGGGGAAGCTGGTGAGCCCGATCGGATACTGCGGCCCGACCAGCCGGCGCAGCTCGCGCGTGTACAGCTCGGCCTCGCGGTAGCGCCCCTTGTAGTCGCTCTCGGCGTCGATCACGAGGCAGTCGGCGCCGGTGCGCGCGATCTTCGCGCTCAGCCGCGCCTCGGCGATCGGGTAGCGGCCGTAGACGAAGTGGTAGCCACAGGCCCTGATCCCGGCCGCGTGCAGCGTGCGGACGAACGACGGGTTGAGCTGGGTCCACTGCGTGCGCTCGTTGCCGGCCTTGAGGATCACCAGCTCGAGCCCGCTGCGCTTGGCGCGGGCGGCGATCCGCGTCGCGCTGCCGCCCTCGCTGCGCGTCGTCAGCCAGATCCACATCGCGTCGCCGTCGAAGGCGGGAACCGCTGCCGGCCGCGGCAGCGGCGTCGTGGCCGGTGGGACGGCAGGCGTCTGGGCGCCGGCGGAGGCCGGGACGACGGACAGCAGACCGACCGCGAGGGTCAGGGCCGCGAGAGCCAGGGCGCGGCGAGGCACCGGGCGAGTCTGGCAGTCAGGCGCCCAGCGGGCGAGTCTGCAAGCGTTCTTGCAGGCGGTCCATCAGCCTGTGGGCGGCGTGGTTGTCGCCGAGCATCTCGGCGCTGAAGCGCCGGACGTCGTGGTGCGCGGCGATCTCGGCAAGCCGCTCCGCCAGCAGCGTTCCGAGCCCCAGCCCCTGCAGCACGTCGGCGACGACGATCGCCGCCTCGGCGGTGTCGGGGTCGTCGTCGAGACGCACGTAGCGCGCGACGGCGATGACCATCCCCGGCCAGCGGTCCGACTCGGCGACCAGCGCGACGTGGTCGTGGCCGTCGACCTCGGTCAGGTAGCGCAGCTCCGCCTTGGTGAAGCGGGCCTTCGGCACGAGGAACCGCCGCTGGACGGCCTCGTCTGAGAGGCGGTGGAGACCGTCCTGGAGCTCCTGCTTGTCGCTGGCCGCGATCGGCCTGATCGTGACCTGCGTCCCATCCGACAGGACGTGGCGTGTGACCATAGTTACAAGTGTGACGCCCGTGACGGCCGGCGAGCGTGCCGGCCGTCACAGTGCATTGAGCGTCTAGTCGACGAGTCCCGACTCCTGCAGGTACTCCGTCGCGACCTCTTTCGGCGTCTTCTTGTCGAGGTCGACGCGGGCGTTCAGCTCGGACATGACCTCACCGGTCAGGCCCTTCTCGACCTGAGCGACGACCTTCGCGAGGTCAGGCCCGGCCGCCTCGATCGTCTGGTCGCGAACGACCAGCGTCGAGTTGTAGGGCGGGAACATGCCGCGGTCGTCTTCGAGCAGCACGAGGTCGTCACGCGAGTTCTGCGGATCGGTAGTGAAGACGATCGACAGGTCGGCCTGGCCCTTCTCGAGCACCTCGTGGCGCAGCGCGACGTCTACCGGGACGAACTTCTTGAACTGGAGGTCGTAGGTCTCCTGCAGTCCGAGCAGGCAGTCCTGGCGCTGGCGGCACTCCGGCGACCCGTAGAGCGTCAGGTCCTCGGACTTGCCCTGGAGGTCGCTGATCTTCTCGACGCCGAGCTCCTCCGCCCGGTCGGCGGTCAGGGCGACCTCGTTCGAGTTGGTGAACGGCGTCGGCGGCAGCGCGGTCAGGCCCTCCTTGGCGAAGCCCTTCTTGGCCTCCTCGAAGGCGGCCTGCGGATCAGTCGGGATGTCATCCGACGCGACGCCGAAGAACGAGCCGAGCGCCGTGCCGGTGTACTCCGGGTAAGCGTCGATCGTTCCGCTCTTGACCGCCTTCAGCGCCGTCTTCTCGTCACCGAGGTTGAGCTCGGTCGAGATGTCGTAGCCGGCCGCCGCGAGGCCCTGCGCGAAGATCTCGCCGAGGATCTTCTGCTCGGTGAAGTTCTTCGAGCCGACGACGATCTTCACGTCCCCGTTGGCCGGGTTCGACTTGATCACCTGGGTCGTGTCCTCGACGGTGGTGATGCTGTCGCCGCTCTCGTTGTCGTCGCCGCAGGCGGCGAGTGTCAGCGAGAACAGCAGCAGCGCTGCCATCAGGCCGCTGAGCCAGAGTTTGCGATTCATGTGGATGCTGCCCTCCCGATTCTGGTTGGCAATCGTCTGCGCCGCGACTGGTTCGCCTCGAGCTTGATCCCCCTGGGTGTCACGGCGCGTTGCACTGCGCTGAGGAGGAGCTCCGTAAGCACTGCGAGCGAGGCTACGACGATCGCCGCTGCGAGGCGGCCCGTGTCGCCGTAGCCCGACACGTTGATGATCGGGTCGCCGAGCGTCGAGACGCCCGCCAGCGGCGCGATCGTCGCGGTCGCGATCACGTTGACCGCCGATGTCTTGATGCCGCCGAAGATCAGCGGCAGCGCGAGCGGCAGCTCGACCTTGCGCACGATCTCGAGCTCGGTCATGCCCATCCCACGGGCGGCGTCGACGGTCTCCTGGTTCACCTGGGCGACGCCGACGTAGGAGTTGGTCAGGATCGGCGGGATCGCCAGCAGCACCAGCGCGACCGTCAGGTTGGTGAAGCCGACGCCGAGGTAGGCGACGAAGAAGGCGATCAGGGCCAGGCTCGGCACGGCGCGGCCGATGTTCGACGCGCTGATCGCCAGGAAGCTGAAGCGGCGGATGTGGCCGAGCCAGAGCCCGATCGGGACCGCGATCAGGCAGGCCACGAGCATCGCGACGACCGAGAGCTTCACGTGCTCCCACGTCAGCTCGAGGAACTGCGAGCCGCCGACTTGGGTCCCCTCGCGCGACGTCTCACCCTGGAAGATGAACTGGATCGCGTCGCCGAACTCGCCGAGGAAGGCAAACGTGCTCATGCCGTACGCGCCCGCATCCAGGGAGTGATCGCCCACTGGGCGAGCAGGATCAGTCCGTCGAGCAGCGCCGCCAGCAGCACTGCCAGCCCACCCGCGACGACGACGTTCGACTTGAAGTTGATGTCGGCGAAGATCTGCTCGCCCAGGCCGCCGGCGCCGGCGAAGAAGGCGAGCGTCGCCAGGCCGACGGTCGTCGTGGTGGCGATTCGCAGCCCGGCCATGATCTCCGGCAGCGCCAGCGGCAGCTCGACCCGCCACAGCAGCTGGCGGTCGGTCAGGCCCATCCCGCGGCCGGCGTCCTTGGTCTCGGCCGGGACGTTGTCGAGGCCGGCCGTGACGTTGCGGAAGATGATCAGCAGCGAGTAGGCGACCAGCGCGACGATCGCCGTCAGGTTGCCGCGCCCGGTCAGCGGCAGCAGCAGGAAGAAGACCGCGATGCTCGGCAGCGTGTACATGATCCCGGTCACCTGGACGATCGGCGCGATCAGCCAGCGGTGGCGGTGCGCCAGCAGGGCGAGCGCGAAGGCGATCGCGAAGCCGACCGCGACCGAGGCGAGCGTCAGGAAGACGTGCTGGAGGAACGGGTCGACGTAGCGGTCGTAGTTGTCGACGATCCAGATCGGGCAGAAGCCGTTGTCGGCGATGCAGTTCCCCTCGCCGCTGGAGCGATTCTGGATCTGCACCTGGGCGAGCAGCTCGAGCACGCGGTCAGGCCTCCCAGAGCAGCGCGTCGGCGCCGCTCGGCACGTCCTCCGGATCGGACTTCAGCGCATGGCCGATCACCTCGATCGACAGCACGCCCGCGATCTCGCCGCGCGAGTCGACGACCGGCCCGTACTGGGCCTCGTTCTGAAGCAGGTCGGACAGCGCGTCGCGCAGGACGTCGTCGAGCTCGACGACCGGCTCCGGTCCCGAGCGCAGCACCCGCTCGACGCGCTCGCCCTGTAGCGCGCGCTCGCTGAGCCAGCCGAGCGGCTTGCCGTCTGCGTCGATCAGCAGCGGGTAGGGGAGGTCGGAGTCGGCGACCTTGGCGCGCGCCTCGGCGACCGGCTCGCCGACCCGCACCAGCCCCGGCCGCCAGAGGTCGATGTCGCGCACCCGCTGGAGCGCCAGCCGCTTCAGCGCGCGGTCGGCGCCGACGAAGTCCTCGACGAACGGGTCGGCCGGGGACATCAGCAGCTCGGCCGGCGATGCGTACTGGGCGAGCTTGCCGCCCTTCTTCAGCACCGCGATCCGGTCACCCATCTTGATCGCCTCGTCGATGTCGTGGGTGACGAAGACGATCGTCTTGCGGATCTCGTGCTGGAGGCGCAGGAACTCGTTCTGCAGCTTCTCGCGGTTGATCGGGTCGATCGCGCCGAACGGCTCGTCCATCAGCATCAGCGGCGGGTCGACCGCCAGCG
>CAZVRI010000037.1:0-29304 GCA_964629855.1 uncultured Thermoleophilaceae bacterium
GCGCAGGCCGCGGCCGCGCACCGGGAAGGCGACCTCGAGGTCCTGGAGCGCCAGGATCGGCCCGTCGCCGTTCGCCGTCGTGGCTGGACGGTCGCGCAGCGGGCCGTCGAGGCGCGGCACCGCCGCCAGCAGCCTCTGCGTATGCGGGTCCTGAGGCCGCTCGAAGACGTCGTCGACGGTCCCCTGCTCGACGATCCGCCCCGCGTCCATCACCGCGACACGGTCGGCGAGCTCGGCGACGACGCCGAAGTCGTGGGTGATCAGCAGCACCGCCGCCCCGGTCTCGGTGCGCAGCTCGCGGATCAGGTCGAGGATCTGCGCCTGAACGGTCACGTCGAGGGCCGTCGTCGGCTCGTCGGCGATCAGGATCTTTGGCTCGCACGACAGCGCCATCGCGATCATCACGCGCTGGCGCATGCCGCCGGACAGCTCGTGCGGGTAGCTGTCGACGCGCTGCTGGGGCTCGGGAATGCCGACGCGGTCCAGCAGCTCGATTGCCCGCCCGCGGGCGTCGGCGCGTGAAACCGCCGCGTGAGCCTGGATCTGCTCGGCGATCTGGTCGCCGACACGCAGGACCGGGTTCAGCGACGAGAGCGGGTCCTGGAAGATCATCGCGAGCTCGCTGCCGCGCAGCCCGCGCAGTTCGTCGGCAGAGGCGCCGATCAGCTCGCTGTCGCCGTAGCGGGCGCTGCCCGTCGTCGTGGCGTTCGCCGCTCCGAGCAGGCCCATAAGGCTCAGCGCGGTGACCGACTTGCCGCAGCCCGACTCCCCTACCAGCGCAAGGATCTCGCCCGGCGCGAGCTCCAGCGAGACGCCGTCGACAGCGCGCGTGACCCCCTCCTCGCCCCTGAACGCAACCGCGAGGTCGCTGACGGTCAGCAGCGGCGCGTTCACGTCGTGACCCTGATCCGCGGGTCGAGCGCGGCGTAGACGATGTCGACGACGGTGTTCAGCACGACGATGAAGAACGCGCCGAACAGCGTCACCGCGAGCACCGGCGGCACGTCGAGCTGGCCAACCGACTCGGCGGCGTACTGGCCGACGCCCTGGAGGTCGAAGACCGTCTCGGTCAGGATCGCCCCGCCGGCGACGACCGCGCCGAAGTCGAGCCCCCACAAGGTGACGATCGGGATCATCGAGTTGCGCAGCACGTGGCGCAGGAGGACCTGCCGCTCGCTGAGTCCCTTGGCGCGGGCTGTGCGGACGAAGTCCTCGCCCATCGTGTCGAGCACGCTCGAGCGCAGCACGCGCGAGTAGAAGCCGATGAAGAGGATCGCCAGCGCCGTACACGGCAGCACGAGGTGGTAAGCCCAGTCGAGCGGATCCTCGGTCAGCGGGACGTAGCCGCCGTTCGGGAACCAGCCGGTCTTGAAGCCGAGGTAGTAGGCCATCAGGGCGCCGAGCCAGAAGACCGGCAGCGACACCCCGGCGAGCGCCACGAAGGTGATCAGGCGGTCGGAGATCCGTCCCGCGCGCAGGGCACCGAGCAGCCCGAGCGCGATGCCCATCGTCATCCAGAGGATCGACGCGCCGATCGCCAGCGAAAGCGTCCGCGGCAGCCCTTTGACGATCTCCTCGCGGACGTTGAGCTGCGTGAAGTAGGAGATCGCGCTGCCGCCCAGCACCTGCTCCATCGTCTTGACGTACTGGACCGGCAGCGGCTCGTCGAAGCCCCACTCGGCGCGGATCGCCTCGACCTGCGTCTCGGTCGGCGCCTTGCCCGCCATCCGCGACGCCGGGTCGCCGTTCGGGATCACGTTGAAGATCAGGAACGTCAGCACCGAGACGGCGAACAGCACGACGACCATCTGCGCCAGTCGGCGGATGACGAAGCCGGTCACGGCTGCCGTGTCCCCCACGCCGTGCCCGACTTCGGGTCGAAGGCGTCGCGGACGCCGTCGCCGAAGACGTTCAGCGCCAGCACGGTCAGCACCAGCATCAACCCGGGCGCGATCGCCAGGTGCGGCGCGGTCACGAGCTTGTCGACGCCCGCCTCGATCATGTTGCCCCACGACGGGTCGGGCGGCACCACGCCGACGCCGAGGAACGACAGCGCCGCCTCGAGCAGGATCGCGTTGGCGACCATCAGCGGCGCGAAGACGATGATCGTCGAGGTCAGGTTCGGCAGCAGCTCGCCGGCCATCATCCGCAGCGGCCCAACGCCCTGGGCGCGGGCCGCCTCGACGAACTCGCGCTCGCGCAGCGCCAGCACCTCACCGCGGATCGGCCGCGCCATGTACGGCACGTAGACGACGGCGATCACCAGCACCGAGATCGCCATCGACCCCGCCTCGAGCTCGAACGGCCCGACCTTCAGGCCGCCGACCGCCAGCGCCGTGCCGAGCGCGACGCCGAGCAGGATCACCGGGAAGGCCCAGATGACGTCGAGCGTCGAGCGGGCCACGGCGTCGACCCAGCGCCCGAAGTAGCCGGCGACGAGGCCGACGACCGTCGCCAGGATCGTCGTCAGCAGCGCGGCCGCCAGACCGATCAGCAGCGAGTTGCGCGCTCCGTAGAGCAGCCGCACCATGACGTCGCGGCCGTTCGCGTCGGCGCCGAGGAAGTACTCGCCGCCCCACTGCGGCCCGATCGGCACGCCGTCGAGCGACACGACGTCGACCTGGCGGCCGTCGACCTCGATCTTGCCAGTCTCGTTGGTCTTGTTCGGCTCGCGGTCGGCGACCGTGCTCGCCCACAGCGGTGCGGCCAGCGCACCCAGCACGAGCACCACGAACAGCGCCCCGAAGGCGAGTGCCACCCGGTCACGCCGCAGGCGACGCAGGGCGAGCCGCCATGGGCTCTGCCCTACGCGCGCGCTGTCGGCTATTTCAGGCAGAAGCTCGAGTAGTCGTTTCCGTACAGCGGATGGACGATCGAGCAGTTCTCGAAGTCCATCCGGTCGGAGAGGAAGGTAGTCAGCTCCTCGGACCCATAAGGGGCGACGTACGACTTGTCGATCGTCCGCTCGTCGAGCGCGGCCCAGCGGTCCGCGACCGCCGGCAGGTCCGGCTCGGGCAGCAGCGCCGCGATCTCCTTGTTGATCTCGGGGTCGTTGACGTTGCCCGGGTTCGGGTTGTTGGTCGGCGCGATCGTCGTGCCGTCGATCTGCTGCATGAACGTCGCCGGATGCGGGAAGTCCGCGTACCAGTTGGCGAGGCCGGTCTGGGCCTTCGTCTTGGCGTTGCCGATCGTGTTGAAGTAGACGGCGCCGTCGATCACCTTCAGCTCGGCGTCAAGGCCGATGTCGTTGAGCAGCGCTGTGTAGTACTCGCCGATCTGCGGCCGGTTGGTGTCGTTGTTGGCGTAGACGGTGACCTTCTCGCCGGTCGCGCCCGCCTCCTCGACCAGCTGCTTGGCCTTCGTCTTGTCGCCCGGCCCGTTCGGATCGCCGAACGGGCAGTCACGCTCGGCGTGGCCGGGAATGCCAGCGGGGATCAGGTTGCAGGTTCCACTCAGACGGCCGCCGAAGAGGCGCGCGATCGCCGTCGAGTCGATCGCGACGTTGACGGCCTCGCGGACCTTCTCGTCGTCGAACGGCGGCAGCGCCTGGTTGAGGAAGAAGTAGTTGACCGAGAGCGTCGGCCACTCCTTGTAGCGGTCGGAGTAGCGGGCCTTGATCTCGGCGGTCAGGTCGGTCGGCGGAGCGTCCTGCATGTAGTCGAGGTCGCCGGCGATCACGTCCTGGGCCTGGCGCGCGGGCGACTTGACGATCTTCGTCGTGATCGTGTCGACGTTGCCCTTGGGAATGTCGGGGATGTCGAATCCCTTGACCTTCTCCATCACGAACTCGCGGTTCGGGACCGACTTCGTGATCTCGTACGGGCCGACGCCGGGCGGCGGGTCCTTCGTCATGTTCTCGAACGGCGTGTCCCCCGGGACGAGGCCAGCGAAGGTGGTTGCCAGCACGTTGTTGAAGCTGCCGTCGGGCGCGGTCAGCTTGACGGTGACCTCGCCGGTCTTGTCGTCGGCGGAGATGCCGCTGATGTCGCCGTCGGCGTCGCCCGCCTCGATGTACTCGGTCGCGCCCTCGATCCCCTCGAAGAGGTAGGTGCCACCGGACTCGAGGTTCAGCACGCGCTTGACGGCGTGCTCGAAGTCGTTCGCCTTGACGGGCGATCCGTCGGAGTACTTCAGGCCCTTGCGGATCTTGAAGCTGTAGGTCTTGCCGTCGGCCGAGACCTTGGGCAGCGCGGTGGCCGCGCCGGGAATCAGCTCAGAGCCCTCTGCGCCCTCGGCACGGCGGTAGGTGAGCGGCGGCGTGTAGACGAGCCAGAGCGGCTCCCACGAGTTCGATGTGTAGGCGACGGCCGGGTCGAGCGAGTCCGGCTGCGAGCCCTGGGCGATCGTGATCGATCCGCCCTGCTTGCCGGCGGACGCCTGGTCGCCGTCATCGGAGCTGCTGCCGCAGCCGATCGCGACGGCGGCCGTCAGGGCAAGGACCAGCGCCGCAAGACTCTTCGTTGCTGTCATTTGACGCTTTTCGACCGATTGGGCGTCAAACCTTTAGTCCCACCTGCCAATGTGGCCATTTGGTAAGACCACATTTGGACACTTTGGACAGTCTGCTCAGCGCAGACAGACGCTCGAGTAATCCATCCCGACGACCGGATGGAAACGGGCGCAACGCTGCATGTCGAGCCGCTTCGAGGCCAGTACGCCCGCCGTCGCCACCCCGTACGGAGCGCCGTATGCGCGCGTGACGACGTCCTCGTCGACGCCGGCCCACTCCTGCTCGGCATCCTCCGGATCGCTCTCCTGCTCGAGCAGCTCCACGCGGGCAGCCAGCACCGGGTCATCGTCGACGGCATCCAGATAGCCGGCCGGATGCGGAATCGCCGGCGTCGAGCTGGCGAAGCCGACCTGGGCGCCGCCACCGTCGACCACGCGCGCCGACAGCCCGATCTTGCGCAACGTCGTCGCGAGATAGCGCGCCAGGCGCCGGCCGCGCGCATCGCTGCCGCTCGCGACGCGCACGGTCGCCCCGGTCGCGCCCGCCTCCTCGACGAGCTGACTCGCTTCGACCAGGTCGGCATCGCCGTTGCGCTCGCCGTACGGACAGGGGTCGAGCGCCTGGTGGCCGGCGATCGCCGGGGGCAGCATGTTGCATGTCGGCTGCATGAAGCCGTCGTGGAGCTGCGCGAGCACGCGCGCGTCGAGCGCGTAGGCGAGCGCCCTCCGGACGTCCCCGTTGCGGAATGGGGCGCGGCTGGGATCGATCGAGACGTAGAGCGTGCTCACCGTCGGGTACTCGGCGTAGCGCGTCTTGTAGCTCGACCGGATGTCGGGCAGCATCCGCGCCGGCGACTCGCCCTCGACCAGATCGGCGCGCCCCTCGATGACGGCGTCGACGCGCGCGGCCGGATCGGGAATCGTCCGCGTCACGATCTCCTGGGCGTTGCCCGCCGGGATGCCCGGCAGGCGCCAGTCGCGGCGCCGCTCCAGCACCACATCTCCCCCGCGCCGCACCTGCGCGACCCGATAGGGCCCGACGCCGGGCGGCGGCCTGTCGGACAGGTCGCGCAGCGGCGTGCCATGCGGCACCGGGGCCGCGGCGAGCGACGCCAGCGAGTAGCGGAACAGCCGGTCTGGGTTCTCCAACTCGATCCGCACCCGGCCGGTGCGGTCGTTTACGGCGATCCCGCGGATATCGGTCGATCCGCCCTTGCCGCGTGCGTAGGCACGCGCGCCGACGACGTCGCCCCAGAGTGCGAGGCCGCGCGGCGACAGCCGCAGCGAACGGGCGACGGCGCGCTCGAAGTCGCTCGCGCGGACGACCTTCCCGTTCGAGTAGCGCATGTCGGGCCGCAGGCGGAAGCTGTAGCTGCGCCCGTCGTCGGATGTCTCGGGCAGCTCCTCGGCCAGTCCCGGCACGAGATCGGTCCCGTCCTGCCCCTCGGCCCGTCGGTAGGTCAGCGGCGGCGTGTAGGCGAGCCAGGCCGCGCGCCGGGCGACCGGCGTGGTGACCAGCGCCGGATCGAGCGATCCGGGCGCGGTCGCCTCGGCGACGACGATCGAGCCGCCGGCGCCGGCGTCGACGCGCGGATCGGCGTCGTCGCTGCAACCGGCGACGGCGACGGCAAGCGCCACCGCCACCATGGCGCAGGCCGCCTGCGCGCTACTCATCCAACTCGGCGCGCATCGTCGCCAGCGAACGGCGGATCAGGCGCGAGACGTGCATCTGCGACAGCCCGACGCGCTCGGCGATCTGGGTCTGCGGCAGCCCTTCCTCGAAGCGCATCCGCAGAATCTCGCGCTCGCGGGCGGGCAGCTGGGCAAGCGCCGGACTGAGCGTCGCACGGTCCTCGCTGCGTTCGAACTCGACGTCCTCGCCGCCGATCGTCTCCATCGGGTCGCTGTCGTCGTCGCTGCCGGCGGGCCCCGCGTCGAGCGACAGCGCCGTGTAGGCAGAGCCGACCTCGAGCGCCTCGAGCACCTCCTCGTTCGTCGTCCCGAGCGACTCGGCGATCTCGCCGACGCTCGGCGAGTGGCCCAGCCGCGCGGTCAGGTCGTCGATCGCACCGGACATCCTCGCGTTCAGCTCCTGCAGCGAGCGCGGCACGCGGATCGCCCAGCCCTTGTCGCGGAAGTGGCGCTTGATCTCGCCGACGATGTTCGGGGTCGCGTAGGTAGCCAGCGACACCTCACGTTCGATGTCGAAGCGGTCGATCGCCTTGATCAGGCCGATCGAGCCGACCTGCTCGATGTCCTCCAACGGCTCGCCGCGGCCGGCGTAGCGGCGCGCCAGCGAGCGGACCAGCGGCAGGTGGCGAGCGATCAGCTGCTCGCGCGCCCGCGGGTCGCCGCCCTCGTGATAGCGGCGCAGAAGTTCGCGGTCCTCGCGTTGCCGCGCGGCACGCCCAGCCTGGCTGCGATCGCTCACGGCCGCGGCGTTCCCAGCTTCTCCAACCTCACCACGATCTGGCCGTCCGTCGCCGGCTCGACGCCGAACGAGTCGACGACCGCCGACAGGATCCGTGCCAGCGACAGCGTCCGCGTGTCGCCGTTGGACTCCTGGAGCGCGGCGGTGAGACTTCCTTCGCGCAGCGGACCGATCCGCGTCCTGACCGCCCCGTCGCTGAGCTCGAAGGAGATCTTGACGCGGCCGTCGCTCTCGGTCTCGGCAAGCAGGCGCTCGATCGCCAGCTGCAGATCGTCCATCGCCTCGAAGCCGAAGTTGGCCTGCTCGGCGATCCCGCCCACCACCAGCCGTACGACCCCCTGGAAGGCGAGGTCGAGCGGTGCGTCGATCTCCACCCGGTCGACCGGGCTACCTGGCTCCGCGCTCATGCGCCCACGGCCTCCGGCTCGGCGATCAATGCCCAGCCGATGACGTGCTCGCCGTGCATCAGACAGGCGACCTGGCCGGGTGCCGGCGCTGCGATCTCGCGCTCGAGCTCGACCGTCATGCCGTCGTGGTCGCCGGACGCCAGCTCGCTGTCGACCGAGCAGCCGAGCACAGCGCCCTGGTAGCGCAGCCTGACCGCGTCGATCTGCTCCGACGGCCGGTGAAGGCGGCCGGGGCCGAGCTTGACCGTCGTGGTCGCCAGCTGCTCGCGCGGGCCGACGACGATCCGGTTGTGGCTCGCGTCCTTGGCGAGCACGTAGAGCGGCTGGTCGGCGGCAACGCGGATGCCACGCCGCTGACCGACGGTGAAGCGGTGGTGTCCGTCGTGGTGGCCCAGCACGTGTCCCTCGCTGTCGACGATGTCTCCCGCGGCGTCCTGCATCTCCTCGCTTCCGTGGCGCTCCACGAATGCCTGCTGTCCGGTGCCGGCGAGGAAGCAGAGATCCTGGCTCTCCGGCTTGTCGGCCACCGACAGCCCGGCGCGGCGCGCGAGGTCGCGGACCTCGGGCTTGGAGTAGCCACCGAGCGGGAAGCCGATCCGGCGCAGCGTGTCTGTCGTGACGCGAGCCAGCACATAGCTCTGATCCTTGCGCGGATCGACCGCCGCGCGGATCACCGGGCCGTCGTCGTCCTGCTCGATCCGCGCGTAGTGGCCGGTCGTCAGCCGCGCCGCCCCGAGCCGCTCGGCGAGCTCGACCATCGAGTCGAAGCGGACGAGGCCGTTGCAGCGCACGCACGGGTTCGGCGTAGCGCCGCCCGCGTAACCAGCGAGGAAGTCGTCCACGACGTCACCACGAAAGCGATCGCGCAGGTCGAGCGTGAAGTGCGGAATCCCCATCCGCTGCGCGAGCCCGCGCGCACCGCGGACGGCCTGCGGCGAGCAGCAGCTCTGCTCGCCGTCGCCCGCCGGATCGGACCACAGCTCGAGTGTCACCGCGACGACGTCGTCGCCGGCGTCGAGCGCGAGCTGGGCGGCGGCGGCGCTGTCGACGCCGCCGCTCATCGCGACCAGGGTGCGCGTCCGAGTCTCCGACGCGGCAATCTCGATGTCGCCGTCGCGCGCGGCCGAGCCGAGCGCGCGGTGCAGCGCGTCGCAGGTCAGCTCCGCGGCGTGCATGTGGGTCGGCGCCAGATCGCCCAATTCCTTCGAGACGACCTCCGGCGAGACGAGCGCCGCGGTAAGCACGGGCATCCCCTCGACCAGCTCGGCCACAGCGCTGCCGGCGGCCCGAACCGCGGCGCAGCCCGATGCCTCGAAGCCGGTCTCCACGACCCGGTCCCCCTCGACGCGCACCGAGAAGCGGACGAGATCGCCACAGGCGGCGCCACCAGCGGCGCCGGTGTGCGGCGCGTCGGCAAGCGCGCCCTGCCCGTAGGGCTGGCTGAGGTGCTGCTCGATGAGCCCGCTACTACGCATCACGGCCACTCTACGAGATGGCGCAGCGGCTGGCGCGGGGTTGAGGAAATTAACCCCAGCTTGCCGCTGCCGGCGACCGGGTTGGGCCTGATATTGGCACCGTGGGCATCCTCCGGAACGTGACTTGCGGCAGAGCGCCTGTCACGCCCCGAGCCGGACACCCATCCCGTTGGTGTTGGCTCAACGTGTGGGCCGGCTGGCGCACAAGCTAGGGCTGGGATCAACCTAGCACCTGGCCGAAGGCGCTGCTGCAATTGGTGAGATCAACCCAGAGAGACGATCTGGGGGCTCACGCCCCCAGGCCCCCGTGGCGCCTGGCCGGCCGTGGTCAGACGGGCGGCTGGGTGACGATGCCGGGCTTGAGCTTCAGGCCGAGCTCGTCGAGCTGACGCTGGTCGACTGGTGACGGGGCGCCGGTCAGCGGATCGGCGCCGCTGGCGGTCTTCGGGAAGGCGATCACGTCACGGATCGACTCGCGGCCGGCGAGCAGCGCCACGATCCGGTCGATGCCGAAGGCGATGCCGCCGTGTGGCGGCGCGCCGTAGGTGAGCGCGTCGAGCAGGAATCCGAAGCGCTCCTGCGCCTCCTCGGCGTCGAGGCCGAGCGCCTCGAAGACGCGCGACTGGACGGTGGGCGTGTTGATACGGATCGACCCGCCGCCGATCTCGGTGCCGTTCCAGACGAGGTCGTAGGCCCGGCTGCGCCAGCTGCCCGGATCGCCGTCGAGGTCCCCGCTCGGCGCGGTGAACGGATGGTGCAGGGCGTCCCAGCGCTTCTCGTCCTCGTTCCAGCCGAACATCGGGAAGTCGACGACCCAGACGAGGTCGTGGCGATCCTCGGGCACGCCGACGGCGAGCCGCAGCTCGCCGAGCACGCGCGCCGCGACAGCCGGGTCGTCGGCAACCGCGAGAATCGCGTCGCCCGACTTCGCGCCGGTCGTGGCGATCAGGCCCGCGATCTCCGCCTCGGTGAGGAACTTCGCGACCGGCGAACGCCAGCTGCCGTCCTCCTCGACGATCCCCCACACGAGCCCCTTGGCGCCCAGCGCCTGCGCCTGCTCGGTCAGCTCGTCGAAGCGGCGGCGCGGGAACTCGCCGCTCGCGCTGAAGCCGCGGATCGTCCCGCCCGACGACAGCGCGCCGCTGAACACCTTGAACTCCGACGCGGCAAAGACCTCGCCGAGGTCGGCGATCTCGATCGGAATGCGACGGTCGGGGCGGTCGCTGCCGTAACGGAGCAGCGCCTCGTCGTAGGGCAGCCGCTCGATCGGCGTCGCGACGTCGATCCCGCCGAGCTTCAGCAGCTCGGGGATCAGGCCGTCGACGAGCGCGATCACGTCGTCCTCCTCGACGAACGACAGCTCGATGTCGAGCTGCGTGAACTCGGGCTGCCGGTCGGCGCGCGTGTCCTCGTCGCGGAAGCAGCGGGCGACTTGGTAGTAGCGCTCGAAGCCGGAGATCATCAGCAGCTGCTTGAACAGCTGCGGCGACTGCGGCAGCGCGAAGAACGAGCCCGGCTGGTTGCGGCTCGGCACGAGGTGGTCGCGCGCGCCCTCGGGTGTCGAGCGGGTCAGGATCGGCGTCTCGATGTCGAGGAAGCCGCGCTCGTCGAGGTAGCGGCGGATCGCGGCCGTCACTTCGTGGCGCAGGCGGATCGCCTCGGTCATCTGCTCGCGACGCAGGTCGAGGTAGCGGTAGCGCAGGCGCAGCTCCTCGCCGACCTTGTCATCCTCGTCGATCTGGAACGGCGGGGTCTCGGCGTCGGCGAGCAGCTCGAAAGACGTGACCTCGAGCTCGACCGCGCCGGTCGGCAAGTCCGGGTTGACCGTGCCGGCCTCGCGCTCGACGAGCGTCCCGGTCACCGTGATGACGTCCTCGGAGCGCAGCCGGTGGGCAGCTTCGTGGGCCTCGGGAGCGGTGGTCGGGTGGAAGACGAGCTGCAGCAGGCCCTCGCGGTCGCGCAGGTCGATGAAGATCAGGCCGCCGTGGTCGCGCCGGCGGTGGACCCAGCCGGCGACACGCAGCTCCTGGCCAACCTGCTCGGGACGCGCCAGCCCGCACCAGTTGTTGCGGTAGGCGTTGTCAAAGGTCTCGGTACTCATGCGTCGAGCCCCACAGCGATCCGTACCGCCTCCTGGATGTTCGTCACCGGTCGCTGCTCTCCCGTTCCCATGTCTTTCCATTCGATCTCGTCGCCGACGATCGCGACGGCCTTGGCGCCGAGACGGTCCGCGTGCTTGAACTGGCCTTTCATCGAGCGGCCCGCCTGCTCCAGCTCGGTGCGAATCCCCGCCTCGCGCAGCGCGGTCACCAGGGCGAACGCAACGCGCCGGTCACCGCCGTCGGCGATCGCGACGAACACCGGCTGCGGGAAGCCGCCCAGGTTGCCCTCGGAGGCGAGCAGGATCCGCTCGACCCCCGCCGCCCAGCCGACGCCCGGCGTCGCCGGACCGCCGAGCTGCTCGACGAGGCCGTCGTAGCGGCCACCGCCGCCGACGCCGCTCTGCGCGCCGAGCTTGCTGCTCTCGAACTCGAAGACGGTGCGCGTGTAGTAGTCGAGCCCGCGCACCAGCGTCGGGTCGACGTCGTATGAGACGCCAGCACCGTCGAGCAGTGCGCGCACCTCGGCGAAGTGCTCTGAATCGTCGGGCGAGAGGTTGTCGAGCAGCCGCGGCGCGCCGGCCATCACGGCCTGAGTCCCCGGATGGTCGGCGTCGAAGGCGCGCAGCGGGTTGGCATCGATCCGGCCGCGGACGTCCTCGGACAGCTCGCCCTCGTGCTCGCGCAGATAGCCGCGCAGCTTGTCGAGGTAGACGGCGCGCGCGTCGAGCGAGCCGAGGCTCGCCAGGCGCAGCCGGATCTCGTGGACGCCGGCCGCCTCGAGCAGCTCGGCGAGCAGCAGGATCGACTCGGCGTCGAGCGACGGATCGTCGGAGCCGAGCGCCTCGGTGCCGACCTGGGCGAACTGGCGGTAGCGGCCCGCCTGGGCGCGCTCATGGCGGAAGAACGGGCCCCAGTACCAGAGCTTCACCGGCTGCGGCTGCTTGTGCATGCCGTGCTCGACATAGGCGCGGGCGACGCCGGCGGTGCCCTCCGGGCGCAGCGTCAGCGAGCGGCCGCCGCGATCCTCGAAGGTGAACATCTCCTTGCGGACGATGTCGGTCGACTCCCCCACGCCGCGTGCGAACAGGTCGGTGTCCTCGAAGACCGGCGTCTCGAACGGCCGGTAGCCGTAGCGGCCCAGCACCGAGCCGGCGCGGCGGTACAGCTCGCGCCGGCGCTGCGCGTCGTCGGACAGCACGTCGAAGGTGCCCCGTGGGGCCTGCAGCTTCTTGCCGGCCATCGTCAGCGGGCGAAGGGGCGCATGAACGGGTTGGTCGCCCGCTCGGCGCCGATCGTCGTGATTCCCATGTGGCCTGGGTGGACGGTCGTCTCGTCGGGCAGCGTCTCGGCGAGCTTGCCGAGCGTCTCCATCAGCACGCGCGGGTCGCCACCGGGCAGGTCGGTGCGGCCGACCGAGCCCTCGAACAGCACGTCGCCCGAGAAGATCGCTGCCTCGTCGGGGACGTGGAAGGTGACGTGGCCCGGGCTGTGGCCAGGCGTGAACAGCACGTCGATCTCGAATCCGGCCAGCTCGAGCTTCTCGCCGCCGGTCACGGTGTGCTCGGCGTCCCAGCTCTCGAACGGACCGAACTCCGGCCACGGCACGTAGCTGTCGATGTCGGCCAGCACCTGCTTCTCGAGCTCCGGCACCCAGACCTCGGCGCCGGTCGCCCGCGCGATCGGCGCCACCGCGCCGACGTGGTCGAAGTGCGTGTGGGTCAGCAGGATGCCGTCAAGCGTCACCCCGAGCTCGTCGATCGCGCCGAGCAGGCGGTCGGCCTCCTCGCCCGGGTCGACGATCAGCGCACGGTCGGAGCCGTCACGGCGAAACAGGAAGCAGTTCTCCTGGATCGGCCCGACGCTGAACATGCGCACGTCCATGACTCGGGCCTACTTCTTCCGTGCCTGGCGGTCGACTACCTGGGCCTGCTTGCGCTTCTTGCGGAAGCGGTAGATCGCCGAGTCGGTCGCGTAGCCGAGCGGGACGTAGACGGCGAACATGATCACGCCGAGCAGCAGGCCCGAGGCGACCGGCCGGCCGAACAGAACGACGACCAGGACGGCGAAGACCGCCGCCGCGATGCCAGCGCGGGTGATCGTGCTCTTCCACTCGGGCGGCTTATCGAGCTTCTCGGCGCGCCGCTGGCGCGCGATCTCCTTGGCGTCGGCACGTGTCTGGGGCTTGCCGGTGCGGCCGGCCCGCTCGATCGTCCCCGCGGCCGTTCCACGGTGCTTGCTGCGGCGCTTCTTCTTGGTCTGAGCCATCCCAAGCAGCGTATCCGAGCGTCCGCCGGGCGGCGTGTCGGCCGAAGTGCCGTTCAGCCGATGGCGGCGAGCACGTTCTCGAGCAGGTGCCGCTCGGGTGTGAAGCCGCGCAGCGGAACGTCGTCAGGAAAGCCCTCGAACGCCTCGACGGGCGCCAGGCCGACCAACTCCGCCTCGCCGACCGGCGCCTCGGCGGCGACCGCGGCGACGATCTCGCGCAGCGGCGTCGCGCGGTGGTCGTGGACGTTGGTCGACACCTGGGCGCAGCCGCGGCGCTCGAGCCAGAGGCCGATCGCCCGCACCCCCGGCAGGCCACCGTCGGCCTCGCGAATCGCGGACGCGATGCGGCGCGCCGCGTCGAGGTCGGGCGTCGCCAGGTCGACGTTGAAGGCGACCAGCGGCGGGCGGGCCGTCGCCAGCACGACACCGGCGGTCGGATGGGCTCGCGCGGGGCCGAAGTCCGGCACCACCTCCCCGCTGTCGATCCGCCGCGCCAGCGCCTCGGCGCCGCCCTTGCGCAGCGCGGCGCGCTCACGATGCTCGGGCCGTGTCGCCAGCTCACCGTAGAGGATCACCGGTAGCCCCAGCTCGTCGCCGATCCGCGCGGCGGCCGTCAGCACCTCCGCGCACGCCGGCCCACGCTGCGCCTCGTCGCGGTAGACGACCGGCAGCACGTCAAGCGCCCCAACGTAGGGATGGACGCCGCCGTGAAGCGTGATGTCGACGTTCTCCACCACCGCGCGCGCTCCCGACACCAGTCCGTCGGCCAGCTCGCCTTGAAGGGCGGCGAGCGTGAAGACCGACCGGTTGTGGTCGGCGTCCGCGTGGATGTCGAGGAAGCGCGCCGGCGCGAACCCCCGCTCGATCGTCTCCAGCAGCGGCCGATGCCGCCCGTCGCTGACATTCGGAACCGCCATCAACAGCTCTGGGGCAACCACGCTCACGACACGAATCTTCCCGCGAAAACCGTTCCTTACGCCGGGCGCCCTAGAATCGACTGCCCGTGGCTGGGTAGCTCAGCTGGTTAGAGCGCACGACTCATAATCGTGAGGTCGGCGGTTCGAGTCCGCCCCCAGCTACTCCGCGGTCTTGAACCTGCCAGGCGCCGAGCGAGCCGGCGATCGTCGCGGCCGCTCCCAGGATCACGACGTAGAGACCCCAGCCGACCGATGCTAGACCGGCGAAGCTCGCCGCCAGCGAGCTCTCGAGATCCACGTCTTCCGCGACGTCGACCGCCTCCGATGCGCTCGTGATGTGGTTGTAGTCATAGAGCCCGATGGCGAGCATGAGGGCGCCGAGGATGGCGCAGGCGATCAACATGCCCTTGCTAGCCGTTACCCAGGCGCGCCAGAGTGCAAGTGCGGCCACCAGCGCGAGCAACAACGCATAGGTCCCGTCACCCTCCGTCCCCGACACCGAGAAGCCGAGGATTATCACCCATGGCCCGAGAGAGCCGACAACAATGGCCGCGATTCCCGCCGCCGTGATCTGAAGCAATGTCCGTCTTGTAGGCATTCGTGGCTAGTCCCCCGCCGCGCCGATGTACAGGTCGAAGCCGCGGACCGTGTCCGTTCCCCGGAGTCGCCCACTCCCTGTGAAGATCGCACTGACGACGGGAACGTAGTCAGCTAGGCCAATCGGCAAGTACCGCTCAGCCAGGGTCCAGAGGCGCCGGCCAGCCGAGTCTTGGCCTCCGACGCCGAGATCCTCGAGGTAGTCGAGGCTCGTGCCGACCATCGTCCCGGGCGTTCGTCCGATCGCCGCTACCCAGCGATGCGCTTGTGCTCCCTCGATTCGAGCGAGTTGAAGTGGGCCCTTGCGGCATGCTGGCCCTAGGCCCAGGTTGAGGAAGGTCGCGCGCAGACCGAGCCGCGCCCATCGCGCCCAGCACAAGTCGTCGTAGGCGCCCCGCCCCCGGCGCACGGACGTAGGTCGGCCAAGCGCCTTACGCGCACGACCGAGCGTCGGCGTGTAGGACCGGCCGCGTGGTGTCACGCGGAATCCGGCAATCTCGCGCACGCCTCTTGTGGGCGACGCCGTTATGGCATAGAGCCGATCTCTGAACAAGACCCGCCACGATGCGTCGTCCCAGGTCTTCCAGGTCCATTGATCCGACTCGTGGATAGAGGCGTTGAGCGAACAGTCGCTCGGCGCGGGACCGACAGTCCAGGTAACGCGCTCGTCGGTGACATCGACCCGCAGCACCTTGGCATCGACTCCGACCGTGTCGCCCTCCTCGGGCTTCACACGAACGACGTCGTTGCCGCTGATCGGCGTCGAAACGGCCGCAGTTGAGCATCCGATGCCACTTGCCGTCTCGAATATGCCGTGGCGTACCGTCTCGAGGGTTTCGCGAGGCGCGGCTTGGGCGCTGGGGGCCGCGACTGACAGAACCACACCGACCGCGAGTATGGCCCGCTTCGCCCGCTTCAAAATTTCCCTCCGAAAGTTGGTGCCGCGAGTACGGCGGCGACTCTATCCCAAAGTTCGGGCTGCGCTGTGCTGACCGGAGGCCGTGGCAGGATCGCGACGGTGACGTCCGAGCCAAAGCGTCAGTCGCCGCGACGGAAGCCGATCTCGCGCGGTGATGAGGAGTTCGGACGGGTGCTGGCGTTCAGCGATGGGCTGTTCGCGATCGCGATGACGTTGCTGGTCGTGGGGATCGCGGTGCCGGAGCTGCGCGACCCGAGCGAGGGTGAGCTGTGGGACGCGCTGGCCGACATGGAGTCGGCCTACGTCAGCTTCTTCATCAGCTTCATCGTGATCGGGCGCTACTGGGTCGCCCACCACCAGTTCTTCCGCTTGTTGAGCAAGCTCGACTACGGGCTGATCTGGATCAACATGATCTACCTGGCGTTCGTCGCCTTCCTGCCGTTCCCGACGGCGCTGCTCGGGACCTACTTCGAGAATCCGGTCTCGGTCGCCGCGTATGCGATCTCGATCGCGCTCGTCAGCGGATTCGAGGTCCTGCTGCTGCGCCACGCCCACCGTCACCACCTGCTCGAGCGCCAGCTGCCCGAGGACGTCTACCGCTGGGGCGTGCTGCTCTCCTCCACCCCGGTCATCTTCTTCCTCGGGTCGATCCCGATCGCCTTCGCGTCCACAACGATCGCCGTGCTCTTCTGGTTCGGTGGCGTCCCGCTTCAGCTACTCGTGCTGAACCGTTGGAAGCCACCGAACGTAGACGAGTACTTCGGATGAAGATCCATCTCCTCGAACGCGAGCAGCTGCTGCCCCAACCGCCCGAGGTGGTGTTCCCGTTCTTCGCGGACGCGCACAACCTGGAGGCGATCACGCCGCCACTGCTGCGCTTCCGCGTCGTCACGCCCGCGCCGATCGAAACGCGGGCCGGCACGCTGCTCCAATACCGGCTGCGACTGCACGGCGTCTCGCTCGACTGGCTGACCCGGATCGCCGAGTGGACTCCCGGTGAGCGGTTCGTCGACGAGCAGATCGCCGGGCCCTACAAGCTCTGGCACCACACCCACGAGTTCGAGCCGCACAGCGACGGCGGGACGCTGATGCGCGACACCGTCCGCTACGCGCTCCCGCTGTGGCCGCTCGGCGAGCTGTCGGCGCCGTTGGTGCGGCGCGACCTCGCGCGGATCTTCGACTTCCGCCGCGCCGTGTGCGCGCAGCAGTTCGCCCGGTAGCGGATATACGCTGCCGCCGTGGGCGAGCACTACGGCATCGTGGTCCCGCTCGCCCTCGGCGCCGCGATCAGCCCGACGACGCTGGCGCTGCAGCTGTTCGTCCTGTCGCGCAAGACGGCGCCGCTTGCCCGGGCCTGGGCGATCGCGGCGGGCTACACGCTCGTGCTGCTGGCGATGATGGCGATCGCGTTCTTCTTCGCGGCGAGCACCGGCAGCGGCTCTCAGTCCAAGCCGGAGGCGTGGCTCAAGCTGGCGTGCGCGGTCGGGCTCGCGGCGCTCGGCGTGATCGCTCTGCGTAGGCCGCCGAAGCAGCGGAAGCAGGCGCCCGAGGGCGGCGAGCCGAAGCTCGGCCGCTTCTTCGCGATCGGCGTCGCGCTGATGGCGACCAACCTGACGACG
Organism: uncultured Thermoleophilaceae bacterium; assembly: GCA_964629855.1. Taxonomy (GTDB): domain Bacteria; phylum Actinomycetota; class Thermoleophilia; order Solirubrobacterales; family Thermoleophilaceae; genus JAAYBF01. The sequence goes on from CAZVRI010000037.1 coordinate 17,182, forward strand.
GCGGCGCTGTACCTGCCGGCGATGCACGACGTCGGCGACGCCGGCGCCAGCGCTCCGGGGGTCGTCCTCGCCGCGCTGGTCGTGATCGCGATCACGCTGTTCCCCGCCGTCGCTCCGCCACTCGCGGTCACGCTGCTCGGCGATCGCGCCCGCGACGCGCTCGACGCGCTGAGCGCCTTCTGCGCCCGCCACAGCCGCGCGATCAACGCAACGGTCTGCTTCGGCTTCGCGATCTTCCTCGCCGCCGTGTCGCTGCCCGTCGTGTTCTGAGCAGCGCCCAGCTCCATAGCTTCACTAAGTAAAGTGAAGTGCGATGCCCGTATTCCGCCGTTTGCTCGGCTTCCTCCGTCCTTACCGCAGTGGGGTGATCGCATCGTTCGTGCTGGCGGCATGCGCGATGGGCGTCGGCATCCTGATCCCGCCGCTGATCGGCAAGGCGGTCGACGACATCTCGGACGGCGGCGACTCGCTCACGTTGATCGCCGCCGCGATCGTCGGCGCCGGCCTGCTGCGGCTGCTGTTCAGCGTCGTCCGGCGATTGGTCGCCGGCCGGGTCTCGCTCGGGGTCGAGTTCGACCTGCGCAACCTGCTCTACGGCCACCTCCAGTCGCTCGAGCTGGGCTTCTTCGACGGCCAGCAGACGGGGCAGCTGATGTCACGCGCCACGGTCGACCTCCAGGCGGTCCGCTTCTTCCTCGGCTACGGCCTGATCTTCATGGCCCAGGCCGCGCTGACGATCGTGATCGCGGCGGGCGTGATGATCTTCGTCAACCCGCTGCTGGCGCTCGTCGCGCTGGCGCCGATGCCGTGGGTCGTCTGGGTCGCGTTCCGCTACGGGCGACTCAACCGGCCGGCATCGCAGGAGGTCCAGCAGCGGATCGCCGAGCTGACCGCGGCGGCCGAGGAGAACGTGTCGGGCGTGCGGGTCGTCAAGGGGTTCGCCCAGGAGCACCGCCAGATGAAGCGGTTCCACCACTCGGTCGGGCGCGTCTTCGACCAGTCGATGGTCTCGACCCGGCTGCGTGCGTTCTACAACCCCTACATCGGCTTCCTGCCGCAGCTCGGGCTGGCGGCGATCGTGCTCGTCGGCGGCCACCAGGTGGTCAACGGCACGATCAGCCTCGGCGACTTCGTCGCCTTCTACGGCTACGTGCTGATGCTGACCGGCCCGATGCGGATGCTCGGCGTGTCGCTCGGCATGGCGCAGCGCGCCGTCGCCTCGGGCAACCGGATCTTCGAGATCCTCGACCGTGAGCCGCGGCTGACCGCGCCGGCCGATGCGCCGCCGCTGCCGGGAGGCGGTGGCCGCGTCGAGCTGCGCGGCGTCGACTTCGCCTACGAGGGCGCCGACCCAGTGCTGCGCGACATCGACCTGACCGTCGAGGCCGGCCAGACGGTGGCACTCGTCGGCGCGACCGGTGCCGGCAAGACGACGCTGGTGAACCTGATTCCGCGCCTCTACGACCCGACCGCCGGCCAGGTGCTGATCGACGGCGCCGACCTGCGCGAGGTCGATCTCGCCTCGCTGCGCCACGAGGTCGCGCTGGTCTCCGACGACGCCTTCCTGTTCTCGGCCTCGCTGCGCGAGAACGTCGCCTACGCGCGGCCCGACGCCACCGACGAGGAGGTTGCCGACGCCGCGCGGCGCGCCGGGCTCGCGGAGGTCGTCGCGGAGCTTCCCGACGGCTATGACACGCGCGTCGGCGAGCGTGGCCTGACGCTCTCCGGCGGCCAGCGCCAGCGCGTCGCGATCGCCCGCGCGCTGCTCGCCCAGCCACGCATCCTGATCCTCGACGACGCGACCTCCAGCGTTGACGCGACGACCGAGGGCAAGATCAAGGAGGCACTGCGCGAGGTGATGCAGGGCCGCACGACGTTCGTGATCGCCCACCGCCTCTCGACGCTAGCGCTCGCCGACGAGATCGTCGTGCTCGAGGGCGGCCGGATCGCGGCGCGCGGCGGCCACGACGAGCTGCTCGAGGCATCGGAGCTCTACGCCGAGATCGCCGAGCGCGGTCTGCCCGACCAGGTCTTCCTGACGCGGCGCGAGGAGGAGGTGGCGGGCCTGTGACGCGTGTACGGAGCCTCTGGAAGGTCGTGCGCGGTGAGCGCGGCCGGACGAGGAAGCTGCGCAAGCTGCTGGTGCTGCTGCGGCCCTACCGCGGCCGCGTGATCCTGATGTTCGTCGCGCTGACGCTGGCGACGGCGGCCGCGCTGGCGCCGCCCTACCTGCTCGGCAAGGCGATCGACGTCGGCATCGAGGGCGGCGATCTGAGCGCGCTGACCTGGATCACGATCGCGTTCGTCGCGGCGGCCGCGATCAACTTCGGCGGCACCTACGCCCAGACCTACCTGACCGGCTGGGTCGGCCAGCGCGCGCTCGCGGACCTTAGGCGGCGGATCTTCGCCCACCTCCAGACGCTGTCGATCGGCTTCTACTCGCGCAACCGCTCGGGCGTGCTGATCTCGCGGCTGACCAACGACGTCCAGGCGCTCGACTCGCTCGTCACCGACGGGATCGTCACCCTGTTCGCGTCGACGCTGACGCTCGTCCTGACGGCGGGCATCCTGGTCTGGCTCGACCCCGGCCTGGCGCTCGTCACCTTCCTCGTCTTCCCGGTCCTGTTCGCCGCCAGCGTCATCTTCCGGATCGCCTCCGCCGACGCCTACCGGCTGACGCGCGAGAAGATCGCGCTGGTCACGGCTTACCTCCAGGAGACGCTGTCGGGCGTGCGGATCGTGCGCGCGTTCGGCCAGGAGCCCCGCCACCAGCGCCAGTTCTCGGGCCTCAACGACGAGAACCGCGACGCGAACATGAAGACCGTCTACCTCAACGCGGCCTACTTCCCGTCGGTCGAGCTGCTGTCGGCGATCGCGACCGCCGCGATCCTGCTCTACGGCGGCAACCAGGTCCTCGACGGCGCGATTCAGATCGGTGTGCTCGCCTCGTTCGTCTTCTACCTGCAGAGCTTCTTCGACCCGATCCAGCAGCTCTCCCAGCTCTACACGACCTACCAGTCGGGGATGGCGGCGCTCGACAAGATCTTCGACCTGCTTGACGAGGAGCCGGACGTCCGCGACGCCGAGCAGGCGATCGACCTGCCGCCGATCCGCGGCGAGATCGTCTTCGACGAGGTGTCCTTCGCCTACGGCGAGACGGGCTTGGCGCTCGATCGCGTCTCGATCGACATCCCGCCCGGGCAGACGGTGGCGCTGGTCGGGTCGACGGGCGCCGGCAAGTCGACGCTGGCGAAGCTCGTCGCCCGCTTCTACGACCCGACCTCGGGCCGCGTCCTGATCGACGGCCACGATCTGCGCGACGTCCGCGAGCGCTCGCTGCGCGCCCAGCTGGGGATCGTCCCGCAGGAGAGCTTCCTGTTCTCCGGCACGATCCGCGACAACATCGCCTTCGGCGCCGACGACGAGGCGCGGGCCGAGATCGTCGAGGAGGCGGCGCGCGCGGTCGGCGCGCACGAGTTCATCGAGCGGCTGCCGGACGGCTACGACACCGAGGTCGGCGAGCGCGGCGGCCAGCTGTCGGCCGGCCAGCGCCAGCTCGTCGCCTTCGCCCGCGCCGCGGCCGCCGATCCGCGCATCCTGATCCTCGACGAGGCGACCTCGAACGTCGACGTCCACACCGAGGCCGGCATCGAGCGCGGCCTGCGCCGCCTGCTCGCCGGCCGCACCGCGATCGTCATCGCCCACCGCCTCTCCACGATCCGCGATGCCGGCCGCATCGTCGTCCTCGACCACGGCCACATCGCCGAGCAGGGCACCCACGACGAGCTCCTCGCCGCCAACGGCGCCTACGCCCGCCTCTACCGCGACTGGGCCGAGCAGGCGGCGGCCTAGAAGCAACCGCGGCGGCCCTGTCGCCACTCCAATCGCTATCGTTTCCCATCGCAATTGCGGGGTCGTCTAATGGCAAGACTCCGGCCTCTGGAGCCGGCTATCGGGGTTCGAGTCCCTGCCCCGCAGTCCCTGTGCCGTGTTTAGGGGGTACTCCTAGAGCACGGAGAGATCGGCCGACTCGTCGGCCAGCGCGGCGCGATCGGGCGCCGACTTCTCGCGCATGAACCGCTTGGCGTGCTCCAGGTCGTCGGAGCGGCCGACGGTGAGCGCGGCGGTGACCGTGCCGTCGTCGGCGACGTAGAAGGCGGTGAAGTCGCCGGCGTCGAGCGAGCCGCGGACGACGGGGTCGCCCTGGCCGGGGCCGACGTACTCCATCGAGGTCCAGTCGGCTAGGTCGGAGAAGAAGTACGGGACGACGTCGTGGTCGACGTCCTGGCCGAGCATGTTCAACGCCGCGGTCTTGCCCTGGTTGAAGGCGACGTCCCAGTGCTCGACGCGCAGCGGCCGGCCGTGGACGACGCTGTCGTACTCGCAGATGTCGCCGGCGGCGTAGATGCCGGGGACCGAGGTCTCCAGCTTCGAGGAGCAGCGAACTCCCCCGCTCTCGCCGATCTCCAGCCCCGCGGCGCGCGCCAGCATCGTGTCCGGCATCACGCCAGCGCCGATGATCACGGCGTCGCAGTCGATCTCCAGCCCGCCCTTGGTGTGAACGTGGGTGACCTTGCCGTCGGCTCCCTCGAAGCGGTCGAGCTCGTCGCCGCCGTGGATCTCGACACCGTGCTCGTTGAGAACGCGGTGGAAGTAGCCGCCAACCTTGCTGCCGAACTGGCGGTCGAAGGTCTCGTTCTCCTGCATCACGATGATGCACTGGGCGCCGAACGCCGCCGTGATCGAGGCGGCGCACTCGCAGCCGATGTAGCTGCCACCGACCAGGACGACGCGCTCGGCCTTCTCGACGTCCGCCCGGATCTCGTCCGAGGTGACGAACGTCCGCATGTAGTGGATGCCCTCCAGCTCAGCGCCGTCGACGCGCAGCCTGCGCACGTTCGCTCCGGTAGCCAGCAGCGCCTTGTCGAAGCGCACCGTGTCCTTGTTCGACAGGGTCGCGACGCGCGCCTCGACGTCGAGCTTCATGACGGTCGTGCGCGTCAGCAGCTCGATGTCCTGCTCGCCCCACCACTCGTCAGGCCGGAAGAGGACGTCCTCCTTGCTCTCCTCACCGCGCAGATAGCCCTTGGTCAGCGGCGGGCGGTTGTACGGCGGGTCGAGCTCGCGCCCGACGAGCAGGATCGAGCTGTCGCGCCCGCCGGCCTCGCGCAGCCAGCGCGCGCAGTTCGCGGAGGCCAGGCCACCGCCGATCAGCAGGTGGTCTACCTCGCGCTCAGCCATGACTCAGGCGGTCGCCTCGGAGCGGCCGAGGAACCGTTGCGTGACGGCCTCCTCGAGCCCGATGTCGAGCACGACGAGTACCTCGTCGCCGGCCTTGACGTCGGAGTCGCCGACCGGCACGAATCCGCCCCCGTCGCGCAGGATCGAGATCACCAGCGAGCCGTCCGGCAGGCCGAGGTCCGCGACCTTGACGCCGTCGGCCGGCGAGCCCTCGCCGACCTCCATCTCGATGATCTCGAGCCGCTCCTCCTTGAGGTCCAGCAGGTGGACGAGGCCGTACTTCGGCACCTCGTGCTCGATCAGGCGCAGGATCAGGTCGGTCGCCGACACCGCCGGCTTGATGCCGAGCAGCTCGAAGTGCTGGAGGTTGCGCGGGTTGTTGCAGCGCGCCACCACGCGGTCGACGCCGTACTTCTCGGTCGCCATCTGACAGATCAGGATGTTGTCCTCGTCGTCGCCGGTGACCGCCACGACAAGGTCGGCGCGCTCGATACCGGCGCGCTCGAGGATCCACAGCTCGGTGCCGTCGCCGTACTGGATCGCGTGCTCGAGCTCCTCCTCGACGGTCTCGTAGCGGCGGCGGTTGGCCTCGACGATCGTCACCTCATGGCCTTTGTCGAGCAGCTCGCGCGCGAGGTTCCAGCCGACCTTGCCCGCCCCGACGATCAGCGCGTACATCAGCCGGCCACGCCCTCGAAGCGGATCTGACCGCGCACCGCGGCCTCCAGCAGCTCGATCGCCGTCTGCGTCGGGCAGATCGTCTGCAGCCCCTGCTGGGCGTACCACTTGGCCCGCCCCGGATCGAGCACGCGCACGACGACGCGCTCGACCTCGAACCGCCGCTGGGCGATCTGGGCGATCACGAGGTTCGTGTTGTCGCCGTCGGTCGAGGCGACGAAGGCGTTCGCTCGCTCGATGCCCGCCTGCAGCAGCGCGTCGATCTCGAGCGCGGTGCCGACCGTGAAGGACCCGCCGAGGTCCTCCCAGCTCTGGTCCTGGCCGCGATTGAGCAGCGCGATCGCCTCGGGGTTCTCGTCTAGGACGGAGACCTCATGGCCATCCGCGAGCATCGACTTGGCTATCGAAGAGCCAACTCGGCCACAACCAACGATTAGTACGAACACCCGGCGCACAATAGCGCTGAGCGGCGCTGCTCAGGCCGGATCGGGAGTGACCCGGTGCTCGGCGGTCTCGTGCTCGTCCTCGGCCGGCGGCGCGGTCAGGATCACCTTGCAGGGAGCCTTCTCGATCACGTAGCGGGTGAAGTCGCCCGCGAAGCGGTCGCTGCCGATGCCGCGGCCGCCGAGCATCGCCCCGCCGCGGATCCGCGTCGGCGCCTCTGCGGCCAGCACGATCGCCTCCACGCCGCGGCGCTTCGCCTCGGCGACGATCGCCGCGCCGACCGAGCGTCCGCGCACCATCGCGGTCGAGACCTCGACGTCCTCATACTCCTCGCCGACCTCCTTCGCACGCGCCAGCGCCCGCCGCGCAGCGGCGACCCGCTCCTCCGGCACGCGCGCGTCGATCGGCAGCGACATCGGGATCTGGAACACCCAGACGGCCTCGAGCATCACCCCCTCCCCCTCGTCGGCCTGCTCGGCCGCCAGCCGGCCCGCGGTGCCCACGATGTCGTCGTCGAGCCGCTCGCCGAAGATCGGCACCAGGATGCTGCCGAACTCGGCGTCGCGGGCGGCGCTCAGCGCGGTATCGGGGATCGTGAAGCGCTGCGTCAGCGACTTGCCCTGGGCCTTGCGGTAGATCACGTACATCGCGATCCCGGCGAGCAGCCAGCCGCCGCCGACGTAGCGCGCGCCCTCGTGCAGCACGACGACGCTCACCCACGACGCCGCGCCGACGACCGCCCCGAACGCGCTCGGCAGCGGCAGGTCGCCGCCGCCGACGCGGACGTTGAGCGGCACCCGGAATGCCCGCTTGCGGTCCGGCTCGCGGTAGCGCAGCACGACCACCGACAGGTGAGCGAGCGTGAACGCCAGCGTCGCCCCGAAGGCGAAGATCCCGGCGAGCCACTCGGCGTCCGCCGAGCAGCTGAGCGCGAACGCGATCGCGGCGGCGATCGAGATCGCCACGTACGGCGTGCCGCGGGTCGCGTCGAGCCGCGCGGCGAGGCTCGGAATCTGGCGGTTCGTGCCGAGCGAGTAGGCGAGCCGCCCGATGCCGAGCATCTGCCCGTTGACCGCCTGCATGAGCACAACGACACCGACCGCGCCGATCACGTAGCGCATCGCGTCGCCGACCCAGTCGGGATCGAACTGGCCGACGACACCGACGATCGGCGCCTCGATGAACTCGGTGCTCAGCGCCGAGGAGCCATGCTGGACCGGCAGCGCCAGCACCGCCACCAGCGCCATGCCGACGTACAGCACCAGCACGCCGATGCCGGCGACAGCGCCGAGCCGGCGCAGACCGCGGCGACCGACCTTCAGCTCGCCCGCCAAGCCGGACGCCGACTCGATCCCCGTCAGCGCCACGCCGGCGACGATCGCGCCCAGCGTCAGCTCGCCCCAGGTCGGCGTCACACCGAGATCGATCGAGTCGAAAAGCGCGTCGTAGTCCTGGAACTGGAACAGGCCGACGACGATGATCCCGGCCGACAGGATCGCCGTCACCAGCACGACCCACAGCACGCGCCGGTAGCGCTCGACCGTCTGGCCGCGGATGTTTGCCCAGGCGACCCAGACCAGGACGGCCGCCGCCACGACCAGCTCGAAGCCGGCGTCGGACGGCACATGCCAGAAGACGCCGAGATAGCCCGAGACGGCGAGCGACCCGAGCGCCATCACGATCATGAAGTCGAGCAGGATCGCCCAGCCGGCGATGAAGCTCCAGAGCTCGTTGAACGCGTAGCGGGCAAACATCGACGCCCCGCCGCGCTCGGTGTGCAGCGAGCTGCCCTCCAGGTAGCTGAGCATCGTCAGCAGGAAGAACAGGCCCGCGGCCGCGAACGCGACCGGCGTCAGCGCGAGCGCGTCCTGGGCGACGATGCCGAGCGCGAAGTAGAGCGACGAACCGACCGCCCCGGCCGCGATCGCGAACAGCGCGGGCGCCCCCAGGCCGCGCTCGAGCCGCGCCTCGGCCCCCTCGGAGCCGCTGCGCCAGCGCGCGCGCATCCGCGCGGCGCCGCCCTCGCGCTCGCCGCCGCCCGCGCCCATCAGCTACCGCCCTCCGGTCCGCGGCCGCCGCGCGTCGCGATCCAGACCCGCATCCCGCCCAGCACGGCGAAGCCGACACCGACGAGCACGCCGATCGCAAACGGACCGCCGCCCGCCGCGAGCGTCGTCACGACGACCGCGAGGCCTACCGCGCAAAGCACGCCGCCGAGCACCACCTGCGCAGCCGAGTAGGCCTTCACGCGGCCACCGGCGCCTTCACGCCCCGTGACGAGTCGATGATCACCCGGCACGGCCGGTCGGTCAGCACCGTCTCGAGCGTCCGGCCGAACACCGACGACCCCGTCCGCCGTGGCGGCAGCGCCATCACGATCGCCCGCGCACGGATCTCGCGCGCCTCCAGCACGATCCGCCGTCCGGCCTCGCCGGCGCGCACCTTCTCCCAGTGGCCCGTCACCCGCCGCCCGCCGCGCACCCGGGCGGAATCGATCGCCTGCTGGGCACGCGCCTCCTGGGCCGGCATCGACGCTCCGATCGGCAGGTTCGCCGGCACCGTGATCGTCACCAGCACGTGGATCCCGCGTCGCCTCCGGGCCGCCAGCTTCGCCGCCGTCGCGATCGCCTCGCCCGAGTACTGCGAGTCCTCGAACGCCACCAGCACCGACTCGTACTCGACCTCGTGCTCGACCGCCGGCTTCGGCATCACGATCTTGCGCGTCTCGGTCAGCGACAGTCCCTGGTTGCGCCGGTAGAGGACATAGAGCGTCATGCCCATCGTGAGCCAGATCACGCCCGCGATCAGCGTCTCGATGTTCAGCAGGCTGACCGCGATGAACGCCGCGCCGGTACCGATGCCGCCGAACAGCGCGTAGAGCGGTATCTCGACGCCGCGGATGCGGATGTTGCCGCGCCCCTTGTAGGGCCGCTCATGGTCCGGCTCCTTGATCCGCAACGCGATCACGGAGGCGTGCGCCATCGTGAACGACAGCATCGCGCCGAAGGCGTAGATCGTGCCGAGGAACGTCGCCTCGCCCGGCAGGATCGTCAGGCAGGCGATCCCGCCGAACACGATGATCGCCATGTACGGCGTGCGGAAGCGCGGATGGAGCCTGCGCAGCGCGGACGGCAGCTGGCGGTACTGGCCCATCGAGTAGCTGAGCCGCGACAGGCCGATCAGGCCCGCGTTGGTCGCGACCAGCAGGATCGTCGCGGCGAGCAGGCCGACATAGACCTCGGCGGCGCCCTGCAACGGACCGAGGCCGATGTTCTGGACGACGCCGAGGATCGGGTTGTCCGCGTAGCCACCCTCGCTCCCCGGCTCCGCCAGCACCGTCGTTCCGTTCTCAACCGGCATCGCCGACAGCGCCACCATCGGCAACGTCAGCGAGATCGTCATCACCGCGACGACGACGGCGCGCATCGACTGCGGGATCGTCTTGCCGTAGTCCTTGGCCTCCTCGGCCATGTTCGAGATCGTGTCGATCCCGGTGAACGCGACCATTCCGACCGGGATCGCGATCAGGAAGTCGGTGACCGTCGGCGACGTGCCGAAGTCGACGTTCTGGACCAGGGTGTCGGGCGAGAACACCAGCACCAGGCCGAGCACCACCAGCGCGATCTGCGTGACGAAGTCGGCGATCGCGAGGAAGATGTTCAGCCCGGCAGCCTCCTTGACCCCGACGACGTTGATCAGCGCCAGGAAGGCCACCACCCCGACCGCCACGACGATGTCCGCCGGCGACGACATCAGCGGCTCCCAGACGATCCCGAGGTAGTGCGGCAGGAAGTAGGCCGAGATCGCGACCGTGATGATGTAGTTGAGCATCTGGCCCCACGCCGTCAGCGACGACCAGAACTCGTTGAACGCCCGCCGCGCGAACGAAGACGACCCGCCAGCCTCCGGGTACATCGTCGTCGCCTCCGTATACGTGGCGGCCGTCGCCATGAAGATCAGCCCCGCGATCGCGAACACGACCGGCGTGAGCCCGAGCGCGAACACCGCCACCAGCCCGAGCGCGTAGTAGATCGAGCTGCCGACGTTGCCGTAAGCGGTGCTGAACAGCGCCCCCGCGCCCAACACACGCTCCAGCCCCGCCGCCTTCGGTCTCCACTCGGCCATGACGCGGGAAAGCTACTCCTGGTGCGGGACAAGCGTGGCTGGCCGCGGGTCCTGTCTCCGATTTTGGTTTCCGTGCTCGGCTCCGTTCGCTCCGCTGGGACTACGCCCCGTCCCTGGCGCGGCTTGTCGGCGGCGGGCTCGGGCGCTGGTCGACGGGAGGGGCTCCGCCCGACGCTCCGCTCGCTACGCCTGTGCGCGCAAAGCCAAAATCGTCGCCACCCGCGGAAGCAGCGTTAACAGCCCAGTATGCGGCCGTACCGGTCTGCCGTCTTGGCACGGCGGCAGAATGGTCGCCGTGGCCGGGGGGACTAAGGGTTGGCGTCAGCGCGCGCTGGGCGGTTTAGGCATCGACCAGATGACGCGCAAGCAGCGTCGCGAGAGCGTCATCACGCTCGCAACAATCGCGGCATCCGTCGCCTTCCTCGGGGGCGCCACGAGCGGAACGGAGTTCCCGAGCGCCTTCTACGAGACCGTCGCTGCGGTTATCCCGGTCTTCCTCCTGGCGATGGCCTTGGAGAGAGGAATGTTCCGGGACGATTCAGCCGCGGCACCCGACATTCGCTTTGGCCGTCGCGCGCTCCTGATCGTCGTCCTGCTCGGAGAGGCCCTTTGCCTGGGAGTGATCGCCTACGGACATGACCCGCTGCTAGTGCGCGGAGCGATTCTCTTCACGCTCGTCGCCGTCGGCAGCGGCGTCTTCATTGCCGCGATGGCCGAGTCTTCCTCGGACCCAGCACCTAGCCCCGCTTCCAACCCCCATGGCAGACTCGGCGACGTGGAGTTACCCGTCATCGAGAGCGAACGGCTGACGCTGCGCCCGCTGACCGACGAGGACGTCGAGATCCTGCTGCCGGCGATCTACGAGCCGGGCACGGTCGAGTGGTGGGGCGACACGAGCGATCGGGACTACCAGCGTGAGGGACTCCGCAACGAGGGCAATGCCTTCGCCATCGTCGTCGGTGGCGAGGTGGCGGGCTGGCTGAGCTTCGACGAGGAGCCGGAGCCCGACTACCGCGAGGTCGCCTTCGACATCCTCCTCCGCCCCGCCTTCCAGCACCAGGGCCTCGGCGCCGACGCCCTCCGCACCCTGATCCGCTGGTTCATCGACGAGCGCGGCCACCACCGCTTCACCATCGACCCCTCCGCCAAGAACGAACGCGCCATCAAGGCCTACACCAACGTCGGCTTCAAGCCCGTCGGCATCCTCCGCAACGCCGAGCGCGCCCCAGAAGGCCACTGGCGCGACAGCCTCCTAATGGACCTCTTGGCCGACGAGCTGAGCTAGCGCTCTCATAGCTCAGCCGTCAACGCAACTTCCGCGGGTGGCGACGATTTTGGCTTTGCGCGCGCAGGCGCAGCGAGCGGAGCGTCGGGCGGAGCCCCTCCCGTCGACCAGCGCCGAGCCCGCCGCCGACAGACCGCGCCAGGGACGGGGCGTAGTCCCAGCGGAGCAAGCGGAGCCGAGCACGGAAACCAAAATCGGAGACAGGACCCGCGGCCAGCACGGTCTGTCCCTAGCCGGATCCCGCCACGGCCCCAGAACGACGAAGGGCCGCGGCTGGTGCCGCGGCCCTTGGCCGAAATCGGTGCTCTAGGTCGGTCTAGACCAGGAACGGGATGATCAGGATGGCCACG
>CAZVRI010000038.1:0-23785 GCA_964629855.1 uncultured Thermoleophilaceae bacterium
GCGTGGTGCTCGACATGACCGCCAAGGCCGACGGCGACGCGGTCACCGCAACCGAGGTCGAGGCCGAGCTGGAGCGGATCGGCCACGAGCTGCGGCCGTTCGACATCGTGCTCGTGCGGACCGGACGCGACGCCTTCTACGACGAGCCGGGCTACATGGCGCTCGGCCCCGGCGTGACGGTCGAGGCGACCCACTGGCTCTACGAGCGCGGCGTGCGCGTGATGGGAATCGACGCCTGGGGCTGGGACGCGCCGCTCTGGATGCAGGCCGAGGATGCCAAGCAGCTCCACGAGCCTGGGATCTTCTGGGCCGCGCACCAGGCGGGGCTCGCGTACTCGCAGATCGAGCGGCTGTTCAATCTCGGCGAGCTGCCGCCGACGGGGTTCACCGTCGCCTGCTTCCCGCTCAAGGTCGTCGGTGGCTCGGCCGGGCCGACGCGCGCGGTGGCGATCCTCGACGAGTGATCGCCGAGCGCCTGACAGCCCAGCTGCTCGCGGGCGAGCCAGCGAGCAGCCCCGTCGCGGTGGCGGAGCGGCTGCTGGCGATCCAGGGCCAGGACCCGCGCGGGGCGCGGCTGGCCGTGCGGGCGCGGACGAAGGGGCTGTCGGTCTCCGACGTCGACCGCGCGCTGGCCGACCGCGCGCTGCTGATCACCTGGGTCAACCGCGGCACGCTGCACCTGATCCGCTCGGAGGACTATCCGTGGCTGCACTCGCTGACGGCGCCGACGCTGCTGACAGCGAACGCCCGCCGGCTCGAGCAGGAGGGCGTCAGCGCCGCGGCGGCCGAGCGCGGCGTGACCACGATCGAGCGGGCGCTCGCCGACAACGGCCCGCTGACCCGCGACCAGCTGCGCGCCCACCTCGACGCGGCGGACGTGCCGACCGCGGGACAGGCGCTGATCCACGTGGTCATGCTCGCCAGCCTGCGCGGCGTCACGGTCCGCGGGCCGATGATCGGCAAGCAGCACGCGCAGGTCCTGGTGCGCGACTGGCTCGGCGAGCCCGAGCCGGTCGACCGCGACCGCGCCCTTGCCGAGCTGGCGCGGCGCTACCTCGCCGGCCACGGCCCGGCGGACGACCGCGACCTCGCGCGCTGGTCCGGACTTCCGCTGCGCGACTCCCGCGCCGGCCTGAAAGCGGTCGCGCCGGAGCTGGACCAACGCGACGACGGCCTAGCCGATCTCGCCAACCGGCCACCCGCCGCCGGCGAGCTGCCTCCCCCACGCCTGCTGGGCCCGTTCGAGCCGCTGCTGCTCGGCTGGACGTCGCGCGAGCCGATCCTCGGCTCGAACAAGTCCGCGGTCACCGTCAACGGCATCTTCAAGCCGATCGCGCTCGTCGGTGGCCGCGCCGTCGCGACCTGGACGATGCCGAAGGGCCAAGTCGAGCTCGCACCCGTCGGGCGGTTGTCAGCGACCGACCGCAAGGCGCTGGAGGCCGACGCGGTCGATGTGGCACGGTTTCTCGCGTCATGACTCGCTACGTCGCCTTCCTGCGCGGGATGAACGTCGGTGGCCACCGCATCACCAACCCCGAGCTGTGCGCCGCGTTCGACGAGATCGGCCTGCCGGACGCCGCCACCTTCCGCGCCAGCGGCAACGTGATCTTCGACGCGCCGGACGGCGATCGCCGCGCCGACATCGCCGCGAAGATCGAGCACGGCCTCGAGGAGACGCTGGGCTACGCGGTCCCCGTCTTCCTCCGCGACGCCGCCGAGACGCGCGCGATCGCCGCCCAGGAGCCGTTTCCCGCCAAGCAGGTCAGCGCGTCGAAGGGGAAGCTCCAGGTCATCCTGCTCGGCTCGAAGCCGGCCGCGAAGGTGACCAAGGACGTTCTCGCCCACGCCACCGACAAGGACCGGCTCGCGATCGAGGGCTCCGAGCTCTACTGGCTACCGAGCGGCGGGACGCTCGACTCCGAGCTCGACCTCAAGACGATCGCCAAGCTGCTCGGCGGCCTCTCGACGATGCGCACCAAGGGCACCGTCGACCTGATCGCCGCGAAGCACTGCGCCGAATAGGCAGCTAAGCGACGACGCGCAGGTGCCTGAACGGCCGCCCGCGCAGCTCGCGCACGACCGCGTCGACGAGGCGCTCCTCGTTCTGGACCCGGCCGTCGGTGACAGCGTCGATCAGGCTGCGCTTGCGCTGCAGCAGTTCGGCCATCGTCTCGTCGATCGTCTCCGGCGCGAGCAGGTACCAGGCGGTGACCGCGCTGTCCTGGCCGATCCGGTGCAGCCGGTCCTCCGCCTGGTCGTGGCGGGCCGGGGTCCAGTCGAGCTCGAGGAAGGCGACGTTCGAGGCGCGGGTGAGCGTGATGCCCTGCGAGGCCGCGCGCATCGAGCAGACGATCAGCTGCGGGCCGTCCTCCTGCTGGAAGGCGTCGACGGCGCGCTGACGGACCTGGGTGGAGTCGGCACCGAGGATGTGGACGGCGTCGGGGAAGCGCTCGAGCACGGCCTTCTGGGTCGCGACGTGCTCGGCGAAGACGACCAGCGGCTCGCCGGACTCGAGGAAGTCGGCGATCCAGGCAAGCGCCGTCGGCAGCTTGCCGCGCGCCGCGAGCTGGCGCAGGTTGTTCAGCCGCACCAGCTGCTCGGCGCGCAGCGCGGCGGCGATCTTCGCGTCGAGCGTGCCAAGGTCGAGCGGCAGCGTCTGCAGCCACGCGATCACGTCCTCCTCGGCGAGCCGGTACTCGTGCTCGTTGGAGAGCAGCACCGGCACTGTGTCCTGGCGCTTGGACGGCAGCTGTGGCAGAACCTGCTGCTTGGTGCGACGGACGTAGCAGACAGCGCGCAGGTTCCAGTGCAGGCGGTCGTCAGCCCCGGCGGCGCGAAAACGGCGCGACAGCCGCGCGCCGCTGCCGAACTCGCGCAGCCGCCCGAGCACGCGCAGCTGGGCGATCAGCTCGTCAGGACGGTTGAGGATCGGCGTGCCGGTCAGCGCCAGCCGCAGCGCGTCGTCGGGCATCCCGGCGGCCAGCTCGAGCGCCGCCTTGGTCCGCCCGGCGCGCGGGTTCTTGACGTAGTGCGACTCGTCGAGGATCAGCGCGCGCGGTCCGTGGTCGAGCAGGCGCCTCAGATGGGCCTCGAGGATGTCGTAGTTGAGCACGACGATCTCCGCCTGCTCGGCGGCCTCGTCCCAGGTCGCGTCGGTACGACCGTCGAGCACCGCGACACTGCGGTTCGGCAGCCAGATGCCGGCCTCGCGCTCCCAGGTCAGCTTCATGCTCGCCGGGCAGACGACGATCGCCGGGAAGGCGTCGTCCGCCTCCAGCGTCGCGAGTGCCTGCACCGTCTTGCCAAGGCCCTGCTCGTCGGCGATGAACGTCCGGCGCCGCGCAAGGGCGTAGCGGACCCCGGCGCGCTGGAACGGATGCAGCTCGCCGCCTAGATCGAGGTCCCGCAACTCGGCGTCCTCGGCGTAGGAGAGCGCGACGGTCTCGGACGCGCGCTCGTGCTCCTCGACGATCTCGTCGAGCATGTCGCGCGCGCGCTCGTCGAGCGCGACGCCGGGATGGGCGGCGACGAAGTCCGCGAGGTGCTGCGCGAGCGCCGGGTCGGCCGGCACCGCCACCCCCCAGGCCGAGTCGCGGTTGAAGACGCGCGCGCTGCGCGGAACGGGCTTCGCCTCGGGCAGCTCCTTGAAGGCGCGCGCGACGGTCGGGTCCCAGATCGTGAAGAGCGTCAGCTCGGGCTCGCCGTCGTCGCCGATCTCCACGCCCAGCTCGGCCCGCGCCGGCGTGCCACCGGCAGCGAGCTGGCGGATGCATGCCTGGGCGAGATCGTCGACGCGGGTGCCCTCCAGCCGTCCCAGGCGCGTCGCGGTCACCGGGTCGAATGGGAAGACGAGCCGGTCCTCGCCGGTCGCGATGCCACCCTCGAGTCCGGTCTCGGGCGGATCGCCGGCGACGGTCCGGACGACGAACGCCCCCGCCCCCTCATGGATCACGACCGACACGAGCGCCTGCCAGCGGTCGGAGTCGGTCAGCCAGGCGACGACGTCGGGCTCGACGACCAGCTCCGGGAACTGCTCGAGCAGGTCCGCGACAGCCCGTGCCGAGCTCGTCTCGGCTGGAACGCGCCAGTGCTTGCGGCGCCAGTCGAACCAGCGGCCCGGGAGGCCCTTGACGGCGTCGTTGAGGTCCTCGTCGAACGGGAAGTCGAAGACCAGCTCGCGCTTCGACCGATCCTCGACCAGCAGCCACACCCTGCCCTGCGCAGGTCCCGGGTTGCTGTCGACAGGTGACTGCATCAACCCAACGAGACTAGTGAGGCCTGCGGGCGTGGACCGCTAGCGCGCTTGCAGCTTGGCATCGAGCGCCGCGTTGACGAGGGCATCGGCGCGTGTGTTCGACTCGCGGCGGACGCTGCGGACCTGCCAGTTGCCGAAGCCGCGCAGCGCCTCCATCGACTCGAGGTAGAGCGGCTTGAGGCCGGCGTGCTTGACGCGGTAGGCGCCCGATATCTGCTTGGCGACCAGCTCCGAGTCGTTGATCACCTCGACGTCGTCGGCGCCCAGCTCGCGCGCCAACTCGAGCCCGAGCAGCAGGGCCCGGTACTCGGCGACGTTGTTGGTGGTCTCGCCGATGTAGGCGCCGCGCTCGAGCAGCACGTTGCCGTCGGGGTCGGCGGCGACGGCGCCGACGGCGGCCGGGCCGGGATTGCCGCGGGCGCCTCCGTCGACGTTGACGACGACCTTCATCAACCGGCCGCGGGCGCGTCGATCGAGGGGAAGCTGCCCTTCGCCCGCACGCGACGGCGGTCGGTCATCGGGTCGTGGGTGCCGGGCACTCCGCCCTGGGCACGCCGATCGACGATCACCTCGACGTTGGGCTCGTCGCTGTAGTGCTCGACGAGCTTGTCGTAGAGCTCGTCCTCCAGCGCTCTGGGAACCACGCAATAGATCATGAGACCGCTCCTCCTTCCACCACCAGCCGGCCCTCCTCGTCGAGTCCGGCGTTCCAGCGCCGCAGCGCCTCGTCGATGTCGTTCAGCTCGTCGCCCTTCTCCTGCAGCGCGACCGGCTCGGCGGTGTCGCCGAGGTCGATCCGGAAGCGGTACCACGACAGCTCCCAGGCGACGACGAGCGTCACCGCGCTCGGGGCCGAGCTGTCCGGGACCGCCGTCGCCCACGGGAACCCGAGCGACCGAGTCAGGCCGGCGACGGTGCGCTGGTGCTCGGAGCCGTTGAACAGCTCGAGCGCTCGCTCCACCTTGACCTCGGCGGTCGTGGGAACGGCGCGCACGTGGCGCGGGTCCTGCGGCGGCTCGCGGCGGCGCGGTGGCGCGACAGGCTCCTCGGCCGGCACGTCGAACGGAGTGCCCGGCTCGTCCTGGACGGACTCGGAGTCGAGATCGTCGTAACCGCTCGCCGACCCCGGCTCGACGCGCTGCCCGCTGACCGGGACGTCGCGGCGGCGCCGCAGGCGGCCGAAGATCTGGCGCCGCTCCTGCGGCCGGCCGGCGCGCGTCGGGATCTGATCGGCCGACGACTCGCGGATCCAGCCGGCGTGCTCGGCGCGGACGAAGCAGAGCTCGCAGACCAGATTGCGATGGCCGCCCGGGGCGAGGTAGTTCTCGGTCCGCTCGCCCTTGAGGATCGTGCGGCCGCAGACGTCGCAGGAGACGTTGTCGTGGAACGGACGGAGCTCTTTCTTCACCGGCTCGATGCTAGGCGACCGCAGCTTCGACCGTCGGATGGACCGGCGCCACCGCCCGGACGTCGGTCAGCTCCAGCACGCGCCGCAGCGGCGAGTCGTCGGGCATGGAGATGCGGAGGTCCTGGCGCCGCCGGCCCAGCCGCCGCGCCAGCTCGAACAGCAGCTCGATCGCCGCCGAGTCGAGGTAGATCGTCTCGCTGAGATCGACGACCAGACCGCTGACCTCACCGGGTATCGAGCGCGTCAGCTCGTCGCGGACGTAGCTGCAGTTGCTCATGTCGAGCTCACCGCCGATGCGCGCGACCGTCCACTCCCCGAGCCGCTCGATCGCGATGTCGGCTGTCGTGCTCACGCGGGGAGCGCTACTCCATCACTTCGGCGAGGGTGTCTCCCTGGAGCTTCGACTTCAGGCGCAGCACGGCCTTGGTGTGCAGCTGGGAGACGCGCGACTCGGTCACTCCGAGGACCTCGCCGATCTCGCGCAGGGTCAGGTTCTCGTAGTAGTAGAGCGCGATCACCAGCTTCTCCCGCTCGGGCAGCCGCGCGATCGCGTCGGCGAGGCTGTCCTTCATGTCGGTCAGGTCGAGCTCGCGCGCCGGGTCGGCGGCGTGCGGGTCCGGGATCGTGTCGAGCAGCGAGACCTGGTCGCCGGAGGAGTCCGAGACCGTCCAGAGCTCGTCGAGCGCGACCACGGACGAGTTGGCGATCTTGACCAGCGACGCCTGGAACTCGTCTTCGGTGACCCCCATAGCTGTCGACATCTCCGCGTCGGTCGGGGCGCGCTGGAGCTTGTTCTCGAGCTTCGCGTTGGTCTGCTCGATCTCGCGCGCCTTGGCGCGCACCGAGCGCGGGACCCAGTCGAGCGAGCGCAGCTCGTCGATGATCGAGCCCTTGATGCGCGTCACAGCGAAGGTCTCGAAGCGGATCTCGCGCTCGAGATCGAAGCGCTCGATCGCCGAGATCAGACCCAGCAGGCCGTAGGAGATGAGGTCCGCCTCCTCGACGTGGGCGGGCAGGCCGCTCGACATACGGCCGGCGACGTACTTGACGAGCGGCGAGTACGCGAGAACGAGGCGCTCACGCGCCTGCTGGTCGCCGTCCTGCTTGTAACGGCTCCAAAGATCCTTCAGCTCAATCGCCTTGAGGTTGGTCTCCACCTCGTCCTAGTACCCCTCACGCGCGCGGATGGGCCTGCGCATATGCCTTCCTGAGACGTTTCGACTCTACCCGAGTGTACGTTTGGGTCGTGCTCAGGGAGCTGTGTCCCAGCAGCTCCTGGATCGTTCGGAGATCCGCGCCGCCATCCAGGAGATGGGTCGCGAACGAGTGCCTGAGCGCATGTGGCGACGCCGCGGCCTGCACTCCAGCGCGGTTCAGCGCGGTTCGCAGCCGCCGCCGAACGTCGCTCGTGGCCAGCCGCCGGCCGGTGCGTGAGAGGAACAGCGCCGGGTCGCGGACGAGGCTGTCGGCGACGAGCTCCGGACGTCCGCGCTCGACGTAGGCGTCGAGCGCCCGCCAGGCGTGCTCGCCGGCCGGGACGATCCGCGTCTTGCCGCCCTTGCCCTCGACGCGCAGCTGCTCGCCCTCGCGATCGAGGCTCTCGACGTCGAGGTCGACCAGCTCGGCGGCCCGCAGACCGGCGGCGTAGGCGAGCTCGAACAGCGCACGGTCGCGCAGCTGGAGCGGTGTCGATGCCGGCAGCGAGTCGAGCAGCTGGTCGATCTCGCCGCGGCTGAGCACCGTCGGCAGGTTGCTCTCGCGCTTCGGGCTGGCGACCAGGTCGGCCGGGCTGGCCTCGAGGTCGCCGCGCTCGACGAGCACGCGGTAGAAGGCGCGGAAGGCGGCGAGCTTGCGCGCGACGGTCGAACGCGAGTTGCCGCGCTCCGACAGCACGCCGGCGAAGCGGCGCAGAACGCGCGCGTCGACCGCCCCAGGCTCGATCCCCTGTGCGGTCGCCCATTCGGCGAGCTGGCCGAGGTCGGCCCCATAGGCGCGGCGAGTCTGCTCGCCGAGTCCGCGCGTGCGCAGCGCGGTGTCGAACGCCCCGAGGGCGCGCGCCCAACTAGGGTTCGGCGCCGTGTCCAGGTTCTTCGTCAACACTCAGGACGGGCGGGTAGCGACCCGCTCCCAACTCGTCGAGGCCGACCTGACCGACGACGACGGCAAGCCGGTCGCACCCTGGCACCCGATCCAGGGGCCAGGCGAGGAGTCGACCCTCTGGTACGCGGTGCTGCGCAAGCGTGAGCGTGGCGTCTTCATCGGCACTCTGTGCATTCGGCACTCAGAGCGCCAGGCCTCTTTGGAGGCAGCGGGATGGGTCGAAGCGCCGGTCGAGCAGATCGGCGTCGACGGTCAGCCGATGTAGATCGGGTCTCCGACCTCTACGCGGTCGTAGAGGTCGATCACGTTGGGGATCGCCATCCGGATGCAGCCGTGCGAGGCCGCGCTGCCGAGCGATCCAACGTCGTCGGTGCCATGGATGCCCGCACCGTCCGAGATGCCCATCCAGCGCGCCTTGAGCGGGTTCTGCGGCGTGCCACCGGGGACAACGGTCCCCGCGAGGTCGCCGGCCCAGTCGCTGTTCGGCACGCTCCAGACCGGGTCAACCTGCTTGTTCTGGATATCGAACAGCCCGCGCGGCGTGTCGTAGCCGGCCGCGCCGAAGGCGACGGTGTAGGTCTTGGACAGCTTGAGGTTCTTGTAGACGCGCAGCTGGAAGCTGGCGTGGTCGGCGACGAGGACGGTCGGGTACTCCTTGGCGAGCTCGTCGCGCGTGACCTTGGCCTTGGTCGTCTTGACCGGCGCCTCAACGGTGCGGTCGCTCGGCGACAGCAGCGCGGTGCCGACGGCCTGGCGCAGTTCGCCGCGCTTGACAGCGATGCCGTCCTGCTCCTTGACGGCGTCGAGCGACGGGAAGTCGAGCGTCGCGTCCTTGGGCTCGCGGTCGAGCTTGTCGCCGACGCGCGCCACGAGCTGCTTGGCGGCCTTCGGCGAGTAGGTGGCGCTGACGCTGACCTCGACGTCCTCCTCGCCCCCGCGCAAGTCGCGCGAGACACGGGCGAAGACGTTGCCCTGGCGACTGGCGGCGACCGCGTCGTCGACCATCCCGCCGATGTCGGCGTGAACGCCGGCGTCCTCGGCCGAGAGCGTGAAGCGGGTCTTGCCGTAGGTGACGGCGATCGGCTGCTCGAGGCCGCGAGCGACCTGGCGCTGGATCTTCACGCGAGCCTCGCCGGCGCTGAGCCCTCCGACCGGGACTCCGCCGATCGTCACTCCCTCGGCGATCCGATCGCTGCGCGACGAGTCGTAGGCATAGACGGCCACCGACCCCGCGATCAAGAAGACCACCAGGACAGCGACGAACGTGAATGCCTTGCTTCTCAAGATATGGGGTTCCCCTCCGGCCCACACAGGCCGACTCACTGAGTGTAAGCAGGGTTTCGGCCGGCGTACAGGGCTTCGCGTGTCCTGCAACCTCCCTTGCGTGGGCTACCGTTGTGCCGAGATGTCGCATCTGCACATCCCGCCGCCCCCCGCCCGCCGGCGTGACGCGGCGCGCGCGGAGGCCGGTTACGGCGTCAGCGACCAGCCGAACTGGCGCGAGGTCGACTGGCCCAGCCTGCTCAAGACGATGGAGATCGGCGGCACGCCGGTCAACTACGTCGACGTCGGCGAGCAGGGCGACCACCGGCCGATCGTCTTCGTCCACGGGCTGAGCGGCCAGTGGCAGAACTGGCTGGAGAACATCCCGCGCTTCGCCGAGCAGCGGCGCGTCGTCGCGCTCGACTTGCCCGGCTTCGGGGTCTCGCCGCTGCCGAACGAGCAGATCTCGATCGACTACTACGGCCGGGTCGTCGCCGAGCTGTGCGACCGGCTCGGCCTGGCGCCAGCCGTCCTGGTCGGCAACTCGATGGGCGGCTACGTCGCCGCCGAGGTGGCGATCGACCATCCGGAGACGGTCGAGCGGCTGATGCTGGTCTCGGCCGCCGGGATCTCCCAGAGCGAGCTGTCGGTCGACCAGGTGTTGCGCGTCGGCAAGTTCTTCGCGCTGACGACGCGCGCGTCGACGGCCCAGCGCCGCCGCCACATGGCACGGCCGGCGCTGCGCCACTGGATCCTCAGCCTGATCGTCCGCCACCCCACCCGGTTGCGACCCGACATCGCGTTCGAGGGGCTGGTCAAGGGCGCTAACAAGCCTGGCTTCATCGATGCGCTCGGCGCCTGCATCGACTACGACTTCCGCGACCGGCTGCCGGACATCGCCTGCCCAACGCTCGTCGTATGGGGCGAGAACGACGCGATCATCCCCGTCCGCGACGCCGACAAGTACGTCGAGCTGATTCCCGGAGCGCGCAAGACGGTTCTCGAGGACACCGGCCACGTCGCAATGATCGAGCGGCCGGTGATGTTCAACGACGAACTGGAGCGGTTCCTCCGCTACGAGGTCAGGGCGCCATTGGCCGCCGAGCCGACGTGACGGGCGTACTTGCCTAGCACGCCGGTCGTGTACTTCGGCGCCGGAGCCTGGTAGGCGGCGACGCGGCGGGCGATCTCGTCGTCGGAGAGCTCGACGTTGAGCTCGCGCTTGTCAACATCGAAGACCACCGTGTCGCCGTCAGCGACAGCCGCGATCGGACCGCCGCGCGTCGCCTCCGGGGCGACGTGGCCGGCCATGAAGCCGTGGGTGGCGCCGGAGAAGCGGCCATCGGTCAGCAGCGCGACCGAGTCGCCTAGTCCCTCGCCCTGGATCGCGGCGGTGACGGCGAGCATCTCGCGCATGCCAGGCCCCCCGTTGGGGCCCTCGTTGCGGATCACGACGATGTCCCCCGCCTTGATCTCGCCGGCCTTGACGGCGGCGAACGCGTCCTCCTCGCCCTCGAAGACGCGCGCCGGGCCGCGGTGCTCGCGGCGACCGTGGCCGGCGAGCTTGACGACGCAGCCGTCGGGTGCGAGGTTGCCGCGCAGGATCGCGAAGCCGCCACTGGTCGCAAGCGGGTCGGACAGCGGCCGCACGACCGGCTGATCCGGGGCCTCCTCGGCGGCGTCGGCCTCCTCGCCGATCGTCAGGCCGGTGACGTTGATCGCGTCGCGGTCGAGCAGCCCAGCCTCGTCGAGCCGCTTGGCGACGAGCGGCATCCCGCCGGCGCGCCAGAGGTCGGGTGCGACGTAGGTGCCGAACGGCTTGAGGTCGGCGAGCAGCGGCGTCTTGGCGGCGATGCGGTCGAAGTCGTCGATGTCGAGCTCGACGCCAGCCTCGTTGGCGACGGCGAGCAGATGCAGCACCGCGTTGGTCGAGCCGCCGGTCATCGCCACCGCGGCGATCGCGTTCTGCAGCGACTTGCGCGTGATGATCCGGCTCGGGCGCAGGTCGCGCTCCAGCACGTCGATGATCAGCCGGCCGACGTCCTCGGCGACCTGTCCCTTCTTGCCCTCCTCGGCGGGCACCATCGAGCTGCCCATCGGGGAGATCCCGAGCGTCTCGAAGGCGAGCGCCATCGTGTTGGCGGTGAACTGGCCACCGCAGGCGCCGGCGCCGGGCGAGGCGACACCCTCGAGCTCGTGCAGGTCGGCGTCGGAGATCTTGCCGGCGGCGTGCGCGCCGACAGCCTCGAAGACCTCCTGGATCGTGACGCGCTCACCGCGAAACGTCCCGGGCGCGATCGAGCCGCCGTAGAGCATGATGCTCGGCAGGTCGAGACGGGCCAGCGCCATCACGCAACCGGGGATCGTCTTGTCGCAGCCGGACAGCGCGATCACGCCGTCGAAGAGGTGGCCGCGCGCCACGAGCTCGATCGAGTCGGCGATCACCTCGCGGCTGACGAGCGAGGTCTTCATGCCCTCGGTCCCCATCGTGATGCCGTCGGAGACCGCGACCGTGTTGAACTCCATCGGCGTGCCGCCGGCGGCGCGAACGCCCTCCTTTACCTTCTCGGCGAGCCGGCGCAGGTGGAAGTTGCACGGCATCACCTCGGTCCAGGTGTTGGCGATGCCGATGATCGGGCGGCTCAGCGACTCGTCGTCGTGGCCGATGCCCTTCAGGTAGGCACGCGCGGCGGCCCGGTCCGGGCCGTCGAGTTGGGCCCGGCTGCGTGCGCGGATGTCTCTACTCACGCGGCGCGAGCCCCGATGTCGCCGGCGCCGAGCCGTTCCCACTCGGACAGGCGCCAGATGTCGCGCCGGACGTGACTTGGATCGTGCTGACGGCCCACGAGGTGCATATTCGCACGCCCGATCACGCGAGCCTCGTCAGAGGTGAGTGCCATCCACTTCGCGAGCACGTCGTCGGAGGCCGGCAGCCGCGTGCGGCCGCCGCCGGTGAGGTCCGGGAACTCGACGCAGTACTCGCTCAGCAGCCGGCCGCTCTCGGGCACGTAGGCGACGATCGGCTTGTGCGGGTAGATCAGGTAGGCGTACGGCGCGGGCGCGTCGGCATCGACCGGCGAGTCCGGCAGCGGCTGGCCGTTGACGCGGATGAAGCCGAGATCGCGGTACATCGCCCACTCGACGTCGTTGACGCAGGAGCGCAGCAGCTGGCGGGCGCGCTGCTCCGCGCGGCGCTCGCGGCCCGGGTCGAAGGCGTGCGGCGCGCTCTCGACTCGACGGTTGCGGCGGGCCTTGAAGCGGGCGAGCGTCGGCGAGCCGAGCAGGAACGCCGCGAGCGCGGTCGCCATCAGTCCGGTGGTCAGCAGCGCGAGCATCGCCGGCTCAGCCTCCGGACGCCCGCGGGAAGAAGATCACCCGCTGCGCCTCGGGCGGGATGTCGGCGTAGTCGCGCACCATCTGGGCCTCACGACGGCCGCTGCCGGGACGCTCGGTCGGCACAGCGGCCCACATCCCCTCGTCGAGCTGGCGGCGGAACTCCTCGATCAGCGCCTGCTCGTCCTCGCGCACGTCGCGATCGCCCTCAGCCAAGAGGACCTCACCATGACCGGGCTTCATGCGCAGGAACTTGATGAGTCAATCCTAATGGGCCGACGACCTGGCGAGGCCGAAGACGTCGACCGGCCCGGCACCGGCGCCGATCCCGCGCAAACCGTCGCGAACCGCCCCGGCGGCGACGATCCGCGCCGCGCGGGCCGCCTCCAGCGCGGTGTCCCCGTGGGCGAGGCGCGCGGCGAGCGCTGAGGAGTGCGTGCAGCCGGAGCCGTGTGCCGCACCGTCGGGATGCCGCTCACCGGGAATCGCGACCGGCTCGGCCCCTTCGAAGAAGACGTCGGCGATCGGGTCGGCGTGGCCGCCGGTGACGACCACGGCTCCCGGGCCGAGCGCGTAGACCGCCCGCGCGAGCTCCTCCCCTGTGGCGTCCTCGCCGAGCCCGGTAAGAACACGTGCCTCCGGCAGGTTCGGCGTGACCACGGCGGCGCGCGGCAGGATCAGCTCGCGCAGCGCTTCGAGGGCAGCGGGGTCGAGCAGCGTCGCGCCGCTCTCGGCGACCATCACAGGATCGACGACGACCGGGGCGTCGCCGACTAGGTCGAGCGCCTCGGCAACCGCGGCGATCGTCTCGCTGGAGCCGAGCATGCCGACCTTGACCGCATCGACGCCGATGTCCGCGACCACGGCGCGCACCTGCGCGACGATCGCCTCGGGAGCGATCGGGTAGACGGCCTCGACGGCAACCGTGTTCTGCGCGGTGATCGCGGTGATCGCCGTCATGCCGTGCGTCCCGCAGCGCGCGAAGGCCTTGAGGTCGGCCTGGATGCCGGCGCCACCGCCGGAGTCCGACCCGGCGATCGACAGCAGGCGGGGAGGCGTCGTGACAGACATCGAGGGCGCAGCATAGGCAGGCTCCGCCTCAGCGGGACGTCCGCGCCCGCTCCCAGCCGAACAGCCCGTCGCGGCGAATCAGCCCGACCGTCTCGAGCCGCGCCAGCGCCATCCGAGTCTCGTTGACCGGCAGACCGGCGAAAGTTGCGATCCCGTCGAGGTCGAGACGCGACTCGACGGCGTCGAGCAGTCGCCGGTCGATCGGATCGATCTCCGGCTCCACCGGCGCCAGCGGAGCCGCCCCTCCCGCGCCAACGCCGAACAGCTCGTCGAGCACGTCGGACGCGTCGCGGACGACCGCCGCTCCCTCACGCAGCAGTCGGTTGCTGCCGGCGGCCGCCCGCGTCGAGACCCGCCCCGGCACCGCGCCGAGCGTGCGGCCGAGGTCTTGAGCGAAGTCCGCGGTGATCAACGTGCCCGACGCCTCGCCCGCCTCGACCACGACGGTCATCCGCGCCAGCGCCGCCATCAGGCGGTTGCGCGCCGGGAAGCTCCAGCGATAGGGCCGCTGGCCGGGTGGCAGCTCGGCGACGACCAGGCCGCTCTCGGCGATCTGGCGGTGGAGGTCGCGGTGCCGGCGCGGATAGACGACATCGGGACCGCCGGCCAGCACGGCGATCGTCGCTCCGCGCGCGCCGAGCGCGCCACGGTGCGCAGCGCCGTCGACCCCGAGCGCCATGCCGCTGATCGTCGTGATCCCGGCGACGGCGAGCCCGCGCCCGATGTCGTGCGCGGTCTCGATCGCGTACGGCGTGGCGTCGCGCGTGCCGACGATCGTCACGGCCGGTTCGGCTTCGACCGCCGCCAGCAGCTCGACGCGCCCACGACAGAAGAGGACTGCCGGCCGATCGGTCAGATCCTCGAGCGCCGACGGATAGCTCTCATGGTGCTGGCAGACCGCCGCCACGCCGGCATGGCGAAGGTCGGCGCGGGCTCGGCGCGGCTCGAAGCGGCCGAGGAAGGCCAGCGCCTCCTGCTCCCCCTTGCCGCCGACAGCGGTCGCCAGCGAGGCGTCGTCGAGTGCCAACAGCTCCAAAGGCGCGCCGGGGCGGCCGAGCAGACCCGCGATCCGGCCGGAGAGCAGGCCGATCAGGTAACCGCGGCGCAGGCAGCTGTCGCAGGCCCCGCTCATGCCGCCGCCGTCCGTCCCGGCGCGACTGCCCGGTAGGCGAGTGCCTCGACGACGTCGTCGCGACCGACCCGCTGCCTGCCCGCGAGGTCGGCGATCGTCCGCGCGACGCGTAGCACCCGGTCGTGGCCGCGGCCCGTCAGAACGCCGGCGTCGAGTGCAGCTACGAGCGGCCGCGACGCCTTCGCGCCGAGCGGCACCAGTAGTCGCGTCGCCCCGGTGGTGAGCTCCGCGTTGCAGGTCGCGGGCGAGCCGGTCAGCCGTGCCGCCTGGCGCTCGCGGGCGGCGACGACGCGGGCCCGCACTGCCGCCGAGCTCTCGCCGGCGGCGCCTTCGGCGGCGAGCGCGAAGGCCGGCAGCGGGCTCAGCTGGCAGACGAGGTCGATCCGGTCGATCAGCGGTCCGCTCAGCCGGGCGCGGTAGCGCTCGCGCGTCAGCACGCCGCACTCGCAACGTTCGCCGCCGATCCCGCACGGGCACGGGTTCGCCGCCGCGGCGAGCAGCACTCGCGCCGGAAAGCTCAGGCCAACCTGCCCGCGGACGATGTCGACACTGCCGTGCTCGAGCGGCTGGCGGAGCGCCTCCAGCGCCGGACGTGCGAACTCGGCCAACTCGTCGAGGAACAGCACGCCGCGGTGCGCGAGCGTCACTTCGCCGGGGCGTGGCCGAGAGCCACCTCCGACCAGGCCCTGGGCGGAGATGGTGTGGTGCGGCGCCCGGAAGGGCCGCTCGCTCGCCAGCCCGCCGTTGCCGTTGCCGGTCACGCTCTGGACGCGGGTGATGTCGAGCGCCTCCTCGATCGTCGGTGCCGGCAGGATCCCTGGGAGACGACGGGCCAACATCGTCTTGCCCGCTCCGGGCGGGCCGATCATCAGCAGGCTGTGACCGCCTGCCGCGGCGATCTCCAACGCCCGTCGCGCGTCGGCCTGCCCGCGCACGTCGGCGAGGTCGGGCGGCGTGGCGGACGGACGGGGCGGTTGCGCCTCGGCTGACGTCGGCGGCTCTGGCTTCCAGCGGTCGTGCAGCAGGTCGACGAGCCGCGCCAGGCTCGGGACCGGGTAGACGTCGAGCCCCTCGACCAGGGCCGCTTCGCCGGCGATCTCCGGCGACACCACGAGCCCGCGCAAACCGGCGGCATGGCAGCCGAGCGCGATCGGAAGCGCCCCGCGAACCGGCCGCAGCGCGCCACCGAGCGACAGCTCGCCGGAGACCGCAATCCCTTCGAGCGCCTCCGGAGGAACCTGACCGCTCGCCGCCAGGACACCGACGGCGATCGCTAGGTCGAAGCTCGCGCCCGCCTTGCGCACCCAGGCCGGGGCGAGGTTGACCGTCAGGCGCTGGAGCGGGAACTCCAGCCCGCTGTTCAGCAACGCCGAGCGGACCCGTTCGCGCGCCTCGCGGACCGCGGTGTCGGGTAGTCCGACAACGGTGAATGCGGGCAGTCCACGGCGGGCATCGACCTCTACCGAGACCTCGCGGGCATCGACGCCCTCGAGGGCGAATGTGGGAACGCTGGCAAGCACGGACAGCAAGCTAGGCGGGCCCGTCACACAGGTGACAGCAGTTGCGTGACGGCTCTGAGACAGCCCGTCTCGACCACTGGCGCGGCCCCGTTACACCGGTCTGTCCGCCGTAACACGGGCCGGCCTAGCGTCCAGCGGATGACTGCCGGCAACGTCCGCATCCGCCTCGGCGCCCACGGCGAGGACATCGCCTGCGGCCACCTCGAACGGGCCGGCTACACGCTGATCGAGCGCAACGGCCGCTGTGGCCGAACCGGCGAGATCGACATCGTCGCCCGCGAGGGCCGCTGCCTCGTCTTCTGCGAGGTCAAGACACGCGTAGCCGGCGGCTCAGCCGGGCCGGACGGCCCACTCGACGCGATCGGTCCCGTCAAGCGCAAGCGCATCCGCAAGCTGGCCGCCGAGTGGCTGCGCACTCGTCCTAAGCTCTCCCCCGCCCCGGCCTGGATCCGCTTCGACGCGATCGGCATCGTCGTCGACCGCCAGGGATGCTTGCTGTCCCTCGACCACGTCGAGGACGCCTTCTAGCCCAAAGTCAGCTGTTGATAGGCCGTCGAGTTGAACGACATGCGGTGCAGCGGCGATACGCCGTGGGCGGCGATCGCCGCACGGTGGTCGGGCGTCGAATAGCCGACGTGTGCGGCGAAGTCCCACTCGGGATGGCGCTCGGCGGCGCGGCGCATGTAGCGATCGCGGCTGACCTTGGCGAGCACCGAGGCGGCGGCGATCGCCGCACTGCGCGCGTCGCCGTCGACGACGGCCTGCTGCTCGTGCTCGAACGGCGGCACGCGGAACCCGTCGACGAGGCAGATCGTCCCGGGTACGGCGACCCGTCGCAGGGCCGCCCGCAGCGCGTCGAGGTTGCTGACGTGCAGTCCGCGCGAGTCGATCGCCCGCACCGAACGCGACACGACCGCCGTCCTCGCACAGGCGCGCATCACCAGCGGGTACAGCTCCTCACGCGTCTCCTCGCTGTGCTGCTTGGAGTCGTTGAGCTTCGTCAGCGCGCGGCGATCGGCGAGCGTCAGCCGCTCGAGGTCGAACAGCACCGCCGCCGCGACCAGCGGCCCCGCCAGACATCCGCGCCCAGCCTCATCCGCACCGGCGACGAACCGCGAACCCAGCTCCCGGTCGAAGGCGAACAGCCGGCGACCGCTGTGCGCGGCCTTCCTCCTCCGCCGTCGCGCCGCCTTGCTCTGCGGCTGCGCTGTGTCCGCCTTACTCACGTCGGCGCCGATCATAGGCGCCAGACCGGAGTGTTAGAGGCCGCCCCATTTGGAAGGTGGCCAGTACGTGGCGAAGGCGTTGCCGATGAAGTTGTCCTTCGGCACCGGGCCCCACTCGCGGCTGTCTGCGCTTGCGCCGCGGTTGTCGCCCATCATGTAGTACTGCCCCGCCGGGATCACGATCGGATCGGGCATGTTGCAGAGCGCACACTGCGCGTCGGGCTTGATGAACGGCTCCTTCTGGAGCTTGCCGTTGATGTAGACGCGGCCGGCCTTGACGGATAGGCGCTCGCCGGGCAGGCCGACGACGCGCTTGATGAAATTCGTCTCGGACTTGCCGGGCGTCGAGCGCGGACACGGCTGCTCGGCCGGGTGGCTGACGCCGCACATGTTGTCGTCGGCGCCCTTCGGCGGCTTGAAGACCATGACGTCGCCGCGCTCGGGATCTCCGAAGTGCTCTCCGAGGCGGTTGACGAGCACCCGCTGTCCAACCTCGAGCGTCGGAACCATCGACTCGCTCGGGATGCGGAACGGCTTGACGAGGAAGGCTTGGATGCCGAGCGCGACACCCAGCGCCACGGCGACGATCACGACGAGCTCGATCAGCGAGCCGCCGGTGCTCTGCTTGCCGTCCCGAGCCACTAACCCTCCGGCCCGTTGCCCGTCAGGAGTCCGACTTGGCGCTGGACTCGGCGGCGTCGCCGTCGCTGTCCGGCTCGGCGGCGTCCTCGGCCTCGGCCGGAGCTGCCTCAGCCTCAGCGGCTGGCGTGTCGTCGGCGGTGTCGGTCGACTCCGCCTCGACGGTCTCAGAAGTGGTCTCGGTGGCTACCTCAGCCTCCGTCTCCGGCACCTGCTCCTCGACGGCCTCGGGAGCCTCGGGCTCCGGAGCGTCGACGACGGCGTCGGTCTCGGGCGGCGGCATGACGCCCTGCAGCTCGTCGTCGTCGCGGCCAAAGCGGCGCTCGCGAACGCGGGCGCTGCGGCCGACGCGATCACGCAGGTAGTAGAGCTTCGCGCGGCGGACGTCGCCGCGAGCGGCAACCTCGATCTGCTCGATCTTCGGCGAGTGGATCGGGAACGTCCGCTCCACACCGACGCCGAACGACTGCTTGCGCACGGTGAACGTCTCGCGCGCGCCGCTGCCCTGGCGCTTGATGACGACGCCCTCGAAGACCTGGGTGCGCTTGCGCGTGCCCTCGACGACCTGGAAGTGGACGCGTAGACGGTCCCCAGCCTGGAACTTGGGTACAGGCCGCAGTTGCGCTCGCTCGATGGTTTCGATGACTCCGCTCATGGCATGAAAAGGCGCGAGCACCAAGGGGGTGCTTCGCGCGACGGCGAACTCTAGCGAAGCCGTAGCCGGCTCTGCTCTGTGCGCCACTCTCGGACCTTCCCGTGGTCGCCCGATCGGAGCACTTCTGGGACGCCGTGGCCGCGCCATTCGGCGGGCCGCGTGTAGTGCGGATACTCCGGCGCGCCCTCTAGTGCAGCGGAGAATGACTCCTCCAGCGCGCTGTCGGCATGGCCGAGCGTGCCGGGCAGCTTGCGCAGGATCGTGTCGCAGACGACCATCGCCGCGAGCTCGCCGCCGGCGAGAACGTAGGGGCCGATCGACACGACATCGGTCGCGAGATGCTCGTTGACGCGCTCGTCGAAACCCTCGTATCGGCCACAGAGCAGTGCGATCTCCTCTTCGGCCGCGAGCTCGTTGACGAGCTGCTCGTCGAGCTGGCGCCCGCCGGCGGCGAGCGCGATCACGCGGCGCCCTGCCCGGCCGTCGACCGGGTCGGCATCCCAGCGGGCGGCGAGCGCGGCCTCGACGACGTCGACGCGGATCACCATCCCGGCGCCGCCGCCGTACGGGGTGTCATCGACCTGGCCAGCGTTCAGCGGCGTGGTCGCACGCATGTCGACGGTCTCGAGCCGGTGGCCGAGATCGAACGCGTTGCGCACGTGGCGCTGTTCGACGTACCAGTCGAACCAGGCGGGAAAGAGCGTGAAGACGTCGATGTTCACTTGCCCTCCCCCGTCTCGAGGCGCAGGAAGCGACGGTCGATCTCGATCGTCCGCGCATCGAGGTCGACGGTCCGCACCGCGTCGGAGATCAGCGGCACCAGCTCGCCGCCCTCGAGCTCGAGCAGGTCGCAGGACGGGGCGTCGATCACCCGAACGACGGCGCCGAACCCTTCGACGCGGCAGCCGACGAGATCCTCGGCTAGCCACTCCCCCTCGTCGAGCGACGCTTCGACGAGCATCAGCTCACCGCGCAGCGCTCTCGCCTCCTCGCGGGTGCCGATGCCGGCAAGCCGTACCAGCGGCTTGTCGTCGGTGCCGGCACGGCGGTCGATCGCGTGCTCGCGTCCGTCGAGGCGGACGACGGTGCCCAGGTCGAACGGATGATCCGGGCGGTCGACGTAGAAGCTGCCGTCGAGGCTGTGCGTCCGGCCGACCACTCCGGCCGTCACCAGGCGCGTCTCGGTCGCCACAGAACTCAGACGGCGTCGACGACGTCGATCAGGACGCGCTTCTCGCGTCGCGTCGCGCTCGCCTTGAGAACGGTGCGCAGCGCCGAGATCGTCCGCCCGCGGCGACCGATCAGACGGCCGGCCTCGTCGGGCGGGGCGTGCAGCTCGAGGACGATCGTGCCGTCCTCCTCTTCGAACGAGTCGACCGACACCGAGTCGGGGTCGTCGACCAGAGCGCGAGCCAGGTAGGCGAGCAGCTCCTCCACGCGAGCCCGCTAGGAGTCGTCGCTGGAGTCGCCCTCGGCGGGCGTGTCGGCCTCGGCGGCCGCGTCGGCGTCGCCCTCGGCGTCCGCAGCGGCGTCGGGCGCCGGCTGCTCGGAAGCCTCCTGCTCGGCGGCAACCTCGTCAGCGGCGGCCTCGGCGTCGGCGGGTGCCTCTGCCTCGGGTGCCTCAGTGGCCTCTGCCTTGGGGGCCTCAGCCTCGGCGGCCGGCTTGGGCGGCGTCGCCACCGGCGCGGGTACCTCGCGGGCCGGCATCTCGTAGCCGGTGTTCTCGGCGCGGATCAGCTTCTTGACCGTGTTGCTCGGCTGAGCACCGCGGTCGAGCCAGTGCTGGAGACGCTCGCGATCGATCTCGATCCGCGACGGCTGCGTCTGCGGGTTGTAGTGCCCAATCGTCTCGATCGAGCGACCGTCACGCGGGGAGCGGCCGTCAGCGACGACTACTCGCCAGATCGGATTCTTCTTGGAGCCAACGCGGGTCAGCCTGACTTTTACGGCCAAGGTCTCTTCTCTAATCGGGTGCGTACGGTCTGATGCGGCCCGGGAACGTTAGCGGCCCGAGGCGATCTGCGCCAGCGAGGGCATCTTCCCACGTGCCATCTGCCGCATCAGTTTCTGCATTTGGCCGAACTGCTTGACGAGATTCGAGACCGCCTGGACGTTGGTTCCCGACCCGCGCGCGATCCGCCGGCGGCGCGATCCGTCGATGATCTTCGGGTTCGCGCGCTCGGCCGGAGTCATCGACGTGATGATCGCCTGGAGGCGGTCGAGCTCCTTGTCGTCGACCTTCAGCCCGTTCAGCTGCTGCCCCACTCCCGGCAGCATCTTGAGGATGCTCTGCAGCGGGCCCATGCTGCGCACCTGCTGCATCTGCTCGAGGAAGTCGTCGAGCGTGAACTGGTTCTTGCGGATCTTGCGCTCGAGGTCCTGGGCCTGGCGCTCGTCGATCCGCGCCTCGGCCTTCTCGATCAGCGTCATCACGTCGCCCATGCCGAGGATCCGCTGGGCCATGCGATCGGGGTGGAAGCGCTCGAAGGCGTCGAGCTTCTCGCCGGTCGACGCGTAGAGGATCGGCTTGCCGGTGATCGCCTTCACCGACAGCGCGGCGCCACCGCGGGCGTCGCCGTCGAGCTTGCTGAGGATCACGCCGTCGAAAGCGGTCGCGTCGGCAAAGGCCTCGGCGACGTTGACGGCGTCCTGGCCGGTCATCGCGTCGACGACCAGCAGCACGTCGTGGGGCTTGGTGCGCTTCTTGATCTGGCTGAGCTGGTCCATCAGCTCGGCGTCGACATGCAGGCGGCCGGCGGTGTCGACGATCAGCACGTCGCGCTTCTCGGCGCGTGCCTGGCCGAGCGCCCACTCCGCGACGTCGACCGGGTCGCGGCCGGTTCCCTGCTCGTAGACGGTCGCGCCGGCGCGCTTGCCGACGGTGATCAGCTGGTCGACCGCCGCCGGGCGCTGGAGGTCGCAGGCGGCGAGCGCGACGTCGAGGCCCTTGTCCTCCTTGAGCTGGCGCGCGAGCTTGCCGCAGGCGGTCGTCTTGCCGGAGCCCTGGAGGCCCGCCATCAGGATCACGGTCGGGCCGCTCTTCGAGAAGACCAGCTCGCGGCCGGAGCCACCCATCAGCTCGGTCAGCTCGTCCGCGACGACCTTCACGACCTGCTGGCCGGGGTTCAACGAGTCGAGCACGTCGGAGCCGGTCGCCCGCTCCTTGACCGCGCTCGTGAACTGCTTGACGACCTTGAAGTTGACGTCGGCCTCGAGCAGCGCCAGGCGCACCTGGCGCATCGCCTTGGCGACGTCGTCCTCGGTCAGCGCGCCGCGCGAGCGGACATCGCCGAGCGCGCCCTGGAGTCGGTCAGCGAGTGTGTCGAACACGCTGTCAGGCTAGCCGGGCGGCGAGCGCGCTGGCGTTCATGTGGGCAATGGCCTCGATCGAAACCATCGGGTTGACGCCCGAGGCGCTCGGGAAGGCGGAGGCGTCGCAGACGACGAGGTCGCGCACGTCCCAGGTCTCGCCGGCCGGCGTGCAGGCCGAGGTCGATGGCGTTCCGCCCATCCGGGCGCTGCCCATGATGTGGAAGGAGGCGAGCGACACCTGGCCCGGCGCCCAGCCGCAGCGGTCGGCGTCGCGCATGAAGCGGTGGCGGTCGCCGTCGGTGCCGGGGTCGTAGGAGACCCAGTCGGAGTGCGAACTGAATATCCGCCTCGCCCCCGCCGCCTCGAGGATCTGGGCGGCTCCGTCGAGCCCGGTGCGCAGGTTGTCGCGGTCGAAGCTTGACAGCCGGTAGCGGACGACGGGCTCGCCGTCACGGCCGACGCGGACCTCGCCGGAGTCGCGGTCGCGCAACAGCGCACCGACACCGGCCGCGTTCGGCAACGCGCGCATCAGCTCGTGGTGCGCGCGGCCGCCGCGCCAGGGCCAGAAGCCGTTGACGACGTGCGGGTGCATCGCCGCCGTCTCGTACTTGACGCCGAAGCCGTCCTCGAGGTCGCGGTGCTGGTCGGAGTAGAGCGCCTGCATCGCCCCCTCCCAGGGCCGCAGCTCGTCGTCGAACAGCCCCCAGGCGACGGTGACGGGATGGAGATGGAGGTGCTGGCCGACGTTGCGGTTGCGCAGCCCCGAGCGACGCAGCAGCGCCGGGGTCTGGATCGCCCCGCACGCCGCGACTACGGCACGCGCCCGGACGGTGACGCGGTGACCGGCGTCTGTCACGGCCTCCACTCCGCGCGCCGTGCCGCTCTCGACGATCACGTTGCGGGCCCTCGTCCCGACGAGGATCCGTGTGCCGGCGGCGTGGGCGTCGGCGAGCCAGGTCTTGACGGTCGACTGCTTCGCCCCGAGCCGGCAGCCGAACGGGCAGTAGCCGCAGACCTCGCCCTGGTCGCAGCCGCGGACGTCGCGCGGCATCGCGTCGATGTGCCAGCCGAGCGCCATGCAGCCGTCGCGCATGGTGCGGTCGCGTGACGAAGGCGAGGAGTGCTCGTGGTTGACGCCGAGCCGGTCGCAGACCGCATCGAGGCTGGCGTCGAAGGTCTGGTCGGCGAACGCGTGGACGCCGTGGCCGGCCCACTCGGCACGGATCTCGTCCGGCGTCCGAAACGACGTCGAGTAGTTGATGACGGTGCCACCGCCGAGGCAGGCGCCGGCGAGCAGCGACAGGCTCTGGTCGACACTCGCGGTCGGCGCGCCGGCGTACATCGTGCGGATCGCGTTGAGCTCGGAGCCGTCGAAGTCGGCGTCGTCGTAGTAGCCGCCCGCCTCGATCACGACTACGTCGAGCCCGGCCGCGGCCAGGACACCGGCCGCGGTCCCGCCACCGGCGCCGGACCCGATGACGACCACGTCGCACTCGAGCTCGGTGTCCCCCTCGACGGCCAGCGGGGCGATCGCCTTCGGCGGCGCCTGCGCGTTGGGGCCGGTTGGACCCGGATAGCCGATGTCGGCCCAGGTCGGGCTCCGGCTGCCGTCCGGCGCCGGGAGCATCCAGTAGAAGAGCCGCGTCCCTTTGCAGAGCGCCTGGAACGCCGCCCGCCGCTGTGGCAGCCGTGAGTCGCACCACGACAGCAGGACGCGCTCACGTGCCTCCTGGGGCAGCTGGGAGAACCGCTTCCAGCCTCCCCCACCGAGCGCGGTCAGCGGCTGGCTGTCCCAGACGCCGAGCAGCTGGGCGAGCTGGCGCCGCTCGGCGGCGCGCGGGTTGCGGTCGATCGCCTCGAGCAGCGCCTCC
>CAZVRI010000038.1:23795-26125 GCA_964629855.1 uncultured Thermoleophilaceae bacterium
GCCTCCGGAACGCCGAGCTCGGTCGCCGACGGCAGGCCGTCGCCGCCGGGACAGACGGTGTCGCAGATCGCCCCCAGTGCGTGTCGCTGTCCCTCCGTCAGCTCCATCGCGCCCTATGCCAGTTGCGGCGGCTCCGGTGGCGGGGGCGGCTTCGGGCGGTCCTTGGGCCCTGTGTCGGGGCCGAGCAGGTTGCCCAGCTGTCCGAGCGCGTTGGTCAGCTCACTCGGGATGATCCAGAGCTTGCTCGCGTCGCCCTCGGCGATCATCGGAAGCTTCTGCAGGTACTGGTAGGCGAGCACCTTCTGATCGGCGTCGCCGCGATGGACAGCGTCGAAGACCGTCTCGATCGCCTGGGCCTCGCCCTGGGCCTCGAGGATCTGCGCCTCGCGGCGGCCCTGGGCGCGCAGGATCGCGCTCTGCTTCTCGCCCTCGGCGGTCAGGATTTGCGACTGCTTGACGCCCTCGGCGGTCAGGATCGCGGCGCGGCGGTCGCGCTCGGCACGCATCTGCTTCTCCATCGCCTCCTGGATCGACTGCGGCGGGTCGACGGCCTTGAGCTCGACTCGGTTGACGCGGATGCCCCAGCGGCCTGTGGCCTCGTCGAGGACGACGCGCAGGGCGCCGGAGATCTTGTCGCGCGAGGTCAGCGTGTCCTCGAGCGTCATCCCGCCGATCACGTTGCGCAGCGTCGTGACGGTCAGCTGCTCGATCGCTCCGATGTAGTCGGCGATCTCGTAGCTCGCGGCCTTCGGATCGGTCACCTGGAAGTAAATGACGGTGTCGATGCTGATCACCAGGTTGTCCTCGGTGATCACCGGCTGCGGCGGGAACGACACGACCGTCTCGCGCAGGTCGATTAGCGGCTGGACGCGGTCGACGTAGGGAACGACCAGCGCCAGCCCGGCGTCAAGCGTCCGGTGGTAGCGGCCGAGTCGCTCGACGATCCCCGCTCGCGCCTGCGGGACGATCCGCACCCCCTGCGCGATGGTGAACAGCACCACCAGCGCCACGACTCCAAGAACTATCAACGTCGCCACGTCAGCCTCCTAGCCCGTTTGCCACGAGCGCCGTGGCGCCCTCGATCTTCATCACCTGAACCCGGTCGCCCGGCTCCAGGACCTCGTCCTCGTCGTAGGTCCGCGCCGACCAGACCTCGCCGGACAACTTCACCGTGCCGCCGTCGCGGTCGACACGCTCCAGCACGACAGCCGGCGCGCCGATCAGCGCAGCCGTTCCCGTGCGGATCTTCGCCGGCGTCATCAGGTGCCGGCGCGCGATCGGCCGCAGGACCAGCAGCGACGCTGCCGAGGCGACGATGAAGACCACCATCTGAAGCGCGACTCCCGCTCCCAGAAGCGCCGCCAGCGCGGCCAGAACGGCGGCCACGGCGATCGGTCCCATGAAGAACGACAGCGTCAGGATCTCGCCGATCGCGAGCAGGCCCGCGACCACGATCCAGATCACCCAGGCGGACATGAACTGATCCTATGCGGTGTCGGCCCTATTCTCTCGGCGCTGATGGCACGTGAGTGGAATGAACTGTTCGTGGCGGGCGGGGAGCCGATCGAGGCGCCCGCGGCCGAGGCAGTGGTCGAGGCGAGCGAGGAGAAGCCGAAACGGCGCTTCTTCAAGCGGCTGCGCGAGAACATGTCGAAGACGCGCCAGGCACTCGGTGCCGAGATCCAGGCGACGATGTTCGAGCGACTCGACGACGAGGCCTTCGAGCGGCTCGAGGAGGCGCTGATCTACGCCGACGTCGGCGCGCCGACGACAGCGTCGATCGTCGAGCGACTCGAGGGCGAGGCGGCCTCCGGCGACCTGGAGAGTGGCGAGGACCTGACGCGGCGACTGAAGGAGCTGCTGGCCGAAACCGCGCGCGTCGAGGGCGACACGATCGACCTGTCCGCCAAGCCGACGGTGATCCTGATGGTCGGCGTCAACGGCACCGGCAAGACGACGACGATCGGCAAGATCGCCTGGCACCTCCAGAAGGAGCTCGGCCAGTCGGTGCTGCTGGCCGCCGGCGACACCTTCCGCGCCGCCGCCGCCGAGCAGCTCGAGGTCTGGGCGGAGCGCGCCGGCTGCGACATCGTCCGCGCCAACGAGGGCTCCGACCCCGGGTCGGTGATGTTCGACGCGATCGAGGCGGCCACGGCACGCGGCCATGACGTCGTGCTCTGCGACACCGCGGGCCGGCTGCACACCCAGCAACACCTGATGGACGAGCTGGCCAAGGTCCGCAAGGTGATCGCCTCGAAGCTCCCCGACGCGCCGCACCACACGCTCTTGACGATCGACGCGACGACGGGCCAGAACGGTCTCCGTCAGGC
>CAZVRI010000039.1:0-5409 GCA_964629855.1 uncultured Thermoleophilaceae bacterium
TTCTGCGTCTCGGCCGGCTGGCGGCTGTCTTCGACGCCAAGGAGACGAGCAACGAGGAGGTCGTCGGCGCGATCACGGGCGCGAGCGACCCGAGCACCGGCGATCTTGGCCCAGCCGTCGACGACGTGATGCGGGCGGCCAGGACCCGCGACGCGCCGCCGGGCGAGCGGCCGGACGGCGAGCCCACCGAGCACGAGAGCGGAGGTCCGTCATGACCGCCGAGGCGACAGCGGCCGAGCCGGCACCGAGCGGCGGAGGCGACCCCGACGACAAGCCGATGAAGGGCTTCGTCAGGCGCTTCGTCGAGGGCGACCTCGGCGAGCTGCGGGTGATCATCGTGCTGGCGGTCATCTGGGCGATCTTCCAGAGCCAGGAGGACCGCTTCCTCAGCGCGACCAACCTGACCAACCTGCTGCTCCAGATCACCGCGATCGGGCTCGTCTCGGTCGGCGTGGTGCTGGTCCTGCTGCTCGGCGAGATCGACCTGTCGGTCGGCGCGGTCAGCGGTCTGTGCGCCGCGGTGATGGCCGTGCTGAGCGTCAAGCACGGCTGGTCGCCCTACCTGGCGATCGCTGCCGCCGTCCTCGTCGGAACCGCGATCGGGCTGTTCCAGGGGTCGGTGTTCACCCAGTTCGGGGTGCCGTCGTTCGTCGTCACGCTCGCTGGGCTGCTCGCGTGGCAGGGCGCCCAACTCGAGGTGCTCGGCACCACCGGCACGATCAACATCACCAACCCGACGATCACCGGCCTGACCAGCACCTTCTACGAGGGCGCGACCGGCTGGGCGATCGCGATCGTCGGGATCGCGGTCTACGCGG
Source organism: uncultured Thermoleophilaceae bacterium (assembly GCA_964629855.1). Classification (GTDB taxonomy): domain Bacteria; phylum Actinomycetota; class Thermoleophilia; order Solirubrobacterales; family Thermoleophilaceae; genus JAAYBF01. The sequence continues at coordinate 819 of CAZVRI010000039.1, forward strand.
GCGTATCGCTGGCCGCCTGGCGGCGCAAGACTGCCGCGGGCCTGCGTGCCCAGCCGCTCGGCGCGCTGCTGCTGCGCCTTGCGCTCGCCGCCATCGCAATCCTCGTGGCGGTCGCCGTCCTCAACGACGACCGCGGCGTCCCGCTCGCCGCGCTGATCCTCGTCGGCTTCGTGATCCTGTTCCAGTTCATCACGACGAAGACGACCTTCGGCCGCCACATCTTCGCCGTCGGCGGCAACGACGAGGCCGCACGCCGCGCGGGGATCAAGGTCAAGCGAATCCGCGTCGTTGTGTTCATGATCGCCTCGTCGATGGCCGCCATCGGCGGCATCATGGCGGCATCGCGGCTGCTCGCCGTCAACCAGTCCTCTGGCGCCGGCGACTTCCTGCTGCTGGCGATCGCCGGACCGGTTATCGCCGGGACCAGCCTCTTCGGTGGCCGCGGCTCGGTCTGGACGGCGCTGCTCGGCGCCCTGGTGATCGGCTCGATCTCCAACGGGATGGACCTGCTCGCGCTCGAGTCCTCGGTCAAGTTCATGGTCACCGGCGCGGTGCTGCTGATCGCGGTGATCATCGACGCGCTGGCGCGCAACAGGAGGCAGGCGACCGGAAGAGTCTGAGCGACGGTTGGGCAGGCCGGGTCCCCACGCCAACCCCCCGCGGGGCCCGGCCTCCCCGACCGCCGCTACACGGCGGTCGGAGCGGCCTCGCCGCGGCGGGCGGCTTCGGCGTGCTCGCGGCTGTCGCGCGAGGAGATCAGGACCGCCGCGAGGATGGCGCCGAGGACGGCGAAGGCGGCGCAGATCAGGAAGGCGTCCTGGAAGCCCTCTGTGAGCGCGACCAGCGGGCGCTTGCCGGACTCGAACGCGTCAGCGGTGGTCGAGTTGGCGACCGTCGCGGCGATCGCGAGGCCGAGCGCGCCACCGACCTGCTGCGACGTGTTGATCAGGCCGGAGGCGAGACCGGCCTCGTCGGGCCGGGTTCCGGTGACGGCCGCGATGGTGACGGGCACGAACGCGAATCCGAGACCGACCGCGACGATCATCGACGGGAACAGCACATCACCGAGGTAGGTGCCACCGGGCGAGACCTGGGAGAACCAGAGCAGCCCGACCGAGATCAGCAGCATGCCGGTGATCAGCGTCGGCTTGAAGCCGACCCGCGTCACGAGCTGCGACGCACCACCGGCGCTGAGGATGATCAGGATGCTCAGCGGCACGTAGGAGAGACCGGCCTTCAGCGGCTCGTAGCCGAGCACCTGCTGCAGGTAGAGCGAGATGAAGAAGAACATCGAGAACAGCGACATGCCGACCAGCAGGCCGACGATGTTCGCCCCGGTCAGCGTGCGCAGCCGGAAGATCGTGAACGGCATCAGCGGCGAGCGCGAGCGCGACTCGATCGCGATGAAGACGACCAGCAGCGCCACCGCACCGCCGAGGATCAGCAGCGTCTCGGACGAGCCCCAGCCCGCGTCGACGGTGTTGACGAGGCCGTAGACGAGCAGCGCCAGGCCGGCGGTCACCGACACCGCGCCCGGAATGTCGAAGGACGTCGCGTCCGGGTGACGGCTCTCCATCAGCAGCCGCGGCGCGAGGAAGGCGACGATCGCAGCGATCGGCACGTTGACCAGCAGCACCCACTCCCAGCCGAGGTACTCGGTCAGCACGCCGCCGAGCAGCACGCCCGCCGCGCCACCCGCTCCGGCGACCGCGCCCCAGACCCCGAGCGCCTTGTTGCGCTCGGCGCCCTCGGCGAAGGTCGTGGTGACGATCGACAGCGCGGCCGGCGAGATGATCGCGGCGCCCAGACCCTGGACCGCGCGGGCCGCGATCAGCTGTGCCTCGCTGCTGGCCAGGCCGCCGGCCAGCGACGCGAGGCCGAACAGCAGCGCGCCTGCGATGAACATCCGCCGCCGTCCCAGCAGGTCGGCCAGCCGGCCGCCGAGCAGCAGGAAGCCGCCGAAGGTCAGCGTGTAGGCGTTGACGACCCAGGAGAGGTTCTCCTGCGAGAAGTGGAGCTCGCGGCCGATCGACGGCAGCGCGACGTTGACGATCGACGCGTCGAGCACGACGATGAACTGGGTCGCGGCGAGCAGCAGCAGGGCTAGGCCCTTGGAGCGGCCGTTCTCGAGCGTCGTCACAGGTCGAATCTCCTAATACGGGGGCAAGCGCAGAACCCGGCGAGCTTACTAAAGGTGAGCGAGCTTGTCCGGCGGTGCCGGTCGCGGCTAGTCTCGGCCGCCCGATGAACCGCTCGCTGGCGACACTATCGACACCCCGGCCGCTGCCGAGCGTGACCGCTCGCCCGCACGGCCTGCTCGAGGCGCCGCGCCCCGGCCCGGACGGCTCGATCCTCTACAGCGACGTCCTCGGTGGCGGCGTCTACAGCGTGCCGGTCGCCGGTGACCGCGAGCCCGAGACCGTGCTGCCGAAGCGGCGCGGGATCGGAGGGATGGTGCCCCACCGGCAGGGCGGGCTCGTCGTGACGGGCCGCAGCGTCCTTCATGTCAACGGCGAGCTCCAGCGCGAGCTGCTGTCGCTCGACGGCGTCGCCGGCTTCAACGACGTCACGACCGACTCCTCCGGACGGGTGCTGGCCGGGGCGCTGCGCTTCCAGCCGTTCGCGGGTGAGGACCCGGTCCCGACCGAGGTCTGGCGGATCGCGTCACCAGGGGTCGCGGAGGTGGCCGCCGAGGGGATCGACTGGCCGAACGGGATCGCGGCGTCGCCCGGCGACGGCGCGCTGTACGTCTCCGACACCGCCAACGACGTAATCCGGGTCTTCGTGGACGGCCGCACCGACGGCGACGTCTTCGCCTCCGTCTCGAGCGGCACCGTCGACGGGCTGGCGCTCGACGAGGACGGCGGCGTCTGGGTCGCGCTCGGCGACGGCGGCATCGCCCGCTTCGACGCCGACGGCAACCTCGACGGCTTCGCCGATGTCCCCTCCGCCTTCGTGTCGAGCCTCTGCTTCGGCGGCCCGGACCGCCGCGACGTCTTCATCACCACCGCCGACAATCCCGTCGACCCCGCCAAGGGCGGCACCGTTTTCCACGCCCGCTCCGAGGTCGCCGGCGTCGAGGTGAAGACCGCGACGGTTTGACGCCCGGCCCGTCGCAACTAGCGCACCATGGCGGCCTGACATGCCCGCTCGCCGAACCTATCGCTGACTGCGAACACGAGGTTCATCGCGGTCGCCGGCGTGAGCTGGTCGCCGTGCCGAGATAAGAGGTCGGCTACTCCGTCGGGTGAGAACTCGGAGAAAGAGAGGGTGCGGGTCTCCCAGCGGTCTCGTACCTGCGCACCAACAAACGCGGCGCTGACGTCCGTCGACGCCTGGTCTACTTCGATATATCCGAGCAGGTCGGGATCCATCCTGGTCGTCTCCAGGCCGAGAGCCATGAAGTTGCAGCGCGCGCCATCAACCTCGATTCCCAGCTCTCCGCGCACCGCGCGCGTGACCGCCTTCCATGGGTCAATCCGCCTGGGATCCGACTCGTCGACGTCCTCGTCCACGCTAAGCGCTTTACCCACCGAGACCACGATCTGGTTGCGGTACTCCAGCGCCCGGTCGCCGCGATGTGCCAGCACCAGCTTGCCGTCACTGGTCACGACCGCGACCTCGACGCCTAGAACGCCGCATACCAGCGGATTCACGAGTTGTCGCGGCGCGATCCCGAATCGACGGCGCAGATTGCCGTCGAAGTCCTCGACCAGCAGCCGCGCGACCGCGGCATAGTGGCGATAGCCGACCCGGTCTGCGGCGATCCCGAGCTGGCCCTGGCCGTTCATCGGCGGCACCCAGGTGCGGAGCCGCACCATCGGGTCGTCCCGAAACGGCCGACCGACAGCAGCGCTCTCGACCACGAGCTCGTCGACCTTGGCGGCGACGATCGTCGCCGCGTCCTGGTCAGGCGGCGTCAACCCGAGATCACAGCGAAGGTCGATCTCGTTCACGCGGACGATGCCGTTCCCGTAGAGCGGCACGTAGGAGCGGCTGCGCGCTACTCCGTAGGCGTAGCCGCGATGGTCGAACTCGTTGAGGTCGATCCAGCGCTCGCGGGTGAAGGTCTGCCCCTCGACGTGGTCGAGAACGCGGGTCTGGCCGAGCCGCCGATCTGGGACGCGCCGGTGGCCAGGGAGCGTGCCCAACGCCATCTTCGCGGTGACGGACGTTGCCCGTCTGAGGACGTCGGCAAACACGTCAGTCAGCGCGGCAATCACCACCGTCGCCGCCAGAGCTCCAACCACCGCAACCGCTGCCGTGCCTCCGAGGTCGAGCAGCGATCGTGCCAGGAAGCCCAGCACGCACCCGAGCAGCAGCGCGGCCAGGACTGGACCGTGACGCCTCACGCGGCGATCCTAACCGTCACTGCGCCGCGCTCAGCCGCATAGCGCCGTAGGCTGCCGCCCCTATGGGAGATCTCAGCGGCAGAACAGTGTTCATGTCCGGCGGCAGCCGGGGAATCGGGCTTGCGATTGCCAGGCGCCTGGCCAGCGAGGGCGCGAACATCGCCTTCGTCGCCAAGACCGACCAGCCGCACCCGAAGCTGCCCGGAACGATCCATACGGCCGCCGAGGAGATCGAGGCG
>CAZVRI010000039.1:5419-21233 GCA_964629855.1 uncultured Thermoleophilaceae bacterium
CGCCGGCCGCCTCGATCTCCTCGGCGGCCGGCGGGAAGGCGCTGCCGATCCTCGGCGACGTGCGCGACGAGGTCCAGGTCGCGGCCGCGGTCGAGCAGGCAGTCGAGCGCTTCGGCGGGATCGACATCTGCGTCAACAACGCCTCGGCGATCAACCTCTCCCCGATGGGCGAGCTGCCGCCCAAGCGCTACGACCTGATGCTCGACATCAACGCGCGCGGCACCTTCGTCGTGACCCAGGCCTGCCTCCCCCATCTGCACGAGTCCGACCACGCCCACGTGCTGACGCTCAGCCCGCCGCTCTCGCTCGACCCGCGCTGGCTGAAAGGCCACTCCGCCTACACCGTCTCGAAGTTCGGCATGTCGATGATCACCCTCGGCGTCGCCGCCGACGAGCCAACCATCGCCGCCAACTGCCTCTGGCCGCGCACGATCATCGCCACCGCCGCCGTCCAGAACCTGCTCGGCGGCGACGCCGCGATGGCCGCCAGCCGCACCCCCGAGATCGTCGCCGACGCCGCCTTCGAGATCCTGCGCAAGCCTCCATCAGCGGCCTCCGGCAACACCTTCCTCGACGACGAGGTCCTCGCCACCGCCGGCATCACCGACCTCAGCGGCTACACCGCTGGCGACGGCGACGCCGACCTGGCGCTCGACCTGTTCGTCGCGGACTGGCCGGAGGGCTAGCGGGAGCCGCGAGGCGCCTGGTCGATCGGACACGGCCCGCTGCCGCTGATCCCGCGCTCGCGCGCGATCACCTCGCCGGAGGCGCCGTAGGCGATCACGCTTCTCAGACTCAGCGGATCCGCGACCGTCGCGAGGAAGTACTGCGCCCGGACGCGGGACCCCGACGGACGTTTCAGCAGCTCGGGCTCGACCGTGCCGCCATCGCTCATTCGAGCCTCGACCCGCACGGCTGCCCGGCTCACGGCGCCGAGCAGGAACGTCGGACCGCCGCATCGCGTGACGAGGAAGTGCCCCTCGACCCCCTCGCCCGTCTCGGCGACCTCGGCCAGGCAGACACCGCTCGCCTCGTCCCCAGTGCGCAGCGAGAGGCAGGGCTCCAACATTTCGCCACGCCAGGCGAACAGCCGCCAGCCGGACCCGTCCGCGAACCTGCCGCGGGTCAGCAGCCGTCGTGGCTCTGCGCGGTGAAAGCTGACTGAAGCCACGTCGCCGCTGTCGCCTCGCTGCTCGATCACGCACCACTTGGCCGAACGAGAGATATCGCGGCTGAGCGTGAACGTCACCGACCGGCCTTCGGCGGGCCATCGCGCCACATCGGTCGCGATAGCTCTACGTGAGTAGTCGCGGAAGCTGGCTCCGCACGCAACTCGGACGTCATGTCCCCTCAGCCGGCTCAACGTGGACGGAAACTGCTGGTAACGGGGAAGGTCGACCACCGTGACGGTCAACGACCTGCCCTTCAGGACGAACCGGGTCTCGTTCGCCTTGTCGTGCTTGACGCGAACCGCGGCTTGGGCACTCGGCACGCACGAAAGCCCAATCGCGACAACAGCCACGGCCACGCCGCGCTTTGAGAACCCTCCCACAGTGGGCCAATTGTCGTGAGTCGAGATTGCGAAGTCAAGGAGCTTCGCTATGGTCGCTTGTGGATGAACCGCCACCACGACACACAAGTCACCGTCGCCACGGCCGCCTGAGGCCGGCGTTTGGGCTTTTGCCTGGACGCCGCGACGCGACCGTTCATGTGTGACCTTCGTGGAGGACTATTCAAATGATTGACCAGCTTGCCGGCCTTGGCCGGCGGGATGACGTGGACGCCGAGCTCGAGTCGCTCGGGGATCCGGGACTGACGGCGGGCCGAGTGCTCGCGCAACATCGCGGCCACTGGATGGTCGCCGAGCCGGGCAGCGAGGAGCCGCGGCTGTTGACGGCGCGCGGGCGGATGCGCGAGCAGCCGCCGGTGACCGGGGACTGGGTGGCCGTCGACTCCGATGGCGAGATCGCGGCGCTGCTCGAGCGGCGGGGGACGATCGTCCGGCGCGCCGCCGGCGAAGCGACAGTCGCGCAGGTGCTGGCGGCCAACGTCGACCTGGCGCTGCTGACGGCGCCGCTGCCCGAGCCGAACGCGCGCCAGATCGAGCGACTGGCGGCACTCGCCCACGCCGACGGCGTGGCGGCGACGCTGGTGCTGACCAAGGCGGACCTCGACCCCGACGCCGATCGCACGGCCGCCGCGACCGCTCGCGAGCTGGGCATCGTCGATGCAGTGGCGGTCAGCGCCGTGACCGGCGACGGGATCGCGGTGCTGCGCACCCTGCTCACCCCCGGGAGCACCGCCGTGCTGCTCGGCCCCTCGGGCGCCGGCAAGTCGACGCTCGTCAACGCGCTGCTCGGCGAGGAGCGGCAGGCGACAGGAGCGATCCGCGAGCACGACGGCCGTGGCCGCCATACGACGGTGACCCGCGAGCTGATCGCGCTGCCCGGCGGAGCGCTGCTGATCGACACCCCTGGCATCCGCGAGGTCGGCCTGTGGGACGGTGCCGGCGAGACGTATGCCGACATCGACGAGCTCGCCGCCGACTGCCGCTTCAACGACTGCGGACACGAAACCGAGCCCGGCTGCGCGGTGCGCGAAGGAGTCGACGCGGAGCGGATCGAGGCCTGGCGCAAGCTCGCCCGCGAGCAGAAGTGGGTCGACGATCGCCGCGCCGCCGCCCGCGAGCGCGAGGCCCGCGGTCGTTCCTACTCCCGCATCCAGCGCGAGGCGCGCCGCGTCAAGGGAGACGACTAGACGGTCCTCTGACAGCTGGCTGGATCGCTTGCAAATCCGCCAGCGAAGCGGATACTCCGCCCTTCGAGGCAGTCCAAATCGCAGCATCTCTGGAGGGAGAGAGGGTTATGAGGAAGTTCTTGGCAGGGACCGCTGCCGCGGTCGCGCTTGCGCTGGTTGGCGCCGGCGCGGCCGCGGCGGATCTGTATGTGGCGCTGGGTGACAGCTATTCGTCCGGCACCGGCACACGGACGTACTTCGACTCTGGTTGCCAGAAGAGCGTCTACGCGTATCCGTCGCTGGTCGACCAGCAGCGGCCGAACACCGATCTCGTCTTCGCGGCGTGCTCGGGAGCGCAAACGTCGAACGTGCTCAACAGCCAGGTGAACAGCCTGACCGCCGGCACGAACTGGGTGACGATCACAATCGGCGGCAACGACGCCGGCTTCTCGAACGTCATCACGCAGTGCGCATTGCCGAGCTGGCTTTCGAACTGCAATGGAGCGATCGACACCGCGCAGAACTTCATCAACAACACGCTGCCGGCCCGATTGACCAACGTCTACAACGAGATCAAGACACGGTCGCCGAACGCGATCGTGATCGTCCTGTCCTACCCGCGGCTGTTCAATGGCGTCGACTGCAACGCGGGCACGTTCTTCTCCGCATCGGAGATGACGCGCCTGAACCAGACGGCCGACCTCCTGCGCAACGTCACGCAGACACGTGCACTCGCGGCTGGAGCGAACTTCCGCTTCAAGGACGCCATCCCGCCGTTCACCGGTCACGCGGTCTGCTCGAGCACCGAGTGGGTCAACGGCCTGTCGAACCCGGTTGGCGAGAGCTACCACCCCAACCGCACCGGTCACAGCAGCGGCTACACCCCGCTGGTCCGAGACATCATGGGCTAGACGAGCTCGAGCGGGCCGGCTTCGCTGTCGGCCCGCTCGTCGCTCCAGAGAGGCGGAGCGGGAACGACGCCGAGCCCACACCGGCTGGCCGCGACCGCCAGTCGCTGGTCCCACACGCCGACGACCATGCGCGGTACGTCAAGGCTGACCATCGACGCAAGATGGATCGCGTCGTAGCCACGCAATGCATGCAGCTCGGCCATCTCGCCAGCTCGCTCTGAAACTTCAGTGTCGACGTCCAGCAAATCGAATGCCTGATTAGCGTCGTCGACGCTTTGGACCGCGACCGTCAGTTGGCGATCGTCGATGCGCCCTGAGCGCCGAGCCGCCGCAAGCGCGGAACGAGCCTCGGGATATACGACCTGGCTCGACACGCGCTTGGCCGCCAGCTTCCAAAGGTCGCGCGCGATATCCGACCCGTCCTCCTCCAGCACCAGCTTCACGAGCGCCGAGCTGTCGAAGTAGACGATCAATCCCGCTGCTCCGAGACCAACGGCGCTACGGGCTCAGACGGCCGCGGACGCTCCACTTCATCCGGGTTCCAGTCGGCCGTTGCCTCGCGCAACACACCCCGCCGCTTCAACTCCGCAAATGGATCTGGAGCATCAATAGGCGCCAGTCGCGCAACCGGCTTGCCGCGCATCGTCACCAGCACCTCTCGGCCGCCCTCTGCGACGTGATTGACGTAGCGACTCAGCTGATTGTGGAGTTCGCGAACGCCGATTTCGGACTTCAAAGGATGTAGCGTCATGGATTCGACTATAGACGCTACATATTCGGACGCCATAGGCTGCGCCGCAATGCCGACTGGAAGTCACACTGACGTCGCCCTCACGGAGTTGCGCTCCTGGTTCGGGGTCGGGGTCGCGGGGAACTTCGCGGGGCATCTGGAGCAGGCGGGCGAGGCGGGCGACTTCGTCAACGTGGCGGCGGAGGCGAGCGCGCCGAAGGGGCTGTTCCCGTTCTACGCGCCCGGTCGTGACTCGTTCCTGTCGGTCTTCCCGCTGTCGCACGAGACGATCGCCCTGCCCGCCGGCGCCGAAGCTGCCGCGAGCCTCCAGGCGGAGCCGGAGGTTGGGCTGGCCTGCGACGTTCGCTACGCCGACGACGGAACGGTCGAAGCGCTCGTGCCATTCGCCTTCGGCGCCTGCAACGACTGCTCGATCCGCGTTCCCGGCGCCGCCAAGATCAGCGAGAAGAAGAACTGGGGCGCCTGCTCAAAGGGGGTTGCGCCGCGCTTCATGCGGCTCGACGGACCGGACTTCGAGCGGCAGACGGCGAGCCACCGGCTCGCCTGCTTCCTGCGCCGCGACGGCGAGCTGCACGCGTACGGCATCGACAGCCCGCTGACCGGCTACTCCTACTACGGAACGCGCCTGCTCGACTGGATCGTTGACCGCCTCCGCAACCAGCAGGGCAGCGCCGATACGCCGCTCGAGCCGATCGGCCAGTACCTACGCGACTGCGGACAGCCGGACAAGCTGCTCGTCACGATCGGCGCCACGCGCTACACGCCGTTCGGCGAGTCGACCTACCTCCAGCCCGGCGACGAGTCGATCGTCGTGGTCTACGACTCGGCGTCGCTCGCACCCGAGGACGTCGCCACAGCGCTCTCCAGCAGAGAGACCGCCATGGCCGCCACGTCCGTCCTTACCCAACGCGTGGGATGAGGACGGGAGTGGAGACGGTGGGAATCGAACCCACGTCCGCGGTCGTGCGAAAACAGCGTCTACGAGCGTAGCCGGCCCTCTGTTCTCACCCCGAGCTAGCCTGACCGGCCGGGTTGCTCGGAGCCAGTCTCTGTAGTGAGTCCCCCCGCCGCCAGAGACGCGCGTCGAGAGCAAGCCCGTTTCTGATGCCGGACATCTCCCCCACGGGCCGAGGGGAGGCCGACAGCTCACTGGCTAGTTTTAGCTAGGCAGCAAGCGCGAACGAGTGATTCTCATCCGCAACTATGGTTTTGCCGGTTGTTTAACGAGGCCTACCGACAACCTCGACTCGCAACTGAGTCCACGGACCGACCACGTCGAAGCCTGTCGTCCCCGTAGAAGCCATTCCAGTCTAGCGCGGCACCACAGCCAATCCGCACTCCTCTGCCGCCGCGCCGAGCGCCGGATTCCAGGTCGCGACGACCACACGGGGCGCGTCGATGCTCAGCGCGGCGGCCAGGTGGACCGACTCGCTGGTTTCGAGGCCGTGGCGCGCCGCCAGCTCGTCAGCCGTGTCGGCGATCTGGCTGTCGGTCTGCACTAGCTCGAGGCCATCGACGATCTCGTCGGGCATCTCGGCGGTGTGCCTCGCCTCGGAGCAGGCGAGCTCGCTCGAGACGATCCTGCTGGCGGAGTTCCACAGTTCGGCGGCCACTTCGGAGCCGGGCTTTGTCCCGGCGCGCCTGACGAGCGCCGAGCCGTCCACGTAAACGATCATATGTGAGTTCATGGTATATATGCTAGGTCGAGCATCGGCTGGAACGGGGGGTCGTGGGCGTGGTTGACTTGCGCCCCGATGCCGCCCGACGATCTGCCGATCCTGCCCTTTGCCTCCCCAGCGGAGTGGGAGTCGTGGCTCGAGAAGAACCACGCCGCTGCACCCGGGCTTTGGCTGAAGATCGCCAAGAAGGCGTCGGAGATCGCGACCGTGACCTACGCCGAGGCGATCGACGTCGCGCTCTGCTTCGGCTGGATCGATGGGCAGCGCGGCCGCTTCGACGACGACTGGTTCATCCAGCGCTTCACGCCGCGGCGGACGCGCAGCCGCTGGTCGCAGATCAATCGCGACAAGGCCGAGCGGCTGATCGCCGACGGCCGGATGCGACCTGCCGGGCTACAGGAGGTCGAACGGGCGAAGCAGGACGGCCGCTGGGAGGCGGCCTACGCGAGCCCGAGCAAGATCGAGGTCCCCGCCGATCTCCAGCAGGCGCTCGACGCGAACCCGAGCGCAAAGGACTTCTTCGCCAAGCTCGACAGCGCCAACCGCTATGCCGTTCTCTACCGCATCCATGACGCCAAGCGGGCCGAGACGCGCACGCGCCGGATCGAGAAGTTCGTCGCGATGCTCGCCCGCGGCGAGAAGATCCACTAGCTAGCCGGCGACGGCAGGCACGCAGAAGCGGGCGGCGGTGTCGACGACCGTCCGCTTCGGGACGTCGGGGCGCTCGATCCACCAGAGCGCGAGGCCGGCGAGGCCGCTAGTCAGCAGCTCAGCCGTCGGCTCGACCTGCTCGGGCGGGACCCGGTCCCCGCCCATGGCTGCGACGAAGCCGGCCATCACCTCGCGCGCACGGGCGCTGACCTCGAGCCGGCGGCGGCGCAGCTCGTCGTCTCCGGACGCGTCACGGAAGAGCATCGCCCAGGCGTGCTGGTTCTCGCGCACGTAGTCGAGCCAGTGCTCGAGGATCAGCCGCACCAGCGCATCAGGAGCGAGGTCGGGCGCGACCCCGGCGACGCGCTCGAAGAAGGTCGGCAGGTCGGCCTCGTGCTTGTCGAGCAGCGCGACGTAGAGCGCCTTCTTCGACTCGAAATGGCGGTAGAGGATCGGCTTCGTCACGCCGGCCGCCGCCGCGACGTCGTCGAGCCGCGTCCCCGCGTAGCCGTCGCGCGCGAACAGCGGACCAGCCGCGCCCAGGATCACCGCGCGCCGCTCGGCGGTCGGCAGGCGCCGTCGTTCGGGAATCGTGGCCGACATGGTTACCGGAGAGTAACTTGCTCTGCTAAGTTACCTGCCGGTAACCATGCCCGTCCACGACCCCGTCCACCACGCCCGCCACGCCTTCACACCGGACGGCGACAACCTGACCGTCGACACCTGGCTGGAGCCCGGCGGCGAGCTGCCACCGCACCTCCACCCGCGCCAGGAGGAGTATTGGTCCGTGGTCGAGGGCGAGGTCGAGGTCCTGGTCGGCAGGGACAAGCGCGTGCTGCGCCCCAGCGACGGCGAGGTTCCCGTCATGCCGGGCACCAAGCACGGGCTCAAGAACAGGAGCGGCAAGACCGTCCACGCACGCTGCCGCGTGATTCCCGCGTTCCACCTCGAGGAGTTCCTGACCGACAGCGCGGCCGCCGCCCAGGAGGGCCTGTTCATGCGCGGCGGGATTCCACGCAGCCTGCGTGGTGTGCGCTGGGGCGCACGCTTCATCAAGCGTCATCGCGACGAGACGGTGATGACCTTCCCGCCGCGGTTCGTGCAGTCGGCGCTGATCGCCCTGTTCGCGCGCGACTAGGCCGGCGCTACGTCGGTCGCCTGGAGACGCGGCTCGAGATCGACGCCGGCGCGCCCCTTGCGCAGCGCCATCGCGACAAGCGGGAAGGCGAAGGTCGACAGCATCGCCGCGCCGACCAGCGACGCCGCCGTCGAGCTGCGCATGTGCCCGGCGTCGACCGCGATCGTCGTGATCGCGACGACCAGCGGCAGCTCGGTCGCGGAGTAGAAGCCGAGCGCCAGCCGGTCGCGCCGCTCCTTCAAGACGCCGCGGTAGAGCAACAGCGCCGGGCCGCCGCGGACGAGGAAGAACAGCGCCAGGAACAGCGGCAGCTTGTAGAGCGTCTCCGGTGACGACAGCAGCGCGTCGAGGTCGAACTTGATGCCGCTGATGACGAAGAAGAACGGAATGAAGAAGCCGTAGCCGACCGCCGTCAGCTTCGACTCGAACAGCTCGACCTCACGTCCCTGCAGCGCCATCCGTGTGATCAGGCCCGCGACGAAGCCGCCCAGCAGCAGGTCGAGCCCGAGCTCATAGGCAAGCGCGACCAACCCGAAGATCAGCAGCACCGACAGCCGGATAGCTACCTGGCTGCTGGCCTCCAGCGTGCGCTCCATCAGCGGCCAGCCAAGGAACGTCGAGCGCACTGCCACGATCGCGACGGCGACCGCGATCGCCACGAAGGCGACGAGGATCGCCGCCTCGTGAAGCGGCTGCCCGCCGGCGAGCACGAGCGTCACCAGCAGGATCGGCCCGAACTCGCCGATCGCGCCGGCTGCCAGCAGGAAGGTCCCGAACCGGGTCGGCAACTCGCCGGCGTCGCGCAGCACCGGGATCAGCGTCCCGATCGCCGTCGTCGCCAGCGCCGAGCCGGTGTACAGCAGCGACAGGACGATCCCCGCCCACGCCAGCAGGCCGCCGACCGTGTAGGCGATGATCAGCGACAGCACCCAGCCAAGCACCGCCAGCTTGAGCGGCTGCCCCTGGATCCGCTTGAAGTCGATCTCGTAGCCGGCGAAGAAGAACAGCATCCCCAGCCCGAGGTTGGAGAAGAAGTCGGTGAAGCTGTCCGACATCGCGAGCCCGAGCACGTCCGGCCCGACGATGATCCCGAGCAACAGCTCGATCACGACGACCGGTATTGCGATCCGTCTCTCGAGCAGCGCCGACGTCAGCCCCGCGAGCGAGGCGACGGCCACGATGACCAGGAAGGACGCTGCGTCTACCTCGACCACGCGCGCAGCCTAAACGTGCGGGCGGCTAGCGCTCGCGCTCGGCGAGGGCGCGCTGGATGTCGCGCTGCTGATCCTTCGCCTTGAGATCGCGCCGCTTGTCGCCCTGGTCCTTGCCGCGCGCGACCGCGATCTCGACCTTGACGCGCGACCCCTTCAGGTAGACCCGTGTCGGGACGAGCGTCAGCCCCTTCTGCGACGTCTGCCCGATCAGCCGCTCGATCTCGGCGGCATGCAGCAGCAGCTCGCGCGGCCGCTCGGGCTCGTGGTTGTCGCGCGACGCCGGCAGGTAGGGCGCGACGCGCATGTTGTGGAGCCAGACCCGCTCCTGCTTGTCGATGTGCGCGTAGGCGTCCTTGATCTGGACCCCGCCGTCCCGGATCGACTTGACCTCCGACCCCTGCAGGATCACACCGCACTCGATCTTCTCGAGCAGGTGGTAGCGGAAGGACGCCTGGCGGTTGCTCGCCAGGTCCCCGGGTGCCGCCTTGCGCTTGCCCTTCTTCGCCATCGCCGACCCGACGCTACACGGCCAGGTCGAGGTCCACGCGCCCGCGCACCGGCTCGACCCGCACGACCTCGACGCGGACCGGATCGCCGAGCCGGATCGCGCGGCCGGAGTTGGCGTCGACCAGCTGGCTCTCGTACTCGTCGGTCTCCCACCAGCCGTCGACGCGGCGGACCGGCAGCATCCCCTCGAAGCGCTCGTCGCCGAAGCGGATGAACCAGCCCTTGCCGATCACGCCGACGACCTCGCCATCCCAGATCGGCGGCTCGCCCTCGGATCCCGTCGCGGCCTCGGCGAGCCGGCGCTCCAGCAGGAACGCCAGACAGATGTCGTCGGCGCCGCGCTCGATCTTCATCGCGGTCCGCTCGGCCTCACTGCAGACGATGCCGAGCTCATCGAGCTCGTGGGCGCGCGGCGCGGTGTCGTCGAGCCCGAGGCCGGCAAGCAGCGCACGGTGGGCGACGATGTCGGGGTAGCGGCGGATCGGCGAAGTGAAGTGGCAGTAGCGCGGCGAAGCGAGCCCGGCGTGGCCGACGTTGCGCGGCGTGTAGTACGCGGGCTTGAGCGATCGCAGGACGAGCGAGCTGAACGCCGCCGCGCCGCGCCCGTGGGTCCGCGCGTAAGCGGCAGCCATCCGCGACGCCTCCGCCGCCACGTCGGCGGCCTGCTGTGGGCTCATCGCCTTTGGCGCGGCCGGCGTCGGCACCTCGAGCGCCGCCAGCTTGGCGAGCATCGCCTCGACGGCCGGCGGGTCGGGCTTCTCGTGCACGCGGTAGAGCGTCGGCAGCTTGCGATCGGCGAGATAGCCGGCGACCTGCTCGTTGGCGAGGATCATCAGCTCCTCGATCAGGACGTGCGACTCGGTCTCGACGTCCTGGGCGACGCCGGTGACGTGACCGCCGGCGTCGAACTCGAACGACGGCTCGTGCGAGAAGACCTCGAGCGCGCCGCGCTGCTCGCGACGCTCGCGCAGCGCCCGGGCTACCTCGCGGGCGGCGGCGAGCGGCTCGCCCCACGGCGCCTCGGCCCGCGCGCGTCCGGCGAAGACCTCGTCGACCTGGCCGTAGGTGAGCCGGGCGTCGGAGCGGATCGTCGAGCGGTGGAAGGCGACGCGGCGCACGTCCACGCCGGCGATCTCCATCTCGACCGTCACCGCGAGCCGGTCCTCCCCCGGGCGCAGCGAACACTCGCCGTTGCTCAGCCGCTCGGGCAGCATCGGCTCGACCGCGCCGGGGACGTAGGTGCTTGTCCCGCGCCGCTGCGCCTCGCGATCGATCGCTCCACCGGGACGTACGAACGCGGTCACGTCGGCGATGTGGACCCAGATGCGGATCAGCCCGTCGCCGAGCCGCTCCGCCGAGATCGCGTCGTCGAAGTCCTGCGCGCTATCGGGATCGATCGTGAAGGTCGGCAGCGCCGTGAGGTCGGTTCGAGCTCCCCGTCCGGGCGGATCGGCCGCGACCTCCAACGCCTCCGTTTCGACGCGACGAGGAAACGAGCGCCGCAGTCCCCGATCGATCATCAGCGCTTCGACGACGTCGCGCGCCACCCACGGCTTGCCGAGGACCTTCAGTGCCCGCACGCCGCGCTTGCCGGCGCCAACGAGCACGACGTCGCCCTCCCCGCCCTTGCCGCGCGCGACCTCGATCTGCTCACCGCGCGAATCGAACAGTGGCTTCGCGACGAGCATCCGGCCGCGACGGCCGAGCACGGCGACCAGCGGAAGGTCGAGCCGTGTCGGGCGCCCGCGCGGCGCCCATCGGCTCACTGTCCGGAGGCCTTCTGGGCGAGCGTGTCGAGCGCGATCGGCAGGGCCTCGTCGCGCTCGGTCTTGACGTCGTCGCGAGCCTTGACGTCGGGCTTGACGCCCTTGTCGCCGATGTTCTCGCCGTTCGGCAGGAAGTACTGGCCGACGGTGATGTCGAGCAGGCCGCCGTTCGACAGCGGCTGGACCTCCTGGAAGACGCCCTTGCCGAACGTCCGGGTGCCGACGACGGTGCCGCGGCCACGGTCCTTGATCGCCCCGGAGACGATCTCCGACGCCGACGCCGTTCCGCGGTCGACCAGCACGACGACGGGGATGTCCTCGTCGATCGAGCCGCCGACCGAGTCGTACTTCTTCTCCGGCTTGGTACGTCCCTTCGTCGAGACGATCAGGCCGTCGTCGATGAAGACCGAGCCGACCAGGACCGCCTCGTTGAGCAGTCCGCCGCCGTTGCCGCGCAGGTCGAGCAGGATGCCCTCGGCGCCCTTCTCGAGCAGCTCGTCGATCTCCTTGCGGACCAGTCCGTGGGCGCCCTCGCTGAAGGTGCTGAGCGTGACGATCCCGAGCTTCTTGCCGTTGCGCTCGACGATCCGGCCGGTGGTGATCGGGATCTCGATCCGGGCGCGCTTCAGCTTGACCGTGCGCGGCTCGAAGCTCTCGGGGTCGACGAGCTGGAGCGAGACCGTGGTGCCCGCGGGTCCCTTGATCTTGGCGGTCGCGACGTCGGCGGCCTGACCGGCGATCGAGCGGCCGTCGACCTCGGTGATGAAGTCGCCCTTCTTGACCCCGCCGCGCGCGGCCGGCGATCCCTCGAAGACATTGAGCACCCGCAGCCCGCGCTTGTCCTGGTCGACGTTCATCCCGACGCCCTCGAAGCGGCCCTCGACCGACTGCTGGAACTCCGCGGTCTCCTTCGGGGTCAGGTAGTTCGAGAAGCGGTCGTCGAGGCCCTCGACCATGCCCTTCAGCGAGCCCTGCTCGATCTGCGCGTCATTGACCGGCTTGTAGAAGTCGTCCTGGATCGCGTCCTGGAGCTCGGCGCGCAAGCCGCGGTCGTCGCTCACGAACGCGTTGCGCAGCGGATCGGGCAGCGACTCCGGGTGCCCACCCAGCCAGATGCCACCGACCAGCAGCACAGCGGCGGCTGCGATGACTGCGGTTACTTTGAGGAGGGCGCCCATGAGGACGGTGAAGGGTAGTCGGACAGGGCGCTCAGACGCGCAGGAAGCGGCGCAGCGTGATCGCCGACCCGGCCGCCGACACGGCGACGCAGGCAAACAGCAGTACGACGATAAGCAGCGGGAAGTTGATCGTCTCCGGCGCCGCGAGCAGGTCGAAGCGCGCCTGGAGCGGATCGATGAAGGTCTCCTTGGCGATCGTCAGCAGCAGCACGGCCAGCACGCCGCCCATCAACCCCACGATCACACCCTCGATCACGAACGGCCAGCGGATGAACCAGTTCGTCGCCCCGACGAGCTTCATCACCTCGACCTCGCGCCGGCGCGCGAAGATCGACAGGCGCAGCGTGTTGGCGACGAGCGCAATCGAGGCGAACACGAGCAGCGCCATCAGACCGCCGGTGAGGATCTTCACAAGACCGGTCGCGGAGAGGATCTTCTCGGTGTCCTCCTCCTTGTTGCGCACCTCGTCGATCGCGGCGAGCGAGGGCTCGCGGGCGCCGTCGGCGCCGACCGGAGCGAGGCGGTCGACGATCGCCGAGACCTGGTCCGGGTCGTCGGGCGTGACGCGGTACATGTCCGGCAGCGGGTTCGCGCCGAGCAGCTTGGTGCCCTCGGCGAACGCCTCGGGGTTCTTGCGCTCGGCCTCGGCCAGCCCCTGTTCCTTCGAGACGTACTCGACCGACTTGACGTTGGTCGTGCGCTCGAGCGCGGCGGCGAGCTGCTGGCGCTCGGCCTTGGTGGCCTCGTCGGCGATGTAGACGTTGACGACGACACGGTCGCGAACCTCGTTCGCGGTGCCGGTGGTCGCCTGGACGATCGGGATGAACACGCCCAGGACGAGCGCGGTCAGCAGCACGGTCAGCATCGCGGCCAGCGCCGGCGCCGAGTTGCGCGAGAGGCCGCGGACGGCCTCCTTGAAGAAGAAGGGGAAGCTCATCGGCTAGTTCGGGTGTCCCTCGGCGCCGACGCCCAGCTCACCGCGCAGGCGGATCGCGAACTCGGTCGTCGACTCGTCGGGGCGGTACATGCCCGACTGCTCGTCGCGGACGATGCGGCCCTCGCGCAGCTCGATCACGCGGCGGCGCATCTTGTCGACCATCTCCTTGTCGTGGGTCGCCACGACGACGGTCGTCCCGGTCTTGTTGATCCGGTAGATCAGCTGCATGATCCCGATCGACGTCTCGGGGTCGAGGTTGCCGGTCGGCTCGTCTGCCAGCAGCAGCGGCGGGTGGTTGACGAACGCGCGCGCGATCGAGACGCGCTGCTGCTCGCCGCCCGACAGCTCGTCGGGGAAGTTGTGCAGCTTCGTCGAGAGGCCGACGAGGCGCAGGATGTCCGGCACCTTGCGGCGGATCTCGTCGCGCTGCTCGCCGATCACCTGCAGTGAGTAGGCGACGTTGTCGTACACGGTCCGGTTCGGCAGCAGCTTGTAGTCCTGGAAGACCGTGCCGATGTTGCGGCGCAGGTACGGGACCTTCGAGCGGTCGATGTCGTTGAGCTTCTTGCCGGCGATCAGGACGTCGCCGCTCGACGCCTCGAGCTCCTTCATCAGCAGGCGGATGCAGGTCGACTTGCCGCAGCCGGTCGAGCCGACAAGGAAGACGAACTCGCCCCGTCCGATGCTCAGCGTGGCGCGCTCGAGCCCGACGGAGCCGCCGTCGTAGACCTTCGAGACGTCGCGCAGCTCGACGACGGGAACGTCGCCGGAGGGCAGCGGAGTGGGCGCCGGAGTCGGGTCCGGCCGCCTGCGAGTACGTAGTTGGGCCATCTGCGACCACTCTTCTTACCGGGCCGGAAGATGCCCGTTTGCAGGTGCAACCCCACGTGCAGGGTCTGCAACGCTTCTTGCAGCGCGCCGCGCGGCGTCAGCGCTTGATGCGCCAGCGCCCGAAGAGCGCGTGCTCGGCCTCGCAGAGCCAGACCAGCTCGGCGTCGACCGGCTCGGGAAGCGCCGGACCGGTGCTGATCGTCGGCTCGTCTCCCCCGCCGGCGAACTTTGGCGCGAGCGAGAGGAAGAACTCGTCGATCAGGCCGGCGGCGAGCATGTACGAGACGAGCGTCGGGCCGCCCTCGCAGATCACCGACCGGATGCCGTGGTCGGCGCGCAGGCGGGCGAGCAGCAGCTTGAGGTCGTCAGCCGTGCGCTCGTAGGTCACATCCGCCGCCACGCCCTCCAGCTCGTGGTCGGCGGCGGTGGCGACGATCACCGGCGCGCCGGGGGCCTGGAGCAGCGGCAGGTCGGACGGCAGGACCAGCCGGGCCGAGACGATGACCGTCGGCTGCTCCGGGTCGAGCCCGTGCCGCTCGCGGCGGGCGCGGAGCTCGTCGTTCTTGACCGCCTCGGCGTAGCGCTCGATGCGAACCGTGCCGGCGCCGACGAGGATCGCGTCGGCCGCCGTCCGCAGCAGGTGGAACAGCTCGCGGTCCTGGTCGCCGCCGAGGCCGCGGGTGTCGCCGTCGGTGGCGGCACGGCCGTCGAGCGTCGAGACCATGTTGACGGCCACATACGGGCGGTCGTCGGGAGCGTGGGAGCCGAAGTCGAGCTGGCCGACGAGGTCCTCGGCGGTGGTCTCGCCGGGACGCGGATACAGGCGCTTCAACGCTTGACCGCGCTGCCCGGGCCGATCGCGACCATCCGCTCGATCGGGATCCGAGCGCGCTCCGCGATCGCTGGATCGACCTTGACGACCGGCCGCATCTCGCGCAGCGCGTCGCGCAGCTTCGGCAGCGTGATCATCTTCATGTACTTGCAGGAGGCCATCCGGTTCGCCGGGATGAACGTCTTGCCGGGGTTCTCCTGCTCGAGCGGGTAGAGCATCCCCGTCTCGGTGGCGACGATGAACTCCTCGGCCTGGGACTCGCGCGCGAAGTCGAGCATCCCGCCGGTCGAGAGCATGTGGGTGTGCTCGGCGTCGATGTCGCCGGACGCCACGAACTCCATCACCTGGGTCGTGCAGCCGCACTCGGGATGGACGAGGAACTCAGCGCTCGGGTGCTCGGCCTGCATGTCGTTGATGTCGGCGGGGCGGATGCCGGCGTGTACGTGGCACTCGCCGTCCCAGACCTGCATCCGGCGGCCCGTCTCGCGCTCGACGTAGGCGCCGAGCCACATGTCCGGGCCGAACAGGATCTCGGTGTCGTCGCCGTGCTCGCGCCAGATGTGCTCGACGACCTGGACGGCGTTCGACGACGTACAGCAGTAGTCGGTCTCGGCCTTGACCTCAGCACTCGTGTTGACGTACATCACGACGACCGCGCCGGGGAACTTGGCCTTCCACTCGCG
>CAZVRI010000039.1:21243-26041 GCA_964629855.1 uncultured Thermoleophilaceae bacterium
GTCGGCGAGCGAGCAGCCGGCGTGGAGGTCAGGCAGCAGCACCGTCTTCTCGGGCGACAGCACCGAAGCGGTCTCGGCCATGAAGTGGACGCCGCAGAAGGCGATCACCTGCTCGTTGGAGGCCGCCGCCTGGCGCGAGAGGCCGAGCGAGTCGCCGACGAAGTGGGCGACGTCCTGGACCTCGGGCAGCTGGTAGTTGTGCGCCAGGATCACGGCGTCGCGCTCAGCGGCGAGCGCGCGCACCTCGTCCTTGAGGGCAGGGATGTCCTCCAGCTCCAGTAGCTGTGTGGGGGCGGCTCCCTGAGTGGGAATCGACTGGGCCGGCATGTTTCGAACCTCTTTCGGTGTCGAAATGAACGTCCGCGCTCGGGGGGAGCGCTACGGACTGCCTTTGCAGTGTAGCCCGCTAGGCCTCGAAGCTGAACAACAGGCTCACATCGAGCGCCGGCGCGGAGTGCGTCAGCGCGCCCACGGAGATGAAGTCGACCCCTGTCTCAGCGGCCGCGCGAACGGTCTCGAGCGTGATTCCGCCGGAGGCCTCCAGCTCCGCCCGCCCGGCCGTCCGCTGCACCGCCGTACGCAGCGCGGCCGGGTCCATGTTGTCGAGCAGCACCCGCCCGATCCCGGCGTCGAGCGCCTCGTCGAGCTCCTCGAGCGTCTCGACCTCGATCTCGACGACAACGCCCTCGGGCGCGCCGGCGAGCGCTCGCCGCGCCGCCTCCCCCACCCCACCAGCCACGCGGACGTGGTTCTCCTTGACGAGGATCGCGTCGTAGAGCCCGAAGCGGTGCGACGTGCCGCCACCGGCGACGACGGCCGCCTTCTCCAGCGCGCGCATGCCAGGCGTCGTCTTGCGCGTGTCGAGGATCCGCGTGCCGGTCCCGTCGACGGCCGCGACGTACTGCGCCGTGAGCGTCGCGACACCGGACAGCCGACCGAGCAGATTGAGCGCCACCCGCTCGCCCGCCAGGATCGCCCGCGCGTCGCCGCGCAGCGCCAGCAGTTCGTCGCCCGGCGCCACCCGATCGCCGTCGGCGGCGCGCGACTCGACTGACAGGCCACGGTCGACCGTCTCGAAGACCGCCGCGGCGACGTCGATCCCCGCGACCGCACCATCGGCCTTCGCGATCACGACACCCGTCGCGAGGCTGCCCTCCGGCACGACCGCGGTGCTCGTCAGGTCGCCGGCACCGAGGTCCTCGTCGAGGGCTCGCTGGATCAGGTCGCGCATCGCGCCGACTGTACGGGAAAGGCGCGTAGGGCCCGCCCCGGGCGATGGCGCAGACGCGGTAGTGGCGTTAGGTTGGGCCTGCAGGACTTGCCCACCCAGATCTGGAGGATTCCGCAGCCCAATGCGACTTTCGACCAAGCGCCTAGCCGCGCCCGCCGCCATCCTGGCGGCGCTCGCCGTCGCCGTTCCCGCCAACTCGATCGCCCAGCCGACCGGCGACGACGGCGCCAGCGCCGCCCAGAAGAGCCGCGACCGCGACGACCGCGGCGGCAAGGGCGGCGACCGCACCAGCCCGAAGTGCCGTGGCTACGAGCGGCGCGAGGAGATCGCGGCGGCCGGCCTCTCCCAGGCCCAGGCGAAGCTGAAGACCGCCAAGGCGAACCTCAAGAGCGCCCGCGCCGCCGCCAAGGGCACGACGCCGGGAACGAAGGCGGCCAAGCAGGCGAAGGCCAAGGTCACCAAGGCGAAGAAGAAGGTCAAGAGCGCCAAGGCGAAGGTCAAGAGCGAGAAGGCCAGCCTGCGCAACGCCAAGCAGCAGGCAAAGGCGCGCGGCTGCTGACGAAGCCTCTGGCTAGCCGGCGCCGTTCGCGGCGCCGGCCCGCCGCAGCAGCTCCGCACGTACGAACTCGTCGAGATCGCCGTCCAGGACGCCCTGGGCGTTGCCGATCTCGACGCTCGTGCGGTGGTCCTTGACCATCGTGTAGGGGTGCAGCACGTAGGAGCGGATCTGCGAGCCCCAGGCGACGTCCTGGGCCTCGCCCTTCGCCTTCGCGATCTCCTCCGCGCGGCGGCGCTCCTCAGCCTCGATCAGCTTGCCGCGCAGCATCTTCATCGCGGTCTCCTTGTTCGCCGTCTGCGAACGCTCGTTCTGGCACTGGACGACGATCCCAGACGGCCGGTGGGTGATCCGCACCGCCGAGTCGGTCTTGTTGACGTGCTGCCCGCCGGCGCCTGAGGCGCGGTAGGTGTCGATCTGGAGGTCATCGGGCTCGATCTCGATCTCGACGGCGTCCTCGACCAGCGGCGCCACCTCGACGCCCGCGAACGCCGTGTGCCGGCGGGCGGCGGAGTCGAACGGCGAGATCCGCACCAGCCGGTGGACGCCCTTCTCCGCCGAGAAGAGGCCGTAGGCGTTCTCGCCGGCGGCGGTGAAGGTCGCGGACTTCAGGCCGGCCTCCTCGCCCTCGCTGGCCTCCTTGAGCTCGACGGTCATGTCGCGGCTCTCCGCCCAGCGCATCAGCATCCGCAGCAGCATCTCCGCCCAGTCCTGCGAGTCGGTGCCGCCGGCGCCGGCGTTGACGGTCACGACGGCATCGCCGGCGTCGTACTCGCCTGAGAAGAGGCGGGCCTCCTCGAGCGCCGCGAGGCGCGACTCGATCGAAGAGCGCTGCTCTTCGACCTCGGCGGCGATCGACTCGTCATCCGAGGCCATCTCCTCGAGCTCCTCGAGATCGCCGATGTCGGACTCGAGCGTCTGGAACTCGCTCAGCCGGCGCTGGACGCGCGCGTGCTCGGCCGACACCTTGGCGGCGGTCGCCTGGTCGTCCCAGAACCCCTCCGCACCCATCTGGGCCTCGAGCGCGTCCGCGCGCTCACTCAGCGAAGCAGGGTCAAAGGTAGTCCGCGAGCAGCTTCAGCTGGTCGCGGAGGCCACTGGCGCTAGGCGCCATGGCACATTGACGTAACTCGCCCAGTCATGGGGCCGTCAGGCACCATGACATTTCTTATATTTCTTGCCGGAGCCGCACGGGCAGGGATCGTTGCGTCCGATCCGATCCTCCTCAGCGACGTGGCGCGTCTCGATCACGGGCGGCGCCTGGAGCTCGTCGCCGGCGACGTAGTCGGCGGCGTTCTGCACCGCTCCCGGCGCGACCCCGGCCGCGGCGGCCTGCGCGGCGGCGGTCAGTGCGCTCGGCTGGTCGGCGGCGGTACCGCCGGCGTAGTTGAACGACGACGTCGAGCTGGTGTTCGACGATCCGCCCCAGGTGGTGCGGCGGGCCTCCCCGTCGGCCCCCTCGACCTGGACGTCGACGACGAAGATGTAGCGGCCGAACTCCTCCCAGATCGAGTTCATCAGGCCGGTGAACATGTCGAAGCCCTCGTTCTTGTAGGCCACGAGCGGGTCGATCTGGGCGAACCCGCGCAGGTGGATGCCCTCGCGCAGGTAGTCCATGTCGTGCAGGTGCTCGCGCCAGCGCTCGTCGATGATCTGGAGCAGCATGAACCGCTCGAGCGCGCGCATCAGGTCGTCGCCGAGCTCCTCCTCGCGATCGGCGTAGGCCTCGACAATGTCCTCGCGCAGCTCGGCGACCAGCGACGCCCGGTCGACCTGCTGGGCGTCGCTGCCCTCGAAGTCGATCCCGACCGGGTACATCTGCTCGAGCTGGGTGTAGAGCCCCGGAAGGTCCCAGCTCTCGGCGAAGTCGCCCTCCATGTACTGGTTCGCCATCCGCTCGACGACTTCGGCGAGCTGCTCGCGAGCGCTGTCCGACATGTCCTCGCCCTCGAGGATGCGGTCGCGGTACTCGTAGATGATCTCGCGCTGCTGGTTCATCACGTCGTCGTACTCGAGGACGCGCTTGCGGATCAGGAAGTTCTGCTCCTCGACCTTCTTCTGGGCGCCCTCGATCTGCTTCGAGAGCATCCCCGCCTCGATCGGCTCCTCCTCGCCGTCCTCGCTGGTCGGGCCTAGCCGGTCGAGGATCCGGTAGATCCGGTCGCCGGCGAACAGCCGCACGAGGTCGTCCTCAGCCGAGAGGTAGAAGCGCGATTCGCCCGGGTCGCCCTGGCGGCCGGCGCGGCCGCGCAGCTGGTTGTCGATCCGGCGCGACTCGTGGCGCTCGGTTCCGAGGATGAACATCCCGCCAGCGTCCATCACCTTCTGACGGTCCTCGCTGACCGTAGCCTCATGCGCTGGGAACTTCTCGGCCCAAGCCTTGTCGTACTCCGGCGTGCCGGGCTCGTACTTGCCGCGCAGCTCCAGCTCGGTCAGGTGCTCGGCGTTGCCGCCGAGCTTGATGTCGACGCCACGGCCGGCCATGTTGGTCGCGATCGTGACGGCGCCGGGACGGCCCGCCTCGGCGATGATCTCGCCCTCGCGCTCGGCGTACTCGGGCTTCGCGTTGAGCACCGCGTGCTTGATGCCGCGCTTGCTCAGCTCGGCCGACAGCAGCTCGGAGACCTCGACCGAGATCGTTCCGACGAGCACCGGCTGTCCGGCGTCGTGGCGCTCCTGGATCGCCCGCGCGACGGCGTTCCACTTGCCGGGCTTGGTCTTGTAGATCTTGTCGTTCTGATCCATCCGCGCCATCGGGCGGTTGGTCGGAATCTCGACCACCTGGAGCTCGTAGATCTTCATGAACTCGGTCGCCTCGGTCAGCGCAGTGCCGGTCATCCCGGCGAGCTTGTCGTAGCGGCGGAAGTAGTTCTGGTAGGTGATCGTGGCGACGGTCTGGTTCTCCTCCTGGATCGCCACGTTCTCCTTCGCCTCGACGGCCTGGTGCAGGCCCTCGGACCAGCGCCGGCCCTCGAGGATGCGGCCGGTGAACTCGTCGACGATCTTCACCT